>JAPLSM010000105.1 GCA_026398635.1 Spirochaetota bacterium | reverse complement strand
GAACCCGGACGGCATGTCAATCGATGCTCCCTGCTCTGCGGCGAGCTCCTTCGCCGCGAGGGGCACCGCGCAGAACGTCGCGAGGACGGCGAGCAGGAGCATTGCCCGAGGGAAGGCCTGGGGCCGGCAGCGTCCGGTCCGATGTAATGTGATCACGCCGGAAAGATACCGCCCGCGACGGCAATCGTCATTCCGGTCGCGATTCCGGCGGCCGCCTCGGAACGGTGGTGTAAAAAAAGTTGACAACGCTGGTCCGATACCGCATCCTTCCACCATCCCTGCAGCCAGCCGAAAGGAGCCGGACATGGACACCGTGAAGGATCTGCTCGAAGCGAAGGGGCACGAGGTCTACAGCGTGCGGCCGAACGCGACCGTCTACGAGGCGCTCGAGCTGATGGCCGATAAGAACCTCGGCGCCGTGATGGTCGTCGACGAGAAGAACGCGGTCAACGGCATCTTCTCCGAGCGGGACTACGCCCGCAAGATCATCATCAAGGGACGCGCCTCGCGCACCACCCGGGTGAAGGAGATCATGACCGAGAAGGTGCTCTACGTGGAGCCCTCGACCACGATCCACGACTGCATGACGCTGATGACCGGCAAGCGCATCCGGCACCTGCCCGTCATGGATGCCGGCAGGCTCGTCGGCGTGATCTCGATCGGCGACGTGGTGAAGGCTCACATCTCGGTGCAGGAGAGCGTGATCTCCCAGCAGGAGTTCCGCATCAGCCAGCTCGAGCGCTACATCTCGGGCGGCGTGTAGCCGGGGCGCGGCTCAGGCCGCGCCCGCCGTTCGCCGGCAGCGCGCCGGCGCGGGCTGCTTCAGCGCTCCCCGATCCCCGTCAGCAGGAGTCCTCCTCCCACGATGATGAGGAAGCCCGGCCACACCCGGCCCCAGTCGAGGTTGAAGAGGAAGATCACCGCGAGGAACACGAGGACGAGGCCGCCGATCAGCGGGCCGCGCGAGGCCGCGTTGAAGCGCCACTCGTTGCGCCGCCAGATCGTGTAGGCGGTCCACAGCGATCCGGCCGCCGGGATCAGGAGGAACACGGCCCACCAGTTCTGCAGGGAGAACCGGGTGAGGTTCCCCAGGAGCAGGAAGACCCCTGCAGCCACGAGGACCACACCGCCGATCCAGGCCGGCTTGTTGCCCTGCACGGGCGGCTGATCCTTCGGTTCGGGCGAGGGCGAATCGCTCATCGCAGGCACCTCCGATGCCCGCAGAGTATCACGGCCGACGGACAATGGCGACAACGGCCGCGGCGACCAGCGCGAGCCCCGTGGCCATGCCGAGCAACCCGGCCGCCATCGAGAGGGCGCCGGCTGCGGCCTTGAACGGCGAAAGCGCAGCCGAGATGGCAGCGAGGGAAGCGACGAACACGACCGAAGCCGCTACGAGCCGGCAGCGCACCGGCGGGCGGGGCCGCGGAATCCCGCTGCGCCGCTCGCACGATCACCCCAATCGCCAGGCCGCAGAACAACACATACAAGGCCCAGACCGTCAGGTGGGGCACGATCGTGCGGGGCATCGCCTCGGGACGGATGCAAAACCCCGTCACCACGTAGTACGCAGCCAGCAGCACCCCGATCACGAGCCCCTGCCGGCCGTCGGGCAGTAGCTCGCTCAGCGTGAGCCCGACCCGCCGATCTGCCCCCGGCGCGCGCAGCCAAAGGAGCACGAGGAGCCCGGGCACGGCCGCAGAGGAAAGGACCGACACGAGGGCGTGCAGCGGGGTCGGCGAATTGACCGCCTTGGAGACGCCGATGAAGACGCGCGGGGTCCGCACGGCAGGGCCCAGGAAGGTCGGCACCGAGTCCAGCACCCCCGTGGACGACGTGAGCAGGGGGACGAGGAAGGCCATGAACGGGTGCCAGTACAGGACGAGCATCGCCGTCTGCGCGAGGTACACCCCCCCGACGGCGAGCCCCTTCTCCCCCCACGTGGGATCCCAGATCACCTTGGTGATGCAGGCCTCGTAGAGTCCGAACACGGCGCCGGCGCAGAACAGGGCGGTGATGGGGACACGCCGGCCCGGCCGCAGCACAGCGAACGACAGGAACACGATGTGCAGCGTGTACAGCGGGAGCACCGCGTACAGGCCCCACGCGTCGTAGAACGGGAACGGCGCGGATCCGCCGGCGACCTCAGCGTAGAACACCGAGAGCGTGCCCAGGATCAGCCAGAAGAAGAGCTTCGTGCGCAGACGGACAACGGCGGCCACGACAGGATGCTACACTCCGCGCCGCCGCCGCACTATACTCCCCCCATGGACACCCCTGTGCAGCACGATCCCGAGCGCGGCGCCTTCACCGTCCGGGAGGACGGCGCGGAAGGCGTGCTCGAGTATACGCGGAGCGACCCGACGACCGCCGCGTTCGTCCACACCTTCGTTCCCCCTGCCCTGCGCGGCCGCGGCATCGCCGAGCGGCTCGTCACAGCCGGACTCTCGTGGGCGCGGGAGCAGGGATTGCACGTGACCGCCTCGTGCCCGTACGTCGCTGCGTACCTGGGCCGGCACCCCAAGTGGGACGACCTGCGGCCGGGGAGCGTAACGCCATGACCAAGCGACAGCGAGTCGTCGCGGCGCTCGAGGGACGGATGACCGACATCGACCGGCCGCCTGCATCCGTCTGGTACCATTTCGGCACCCAGTTCATGGCCGGTCGGGCGGCCGCGGACGTGGCGGTCGCATACTTTCGCCACTACGACTTCGACTTCCTCAAGATGATGAACGACCGGCCGTGGCCGATGCCCGCGGGTCTCCCGTCGGTGGAGACCGCCGACGACCTGGCCCGGTTCGGCGCGCTCGACATGGACGAGCCGTCGTTCCGCGAGCAGCTTGCGGCCCTCTCGCGGGCCGTCCGCGCCGTCGGACGCGACGCGCTGGTGATCGAAACCGTGTTCAACCCTCTCGGCATCGCCCGGCGCACGATGAAGCGGCAGGCCGCGGCCCTCATGCGCGAGGCGCCCGAACGCTTCGTCGACTGGCTCGCGTGCTGCACCGAGAACCTCGTGCGCTACGTGCGCGCCGCGGCCCGCACGGGCATCGGCGGGATCTTCCTCTCGGTGAACGGCGCCGAGGGCGACGGCCTCTCGGCGGAGGAGTTCGCGCGGTTCGTCCGGCCGTTCGACCTGCGGGTGATCGAGGCGGCCGCGTCGGTCGGACCGCTCCTGGTGGGCCACATCCACGGCAGGCATCTCGACATGGACCGGGTGCTCGGCTACCCCGTCGCAGCGCTGAACTGGTCGCACCTGCACGACAACCCGTCGATCGCTGCGGTCCGGGACCGCACCGACCGGTGCCTCGTCGGCGGGATGGACGAGATCCGCACCACGCAGCTCACGGCCCGGGAGATCGTGAACGCAGTACTCGCCGCGGCGCGCGCGGCTGCCGGCGGCGGATTCATGGCGGGGCCGGGGTGCGCGGTGCCCGCGGACGCGGCCCCCGAGCTGATCCGCGCCCCGCGGGAGGCGGTGGAGCTCCTCAGGCGCCGCTGAGCCCCCGGTCAGACCTCCTTGACATAGATCACCTTCGCGTCGCCGGGCCCGTAGAACTCCGCGAGGCGCGCCTCCTCGCGGTATCCCCGGGCCAGGTAGAACGCCCGGGTCGGCTCGTACAGCGGGCGGGACGAGGTCTCCGCGTAGATCCGGCGGCCGCCGGCCTCCCGGATCAGGCGCTCGCTCTCGTCGAGAAGGATCGTACCCAAGCCCTTCCCCCGTCCGTCCGCGTGCACGGCGATCCAGTACAGGTCGAAGCTCACCTTCGTGCAGGCAATGGGGCCGAAGCAGGCGTACCCGATGGTCCGCCCACCGTCGTCGGCAAAGACGAACGAATACCCGCTCGCCTCGCCCTTCGCCAGGCGCTCCTCGACCAGCTCGACCGCGGTGCCCACCTCCTCCGTGTAGAAGAAGCCGGTGGACTCCGTGATGTCCCGGACGACCACCGGGTCGCCGGCGCGCACGTCCCGACGCAGGGTGATGCTCATGGGGATTCCTTTCCGAGGGTGTCGGCCACGATCCGGGCGACCGTGTCGCGCATCGACAGTCCCGCCCGGGCCGCCGCGGCCGCGAAGCCCGCGTCGGGCGAGATGCAGGGGTTGGCGTTCACCTCGAGCACCCACGGCACGCCGTTCCCGTCGACCCGGAAGTCGACGCGCGCGTGACCGCGCAAGCCGAACAGGCTCCAGCAGCGGCGCGAGATCGCCGCGAGGTCCGCGAGCAGCGCCGCGTCCGCCGGCGGGAACTCGAACGTCCGGGGCGTGTGGCTGAACTCGCGCGAGCGCTCGTCCCACTTTGCCCTGTAGCCGATCATGCGGGGCTTCCCGGCGGGAAACTCCACGAAGCGGATCTCTGCCGGCGGGAGCACGTCGGGCTCGGCGCCCCGGCGGCCGAGCACGGAGAGGTTGAACTCCCGGCCGTCCACGAACTCCTCAAGGAAGAGGTTCTCCAGTCCCTCGACGGCCGCCCGGCGCTCGATGGCCCGGCAGAGCTCAGCCGCATCCGCAGCCACCGATGCGTCGTCGAGGCCGAGGGAAGCGTGCTCCCACGAGTTCTTCACGATCCACGACGGGGGGAAGTGCGGCGGGGCCGCCAGGGCCGTGGTGGCCGGCATCCAGGCCGGCGTGCGCACGCCGCCGAGCGCGAGCAGGCGCTTCGCCGCCGGCTTGGAGGTGCTGTGAATCATCGCCTCGAGAC
>JAPLSM010000376.1 GCA_026398635.1 Spirochaetota bacterium | reverse complement strand
GTTCGCCGCGCTGCGTCACGTGGCCTCGGTCGGGAAACCCTACGAGCCGAACGTGCCGCACCACTTCGCCTTCCGGGGCGCCGACGACGCGACCTGCGTGGTTTCGGGCTGGCTCGCCGCGCGCGCGGCGAAGGAGATCGGTGTGCGCACACTGGTCGCGCAGACCATGCTGAACACTCCGAAGCATACGTGGGGCGTACAGGACCTCGCGAAGTCGCGCGCCCTGCAGGCGCTGCTGCGGGAACTGGAGGACCGCGACTTCCGGGTCGTCCTGCAGCCGCGCGCAGGGCTCGACTGTTTCTCGGCGGACCCGGCGAAGGCGAAGGCGCAGCTCGCGGCGGCCACGGCGCTCATGGACGACATCGAGCCCGGCGATGCGGCGAGCCCGCCGATCGTTCACGTGGTGAGCTTCTCGGAAGCCGTCCGGTTCGCGGACCCGCCGGTGATCGCCGAGAGCGTGCAGATCACCCGTCATGCGCTCGCCGAGTACCGGCGGCTGCGCGCGCGGGGGCTGGTCGACGACATGGGGAACGACCCCGAGGTGCGGGCGCGCACGCGGGATCTCCTGGCGGAGTCGCGCGCGGTCATCCGGGCCATCGAGACGTCGGTCCCCGACCCCTGGAGCCCTGCCGGTCTGTACCGCGTTTTCGCTGCGGGGTTCCTGCCGGTGCCGTACCTGTGGGAGTGCCGCGAGGAACTCTCGGCCGCGGTTGCATGGCGCACGCGGGCGATCCGGGGGTCGGTCCGGCTGGTGGACGACCGGGGAGTGCCGCTGCCGGTGGAGGAGCGGATCGCCCGGGCGCGCGCTTTCCTGGCAGGAGGAGCCGCGGCATGAGCGGGAAACGGCGGGACGACGAGCGGCTGACCGTCCTGCTCCGCGGCGTTCGGGCGAAGGGCACGGAGGCGCGCTGGTGCGTAGTGGGTGCGGGAAACGGCGGCCTGGCGATGGCCGGCCACCTCGGCATCCTCGGCTACCCCGTGACGCTCTACAACCGAACCGCGGACCGGCTGCACGGCGTGCGCTGGCACGGCGGCATCAAGGTGGACGGAGCGGTCAGCGGGTTCGGGCCCGTGCAGCTGGCGACCTCTGACATGGGCGAAGCCGTGCGCAGCGCGGACGTGGTGATGGTCGTGACGCCGGCCACGGCCCACCGCAGCCTCGCCGCGCTCATGGCGCCGCACCTGCGCGACGGGCAGCTCGTCGTGCTGAACCCCGGCCGCACCGGCGGAGCGCTGGAGCTGCGGAAGGTGTTCGCGGACGGAGGTGTCACGGCCGCGGTGGTGGTCGCGGAGACGCAGACTTTCCTGTACGCCTCGCGCGCTCTCTCGCCGTGGGAGGCGCACATCTTCCGGATCAAGAACGCGAACCCGCTAGCGACGCTGCCTTCCTACTGGATCCCCGAGGCGCTCGGCATCCTGAACGGACCGTTCCCGCAGTTCGTGGCGGGCAGCAACGTGTTGACCACGAGCCTGGAGAACATCGGCGCGGTGTTCCATCCCGCCCTCACGATCCTGAACGCGGGATGGATCGAGGCGACGCACGGCGACTTCGACTACTACCTCCAGGGTATCACGCCCGCGGTGGCGAAGGTGCTCGAGCGCGTCGACGCGGAGCGCCTGCGCGTGGCCTCCGCGCTGGGCATCCGCAGCATGTCCGCCCGGGAGTGGCTGTACCTGAGCTACGACTCGCCCGGTCGGGACCTCTGCGAAGCCATCAGGAACACCGAGAGCTACCGGGGGATCCGCGCGCCCCAGAGCATTGCGCACCGCTACATCTCGGAGGACGTGCCGATGAGCCTCGTGCCGATCGCCTCCCTCGGCGCCATGCTCGGCGTGCCGACACCGGTGACCGACATGATCATCGACCTCGGCTCGATGCTGCACGGCACCGACTACCGTGCTGCCGGGAGGACCGTGGAGAGCCTCGGTCTCGCGGGGCTGACGCTGCGGCAGATCCGGCAGATGGTCGGAGGCGTCGCGCCCGTACCCCGTCGAAAGGAGCGCAGGCATGGCTAGCATCTTCGAGGCCGTCGGCGGCTTCTTCCGGTCCCTCCCCACGTGGGTACTCGCCCTCATGGTGCTCGCCGTCGGAGGCGGCTCGGCCTTCCTCTTGCGCCTCATCTGCTGGAAGCTCCTGCCGCTCATCCGGTTCGATATCCTGTGCGCGCGGATCGGCATCTCGGAGTTTCTCCGCAAGGGTCAGGTGAGCCGGCAGCCCTCCCGCCTGGTCGGCACCTTCGCTTACTGGGCGGTGCTCGTCGTCACGTTCTTCCAGCTCTCCCGGCTGCTGGACATCAAGGTGGTGACCTCCTTCTCCCAGCAGCTCGCCGCCTCGGTGCCGCAGATCCTCGCCGCCTTCTTCATCGTGATCGTCGGCCTGGTGGTGGTCTCGTTCATCGGGAACTTCGTGATGACCCTCGCGCGCAATGCGGCGTATCCGTACGCGCGCCTCCTCGCCCGGGCCGTGAAGATCGCCGGGATCGTACTCGTGCTCGGCCTCGCCCTCGATCAGATCAACCTGAGCCGGACCCTGATCAGTGCGATGTTCCAGATTCTCTTCGCCGCGCTGGCCTTCGGCGCCGCGCTGGCCTTCGGCCTGGGCTGCAAGGACATTGCGCACGACGCGATGCAGCGCTTCCTCCGGAACCTGCGCGAGAAGGGGCGGGCCGACAAGGGACCGGACCTCGAGGGCTGAAGCCGGGGAGCCGCTAGCTCCCCTGGTCGCGACGCGCTGCCGACGCGAGGATCGCGGCGACGAGCCGCTCGTAGTCGAGGCCAGCTGCCTCGGCGATCTTCGGAAGGTCGCTGTAGCCGGGCATGAGACCCGGGAGGGTGTTCACTTCCAGAACGAACACGCTGCCCCCGGCGTCCATGCGGAAATCGACTCTCCAGCAGTCCTGGCACCCCAGCGCCCGGCCGGCGCGCACGGCCAGGTCCCCCATGTTCCGGGCGACGGGCTCCTCGAGGGGCGCGGGGCAGCGCTCGTCCACGCCGCCCGACACCTTCGCGTCGTAGGAGTAGATGCCCGTGGGCCCGAGCACGAGCTCGAGGATCGGGAGCACCACCGGCGGCGTCCCGTCGAGCACGCCGACCGTGAACTCGCGGCCCGGCAGGAACCGCTCGATCAGGGGAGCTTCGGTGAACGCGGCGGTGACCCGGGCCACCGCGCGCTCCAGCTCGTCGGGCGTGCTGACGACGGAGCCCTCGTCCAGGCCGATTCCTTCTCCCTCGGCGGCGGTCTTCACGATGAGGGGGAACCCGATCGCGGCCGCGGCCTCGCCGATGGCGGGGTGCTCGAGGCCGGTCGTGTCGACGAACGGCGGCGTCGGAATTGCGTGCGCCATGAAGAGGAGCTTGGACAGCGGCTTGGAGAGGCCGAGGTAGTGGCACGCGGCGCCTCCCCCCGTGAACGGGAGGCCGGCGTACTCCAGCAGCGACGCGATGCAGGCCTGGTCCTGCCGGCGCCCCGGCCCGAAGTAGGTGTTGAAGACGAGGTCGACCGCTGCCTCGTGCAGGCGGGACTGCAGCGACCCGTCGACCGGGACCGCCACCGTCTCGTGGCCGCGGGCTGCCAGAGCCGCTGCAACCGCTTCGGCCGTCCTCGCGTGGCGCTCGAGACTGTGCGCGAGATGCCTGGCCGCCGGGCCGGTCCGGGTGAGTTCCCAGGTGTCCTGGGCCGTGAGGATGCCTATCCGCATGCGCGCCTCCCCGTTCGGGCTGTGGCTGTCATGCTACACCGGGATGGCGCCGTTGTCGCGCACGGCAGCGTCTGCTACACTGCGGACGCCATGATCGAGCTGCGCCTGCTGTTCCGCTTCCTCGACAAGGACTTCCTGTTCCGGCTGATCTTCATCCTGCTGCTGTACTCGATCGTGCCGATCGCGGAGATCTTCCTCTTCCTGTGGCTCGGCGAGGTGATCGGCAACTACCTCATCCTCGCGATCGCGGCGGTGGTCGGCCTTTTTGGGATGCTGATCGCCCTGCGCGAGATCCGCGTCACCCTCGAGCGCCTGCGGGCGCGCATCCGGCGCCACGAGTACCCCGGGTCGGAGTTCGTCGACCTCGCGGGCATCCTCGTGGGCTCCGTCCTCCTGCTCACCCCCGGGTTCATCACCGACTTCGTCGGGTTCCTGCTTATGATCCCATTCTTCCGCCGGTCCCTCGGCCGGCTGGTGACCCGGCGTTTGGACCGAAGCCTGCACGAGGTCTACGAGTACCTGCAGCTGTCGGACATCGAGTAGGCGCGCCGGCCGACCCCTGGGGCGTCACCTACCCCGCGACATCCATGGCTACGGATGGAACACGCGGTGGATGACGAGCAGCACGCCGTACCAGAGGTGGGGGAAGACGAGGACGATTCGCCAGGGCTGGCGCCAGAAACCCGAGAGGCCGGCGAGGCCGGTCCGGCGCAGGCGCGGTGAAGCCTGCCGCTCGGTGCCCGCGAAGATCTCGAAGCAATTGCCCGCCCACAGTGAGATACCGGGCGCCAGTTCCCGGCGGTGGCGCTGGAGCCAGGTTTCGCGGCCCGGCAGGCCCGTGCCCGCCAGCAGAAGCGTGGGCGCCGACTTCTTGATGGCCGTGACGATGTCGGCTTCCATGGGGCGCGGGAAGAAGCCGTTGTACCGGCCGACCACCCGGATGTCGTGGAACGAGCCCCGAAGGTTCTTCTCGGCGGTTTCGATGACGGTTTTCGTTCCTCCGAGCAGGTACACGGATCCCTTGAGGCGCTCCGCGAGGCTCAGGAGCCGGATGACGAGATCGAAGGTGTTGAAGAGGCTCGGCTGACCGGCCTTCAGGAACCGGGCACCGCGCACCACGCCCACGGAGGCGGGAAGCACGAGTGCGGCGTCCCGCAGGGTGCGGGCGAGCTCCGGCTCGCGCCGGGCCCGCAGGAGGCCCCGCACCGACAGCAGCACGATCTGGTTGTGCTGCCCGTTGTCGAGCAGGAGCTCGACCTCGCGCAGCGCCATCTCGGGGTCGATTACGTCGACGGGAACGCCGAGCACCTTGATGCGTTTCACCCTTCGCGAGTCGGTCTCCACGTCTCCCTCTCCCGCACGATCGTGCGGACCGCGGCCAGGGCGTACAGCGCCGCCGTCTCGGTGCGCAGCACCCCGTCGCCCAGCCATACGCGTCGGAACCCCGACGCCTGGAGCAATGCGACCTCCCGTGGCGACAGGCCGCCCTCGGGCCCGATGAGCACGACGAAGGAGCCTTCCGCCCCGGCGAGGATCTCGTACAGCGGCGAGCCGCCGGCCGGGTCCTCGTGGAAGAAGACGGCCGTGCCGCCCCGCTCCCGCTCCACCGCCTCGTCGAGCCGGGCGTTCATCTCGTCCGGCCGGACGATCGCGTGGTCGCTCACGAGCGGGACGATCCACTCGACGCCGGCCTCGACTGCCTGGCGGATTATCAAATCCATTTTCCGGCCCTTTGGCAAGCATTGCAGCAGCACGAGTGCGGGAGCGGCGACGGACGGAGCTGCGGCCGGCCGTACGGCGGCAGCCTCCGCGGTGCACGAGGACGGGCCGACCCGCACGAGACGCAGGTGCCAGGCCGCCCCGTCGGGATCGACGGCGTCGATCGAATCGTCCTCTGTGAGGCGGAGGACCCGGCAGAGATGGTGGAAGTCCCGGCCGCGCAGCTCGATGCGGCCATCGGGACCCGGGGAGTGCTCGAGGGCGAGCCGTCTCAGGGCAGCGCCTTCGGGACGACCTGGCCGGCCTGGATCGCCTTCACGGCCGCCTGGAGCGCGATGTCGTACTCCAGGTCGTACACCGGCGGGTTGTTGTTGGTCCGGTTAACCTCTGCACGCACGAGCCGGCGCAGGGTGCGCTCGTCGAGCGCGATGCCCTGCCGGTGCAGCTCGTCGACCAGCTGGCCCACCTTCGCGTTCGAGGGCTGCGGATTCGCCGCGACCCAGTTGCGGATGGTGTTCTCCTGCAGCAGCTTCGCGAGCGAGCTCTCCTGCTCGACCGTGACGGCCGGTTCCTCGACGGTCACGTCCGGGGTGACGCCGTTCTTGTCGATCGTGTAGTTACCGGGCGTGTAGTAGCGGGCCATGGTCAGCTTGAAGCCGCCGTCGCCGAGCCGGCGCACCTGCTGGACCGAACCCTTGCCGTAGGTGGTGACGCCGAAGAGCTTCGCCCGGCCGGTGTCCTTGAGCGCACCCGCGAGGATCTCGGACGCCGATGCCGAACCCTTGTCCACGAGGACCGCCACGGGAATGTCGGCGCCCACGTCGGAGGCGCTCGCCTTCGCCTCGTACACCGTATTCTCGCTGGGGACGCGCTCGCTGCGCGTGCTGACCACCGGGCCGCCCGAGAGGAACAGGTCCGCCACCTGCTCCACGGACGAAAGCAGGCCGCCGGGGTTCTGGCGCACGTCCACGACCATCGCCCGGTAGCCGGCCGCCTTGAACGCGTTGACCGCATCCTGCACGCGCTCGAGGGTCTGGGGCGTGAACTGGCTGATGCGCAGGTAGCCGATCGACCCGGGCATCATCGCGTGCTTCACCGTAGGCACCTCGATCTGGGCGCGCACGATCGTGACGTCGAACACGATCGTCTCGCCGCGCCGGATGGTGACCGCCACGGGCGTTTCGGGCTTGCCGCGCAGGCGCTTCACGATGTCGTCGCTCGAGAGGTCCGCGGTCTCCACGCCGTCGACCTTGATGATCATGTCGCCCGCGGAGACGCCGGCCCGGTAGGCCGGAGTTCCGTCGATGGGCGACACGACCTCGGCGCCGACCTTGTCGATCTTGGTGATGATGAGCCCCACGCCGCCGAAGACCCCGAGGGTGGTGTCGTCGATGCCGCTCATGTCGTCGGCCGTGAGGTACTCGGAGTAGGGGTCCCCGAGGGCCTCGAACATGCCCTTCAGCGCGCCCTCGTAGAGGGCTTTCGGCACGGCCTTGTCCCCGTCCACGTAGCTGTCGCGCACGAAGCGGAAGACGTTGCCAAGGGTGCTGAGGTACTGGCGCGTCTCCTCCTCGGGCGTGGCCGCGACCAGGCGCGGGGAGAAGGCGAAGAAGACGACGGCGGCGAGCAGCGCTACGCTTACGACCGTCCACGCGATGCGCTCCCGGGTGAAGAACGATCTCATCTCGGATACCCCCGAATCCTTTCCCATGAATGTACCGCCGTGGCCGGGATTGTCAACGATGGTCCCCCCAGCTACACTCCCCGTGCCCTATGGAACACAAGCTGCTGCTGCGCGTCGCGGGTCCCGCATGGGAGCTCGCGCGATACTTCCTGTTCCTCGTGTTCCTTGCGTTCGCTTCCTCCTCGGCGGGCAATGCCGACATGCTCTCGACGCCCTGGCTGCTCGCCGTCGGCGCGAGCGGCCTGGTCATGCCCGCGGCGTTCGTCATGTTCGCGCTCGCCCCCGGCCGCTACCCCGGCTACCTCCCCCTGCTGCGGCTCGGCAAGGGGCTCGAGCTGGCTTCACTGGCGCTGCTGTTCG
>JAPLSM010000267.1 GCA_026398635.1 Spirochaetota bacterium | reverse complement strand
GAACTCGCTGCGCGAGCGGCTGAGATCGCCGCGCTGCCGGTGCAGGAGGAGAAGCGCCGGCTGTGGCGCCGGCTCAACGGGCTCGACCCGGTCCGGCCCATGGTCATGATCGACCAGGTCTGCTGGAACGAGATGGAGGTCGACGGCGAGCTCGCCCTCCATTGCGCCGACCCGGAGTCCCGGGCGTACGAGCAGGACCTGCGCCGCACGCTGTTCCAATGGAAGCACTTTCCGGTAGACATGGTGGTCGAGCTCTTCGTGCGGGTACCCTGTGCCATCCGCGATATGGGCTTCGGCATCACCACCGAAGAAGACGTCGCGGTGACCGATCCCACCAATGAGGTGGTCGGCCACAAGTTCCACAACCAGTTCCAGGACGACGACGATCTCGAGAAGATGCGCCTCCCGGAGGCCATCCACGACGAGGCGGAGACGCGGCGCCGGCTCTCGGTCGCGCACGACCTCTTCGACGGCCTGCTCGAGGTGAAGCCCTGGGGCGCGGACCTCCACCTTTCGCTCTGGGACCCCATCGCCACGTGGATGGGCGTGGAAGGCGCGCTGTACGCCCTGGTGGACCGGCCGGACTTCATGCACCGGCTGGTGGGCCGCATGACCGACGGGTACCTGGGCCTGCTCGACCAACTCGAGGCGCAAGGCCTCCTGTGCCAGCCGCAGAGCCTGATCCACTGCACGGGCGCCTGGACCGACGACCTGCCGGGGCCCGGCTACGATCCCGCCCGGCCCCGCACCAGGGACATCTGGGGCATGGGCATGGCGCAGATGTTCTCCACGGTCTCGCCGGCGATGTTCAAGGAGTTCGAGGTCGACTACGCGGCCCGGATCTTCGCGCGCTTCGGGCTCGTGTACTACGGGTGCTGTGACCCGCTCGACCGAAAGATGAACGAGGTCCGCATGATCCCGAACGTGCGGAAGGTCTCCATGAGCCCCTGGGCCGACCAGGAGCGGGGCGCCGGGGAGATCGGCCGGCAGTTCGTGTTCTCGCGCAAGCCGAGCCCGGCGTTCCTGGCCGGCGACCGGTTCGACGCCGACCGGGTGCGGGCGGACCTGCTGGCCACGCGGGCGGTCTGCGAGCGCAACGGATGCCCACTCGAGTACATCCTGAAGGACATCAGCACGGTCGGCTACCGGCCCGAGCGCCTCTTCGAGTGGGCCCGGATCGCCATGGAGGTTGCCGGGGGCTGACGCGACTCGCGGTTCCGGCCCCTGTTCCGAAGCGGATAGTGTGATAGGTTCCCTGCAGGAGGTCTTCGCATGCGGATACCATTTGCGGTGCTGGCGCTGATCCTTATTGCCCTGCCGGTCACCGCGCAACCCATGAAGGTCGCGCAGAGCCAGCGGGAGCTCGGCCCCATCGTCGTGACCGAGCTCGCGATCCGGGAAGGGAAGCTCGTCTTCCGGACCGATTCGGGGGGGTGCACCGATGCGGGCAGCTTCACGGTGGACATCGTGAAGGGCGAGGGGGTTGCCGCGAAGGTTCCCCACTACCGGCTCACGATCCGGCGGATCCGGATCGACGAATGCAAGGCCCTGCTCATCGATGGCTTCCTGATCGAGCTCGATCTCGAGAAGGACCTGGGACTCAAGGGTACGTACACGATCTCGGTCGAGAACCCGGTGTATCAGAGGCCCGGGGGGGCGTCGTAAGCGCGATGCTTCGGCGAGCCCTGCCCGCGGTGCTCATGGCGCTTGCCCTCTGTCCGTTCGCGCTCTTCGCCGCACCCCGGGCGGAAGAGTCTCCCGCCGACCTCCGGGAGTCGCTCCGGCAGTCGACGGTCAGGGCGATCGAGCTGGAGATCGAAGCGTACACGGAGAAGCTGCAGGCAGCCATGGGTGGGACGGGACCCGAGGAGAACAAGGCCAAGTTCCGGCAGAAGATCGGGGAGCTCGAGGCGGAACGGGAACGGTTCCGCCTCATGCAGCCCGGCGAGTACCCGGATCCGGTGACGTCGATAGCCGACACCGCCTCGGTGTTCGACGAGGCGACCGCCTGGGGACCGATGGTGCCAGCAGAGTTGAGAGAAGCGGTCGTCACCGTGGACGCGCCGTACGACGTAGGCAGCCTGCTCGCCGTCGAGGGCACGAGCCGGTCAGGACCGTTCTTCCATCTCGCGGGGATCCTGGGCGGGGACGCAGCCGTCCTGAAGCCGGGCAGGCGCTACCGGCTCACCATGTACCTGGTCTACCGGCGGGAGTACTTCGGGTTCATCGGCGACTATTACGTCTACGTGTCCAGCGTGCGCTAACGGACCATTACGATCATGACCCGCTTCATGTGCTTCTCCCGCTTCCAGGCGTCAAGGCGGGCGCGCGGAGGCCTCGGGCAGGAGGGGCTGACGGCTTTCAGCGGTCCTTGAGCTGATACTTCCGCCGCAGGGCGTAGAAGAGCCCCTCGACGAGCGGGCTCGCAGCGCTCCTGATGCCGGCATCCTTGAGGATGTCGGAGCGCTCCCGGGCCAGGACCGTGTACAACTGCTGCAGGGCGTTGGTCTTGCTCTCGGCAGAGTAGCAGATCCGCACGAGCCGCTTCAGCTCCTCGGGGCTCAGCACTTTGCGCACGTTCCCGAGCGTGAGGAAGGTCGCCGATCGGTCGCCCGAGTCGTCGATCGCAGCAGGAAGAGCAGCCCCTCCTCGTCGACCTGCTCGATCGCCTCGGAGAGCATCGCCTTCAGCCGGGTGCGCTGCGGGCTTGCCGCCTTTCCCACGGCCATCCGCGCCGGATTTCCGCCGGCCGCCCGCTTCGAAGCGGACCGCTTCGCGGCCGCGTTCGAGGCCTTCGCGGCTCCCTTCGCAGGTTTCTTTGCAGCCATGACGTGCCCCCCTCCGTGTTTCGCGACGTACCAGCGAAGCCCCATTCTACGACACGGGGGACGGGGCTGCAATCTCGCGGGGCGCAAAGCGGGAAACGCAAAGGGGCGGGGCGATGGCCGCGGTGACTGGCGCCGCATGACAAGTCCGGCGGTCCTCTGGTACGCTGGTCGCATGGCGGCTGCAAGGTTCGAAGTCGTGCCCGCCGGCGTGCTATCCACCGCGTACGACGTGCTGGCGGACGGTCTCCCGAAAGGCAGGATCGAGCATCGAGTCCTCTCCATGCGGGACCAGGCGCTCATCAGCACGCCTGACCGCGCCTTCACCGCGCGCCGGGAAAAGGTATTCAGATCGACCTGCGTGCTGGAATCGCCGGAGGGTTTGCTCAGAGCAAAGGCGGAAAAGGAGCGATTCTGGCGCGAGGAATACCGTGTTCAATTCGACAGCACGACGCTTCTCCTGAGGCAGAAGCCCTGGTCTCTCAAGGGCATGTTTCTGATCTCGGACCCGTCGGGTGAGATCGGCTGCATCGTCCGGGAGCGGTTGTTCACGCGCAGGCTCGTCGTGGAGATCGCGGCCGGGGCGACAGAGCCGCCTTTCGAGATCGTCGAGTTCCTCGTGTGGATCGTGCTCATGGTGCAGCGCCGGCATGCAGCGGAGGCTTCTGGCTGAACGCCCTTCGGCGCTTCAGGGGGGGGCGCGTTCAACCGTTCTGCCGCGTTCCGCGCGAGGCGCGGCCCCTTGATGTCTCACCGGTCGCGGCGGACCGGCCTGAGGAAGGATCCGATGCTCCGCGGCGCGGTCTCCTGCTGAAGGCTCGCCAGCACCTGCCGTACGAACACGAGCCGGTCCCGGCTGGACAGCCGGCGCCGTTTCAGGAGGAGGATCTCCTCGCGGACGCGGCCGGCCATGCTGGCGGGCAGCGCCGAAAACACGAGGCCCTGGTCGGCATCGGCAAGGAACCGGACGGCGGCGGCGATTTCCCGTACCGCCAGGCGCATCAGCCGGTTCTGGAGCTGGACCCGGGGCAGCGAGCGGATCGTACGCGCGAGTTCCTCGGTCGGTTCCATGACTCGACGGTACCTGCCCGGCGCAGACCGGGCAAGTCCAGGTCACGCATCCTGCACGGCATCGCGTTGGCCCTTCGTTGCGGGATGTGGAGAAGGGGGGGTATACTTCCGTGAGGGGGAAAGTATGCGCCGCTTCCTTGCCTCAGTAGTCATGGTGCTTATCGCCGGGGCGGTCTCCGGTCAGCAGGCTGTGACGAACTTCAACCAGTTCTACCGCTACCCGCTGTCGGTGGGGCTGTTCTACCAGGGCCTGACGCCGTTCAGCGCGTACAACACGCCCTACACCATCTACGACATCGGGGCGGACGTGCGGATGCCCATCCCGACCGTGCCTGTGCTGCAGCCCTTCGCCCGGCTGGGTATCATGCGCTTCGACAGCATCGACGCAGCCTTCCCCGAGAAGTGGGACCATTTCCACCTGTACTGCATGGCGGGAGCCGCTTATGCCAACCGCTTCGCCCGCAACTTCGAGTTCGGTGCGGATCTCGGCGTGGGGATCTCGGAGGCGATCTTCCCCCACGTCGTCGATACGGGCACCGTCGGATCGCCGTTTCTGCTGCTGGGGGCGGGTGGCCGCGTGGGGCTTGACCCCTCCTACAACTTCAACATCGAGTTCCAGCCGTCCTTGCGCTACCTGCTCTCTCTCAGCCCCCTGAAGACGTTCGACGGCTTTGTGTTCTCGATCGGCATCACTGCCAGCTACCGTTTTGGAGAGGACCCGGACTCTGCCCGGGCCATCATTCGGGCACTGCGGCTGGACAGCCTGTCCTTCGGCCCGGCCTTCGGGGCCATGCAGTCCTACTACGCCGACAATCCCCTCGGCACGGTCACCGTCACCAATACGGAGCGGCAGCCGGTGACAAACCTGGAGATCTCCTTCCTACAGCCCGGCTACATGGACGTGGAGACCCTGTCGTTCACGCAGGCCGTGGTGAAGCCTGGTGACAGCGTCGCCGTGCCGCTCAAGGCGGTGTTCAACAAACAGGTCTTCACTACCGAGGGGAAGACGCCGCTATCGGGGCAGATCATCGCGAAATACAAGCTCGGGGGACGGGACGTGGAGCAGCGCGAGCCGGTGAGCTATGTGCTGTACGACAAGACCGCCATCACCTGGAGCGACAATGCGAAGGTCGGGGCATTCATCACGCCCCAGGACGGCTCGCTGAAGACCTGGACGGCGGCGGTTAGCGAGGAGACGCGCGAGGCGACCCTGCCGGCGCTCAACCAGTCGCTCCAGATCGCCCTGCAGATATACCAGGCCCTGTCGGCGACGGGCATCCAGTACCAGGAGGATCCCTCCTCGCCGTTCACCCGGGTGCAGGGCCGGTTGGAGGCGGTGGACTCGATCAACCTGGCACGCACCACGCTGCGGCAGCGATACGGGGACTGCGACGACCTGACCGTATTGTTCGCCAGCCTGTTGGAGACCCGCAGCGTGCCCACCGCCTTCATCACGGTGCCCGGGCACATCTACGCGGCCTTCGACACGGGGGTGGCGGCCGAGAGCTACGCGGAGATCAACCCCGACCGATCCATGACCCTGGCGATCGGCGGCACGCTGTGGATCCCCGTGGAAGTGACCCTGCTTGACGGGAAGAGTGACTTCCTCGCGGCCTGGCAGGCCGGCATCGCGCTGTGGAACGCGTCAGCAGCCGATCGGCAGCTCACGAAGACCGCCGAGGCGCAGGAGGTCTATGCGCCCGTGGGGCTGCAGGAGGCTCTCCTGCAGCCGATTCCGCCGGCGAAGGACGTGGTAGTCCGTTCGGTCACTGCGGCGCGCGACCGGCTCGCCGACGTGTTCGTCAAGCCGATTCTAGCAGAAGTCACGAAGACAAAGGGCAAGCGGGAGTACAACCGGCTGGGCATCGCCTATGCGAGGTTCGGCCGCTACGCGGATGCGATCGGGGCCTTCACCCAGTCCACGAAGGCCGACCCGTCGTATGCCAGCGCCCAGGTCAACCTCGCCAACGTTTACTACCTCCAGAAAGACTACAAGAAGTCGATCACCGGCTACACCGCGGTGCTGAAGCAGCTGGACACCAAGGGAGCCTCGGCATCTGTGAGCCTGCGGGCCACGGTGCTGCTGAATCTCTCGCAGGTCTCGAGTGCCTCAGGGGATACCAAGGCGTCCCAGGAGTACCTTGCGCAGGCCCAGCAGGCGGATCCGGCCACGGCGCAGGAGTTCCTGGCCGTGGCCTCGGGAGAGGGCGGCGGCGGCAGGGCGGCCAGCGCCGCCGGCCGGGTGATCCTCGTCGACGAGGACCAGTGAGGGTGGAAGCCATGAAAAGGAAATTGTTTATCCGTGGACTGCTCGCCGCGTCGCTCGTCGTCATCGTGGTTTCGGGTTGCCCGAACCCCATCAACGACCAGGTTTTCCTCCAGATGACGGACAAGAATCCTCCCACGGTCGACATCGCATCGCCGGCCGGAAGCTCGCCCTATACCCAGACGGTGACCGTGCAGGGCACGGCGCTGGACTCCGAGGGCCGGCTAAAGGGCATCGCGTAGACGGTGACGGGCGCGCTCGGGCTGCTCGACAAGGGCGATATCCCGCCATCCGGCATAGGCACCGGGGGAAGCTTCAGCTTCGAATTCAGTACGCTCGCCTACTCGGGCCCCATCGCGGTGACGGTGGAGGCGACTGATTGGAACGACAACGTCGGGCAGACTACGGTCACCCTCACCGAGCCTGACGGCCAGCTCTCGTCGTTCGCCGTCGAGCCGCACAACAAGTCGGTGACCCTCGACTGGGACGAGGTGGACGGTGCCACCTACACGGTCTACTACACCACGAACGGTACCATCCCCACCACCAGCGACCGCAGCGTCTCCCCGCCGGCGCCGCCGTACGACCTCGCGGGCCTGCGCAACGGTGACCTGCACACGTTCCTGCTGCGGGCGCACCTCGCCTCCGGCACCGATTACTGGTCGGGGTACGTGAAGTCGATCCCGCTGTCCGAGATGACGCTCGCCCCCCAGGTCACCGGCGCCTACCAGAAGATCGAGCTCTCCTGGAACAGCATCGATGCGACGGACGAGTTCGTGATTCTCCGATCGGTCTCGCCGTCTGGACCCTGGGCGGACTACACCGGCGTCGTCGTGGGCACGAGCTTCACTGACAACGGCGTGAGTGACAACACCTGGTACTACTACAAGGTGCGCCCTTCGCTCGGTGGCTCGGTCGAGAGCGTCGCAAACGGCGGCCAGACCTTCCACCTTCCGCCCTACGAGGTCGGGAGCATCATCAGCCTCGACACGCCCGGGACCCCCTTGCGCCTGAAGGCGAAGGGAACGAAGGTGTTCATCGCTGCCGGCGCCGCCGGCATGGTCGTGGTGGACGTCGCGGACCCCTATGCCCCCCAGGTGATCGCCACGTACCCGACGACGAACGCGAAGGACATCGAGCTGGACACCAACGGCGATTTCGCATTCATCGCCGACGGGACTGGCGGTTTGAAGGTCGTGAATGTCTCGAATCCTGCGGCGCCGACTGCGGCGGGCTCTCTCGCGCTGGCAGGCGATTCGACGGCGGTCGCGGTCGTCGACACGGCTACGAGCGATTATGCGTACGTGCTGGACTCGACGGGAATCACGTACGTGCGCCCGGTGAATGTAACGAACCGGTACACCTTATCCACATCGGGCTCGTACTCGAACGCCAGTTACCAGTTCAGGGATGTCGCCGCTACACGGTATGGGAGCACCACGTACCTGTTCCTGCCTTCGGGGTTGGATAACGGGCTTCACAAGGTCACCCACACGTGGCCCTGGACGCTATCGATTGTCGGATCGCCGTTCACCGATGCGAACTACTGGACCCAGTTTGTCGCGGTGAGACCGACGACGACTGGCACCGACTGTCTGTACGCGCTGAGCCAGCGGAACATGGATCTCGAGCCTCCTCCCGAGTACGTGCTCATGGCGATCAGGATCTCCGATCTCGTAAAGCAGGGGGAAAGCGCGATCCGCAGCGGCTGGGTCGACAGCTGGAGCGATGCGGATGTCAACCTCTGGGGTCCCACACCTTCAACCGTATCGGCCGCGTACGTCGCGGACGGCATCGGGCTGGTGTCGTACGATCTCTCAACGCCGACCCTCCCCGTTGTCGCGGATTTCTGGAACATACCGGGCGCCCCGAGCGGGGCGGCGTCCAACGGCCCCTACGCGTTCGCTGCAGCCGGGCTCCTCGGGTTCCACCTCGTGAGCGCGGGGATGCCGTACGCCGCGTCGCTCGCCTGGGATGGAGCCGAGACCCCTGCCGGCATCGGTATCGCGACCCGCGGGGACACCGTGTTCATGACCGTGGGTGCACCCAGCACCCCCGGCATCCAGGCGTACGACGTGACGAATCCCCTGGCTCCCGTGGCCCTCGGCTTCACGCCCCTCGCGGGCCCGAGCGGCATCGCAATCTCCGGTGACTACGCCTTCGTTGCGAACGGGTCCACACTGAAGATACTGGACATCCGTGATCCCACGCTGCCGCTGCTCGTTGTCGGTACCGCGGCCTCGCGATCGGGCAGCCTGTGGTCCGTGGCGGTTTCCGGCGATCTCGCATTCCTCGCCGGATCGAGCTTCCAGAGCTTCGACATCTCGGACCCGGCGAACCCCGTGTACCGGGGCATCCACGATTCCGACGGCGGCAGCATGAACGGCGTCGCGGCCCGCGGACGGATGGCCTACGTGGCCGAAGGCGCGTACTTCCAGCCCAACAGCCTGAAGGTACTCGATCTCTCGAACCCGGCGGTCCCGGTGCTCGAAGGCAGGGGCGCCACGAGCGGCATGACCATGGAGTCGGTCGTTCTCGACGGGAAGTGGGCGTTCGCCACCGATTCGTTCCCCGACCAGGGCCTCTGGGCGGTGAACGTCGACCCCGCGAGCCCGTTGTTCCTCGCCGCCTACGGTCCCTGCGACGTCGCCCCGGGAGCGGAAGCCGGCTGGGCCGAGGATGTTTTCAGCTACGGGGGCTGGGCTTATATCACCTTCGATTCTGCGTCGGTCAAGGGGATTTCCGTCGTCGATGTCGCAGCCCCGACCGGCCTGGACGCCTCCTCGCTCAAGAGCACGGTTCTCCTCGGTGGCACCCCCAACGGGTTGACGATCAGCGGGAAGTGGGGGTACGTGGCGAACGGCACCCTGGGGCTGCAGGTGATCGAGGTCGCCCCGTAGCACTAGGACCGGAGCTGTTCCGCGCCCGTCCTTGACGCCCGCCCGGCAGCGTGCTGAAATATCCGCACTTGGGGAGGGATGGGTGAGCACGTAGCTGCGCCACGGGTTGAGCAAGCGGGAGCGGCAGATCGTCGAGGCGATCTACCGCCTGAAGACTGCCAGCGCGGCTGAGGTAAGGGCTGGCATCCCCGATCCGCCCGGTTACTCCGCCGTGCGCGCCACGCTGCAGATTCTCGTCGGCAAGGGGCTGCTGACACACCGCCGGGACGGCCGCCGCTACGTGTACGCCCCGACCATCCCCCACCGGCAGGCCCGGCAGTCCGCCGTGCAGCACCTGGTGTCGACCTATTTCGACGGGTCCGTCACGGCAGCGGTCGCGGCCCTGCTCAATCCGTATCGGACACGCCTTTCTGATACCGACCATCGGAAGCTGCTGGAGCTGATCAGGAAATCGGAAATGGGGACAAGGCCATGATCCTCGACCGCTGCGCGCGGTGACGGTTCACCCCTCGCCGCGCGACAGGCGCTCGTGCCGCTCGATGTCCAGGGCGTCCCAGGGGTAACAGATCCAGCGGTCCTCGAGCTCCTCGCCGGCCCAGTAGCGGCGGATCTCCGAAGGGAGGGCTCCGCGCTTTTCCTTGCGCTTGTTGTGCAGCACGGCCACCGCGATCTCCGCGGGTCCATGGCGCAGCAGCTCGCGCAGGCAATACTCGAGGGTCACCCGTGAGTCGTCGACCTCGTCGACGAGCAGGATCCTGCGGCCGCGCAGCTTCTGCTCGACCTCGTCGATCCACTGGATCATGCGGGGGGTCTTCGAAGGCCGGTTCTCCGCGTCGTAGTAGGCGATGCCGACCGTGAGGATCGGCTTCTCGAGGAAGGTGCGCAGGATCCGCGCGGGGATGAACCCCCCGCTGCCGATGGCCACAATGACGTCGGGCGTAAAGCCCGAGGCGCGGATCTCTTCCGCCATGCTGCGCACCGTCTCGTGGATGCGTGTGTAGGAGAGGTGGTACTTCCCGTCAATGATCGCCGGCGTCATGGGGTGTCTCACGGTAGCGCGAAAGGTCCGGCGTGGCAAGCGCAGCGCGCAGCTACGATTTTCGAGCCATGTCCACCACGGTGTCGTAGAGCGCCCCGAGGTGGGGGCTCGTCGGCCCCGAGATCTTCGCGTCCACGAGGATGTCGCCGCGCTCGCTGCCGAGGGCGCGGAAGAGGTTCCGCACTCCCACGTCCCGGTCGACCGCGCCGAGGCAGACGCGCACGATGCCGCCCAGCTCCTCGCGGGTGAGCGCCTTACGCGCCCCGCCGATGGCGAGGAAGTAGGACTTGCCGTCGGGTGCCATCTCGATCGAGGCCGTCGCCGTGACCTCCGCTTCGGGCTCCGGCACGGGGCCCCGCGTGCGCTCGAAGGCTTCGATCTCCCGGTTGATTCGCTCGGTGTTCGCGTTGCTGGAGAGGATGTGGGCCTGCCGCAGGAGGAAGACGAGACCCTCCTCGTCCATG
>JAPLSM010000255.1 GCA_026398635.1 Spirochaetota bacterium | reverse complement strand
GACGAGTCGGTCGACGGGTAGAACAGGATCTGGCCGGCAAGCGACGGACCCTTCCTGTCCCGGGCGAGCAGCGCTACGACGGCCGCGAGATTGGCGCCGGCACTGTCCCCGGCCACGGCGATTCGCGAGGGGTCGCCGGAATAACTCTTCGCGTTTCCGTTCACCCAAAGGACCGCGGCATAGGCGTCGTCCACCGCAGCAGGAAAGGGGTGCTCCGGCGCCAGCCGGTAGTCCACGGCAACGACGATGGAAGACGACCTGATCGCGAGCTTCCGACACACGACGTCGTGGGTGTCGAGGTCGCTCATGACCCATCCCCCGCCATGGAAATAGACCACGACGGGGTAGACCGAACCGGTCCCCGGGGTGTAGATGCGCACGGGGATGCCGCCAGCGGAGGTCGGCACCTCGCGATCGACGACGCTGGCGAGCGCAGGCGGCTTGCCTTTCAGCATCCTCGACTTTTCTTTTAAGGTCCTCCGGCTCTCGTCGGGCGGGTCCCCCTCGCGGAACATCTCGATCTTCGCGGCCTGGACGGATTTCAGGAGAACGGCGGCCCGCCAGTCCAACCTGCCGTGCGGAGTGGCGCCCCAACGGTTCACCACGACGACGACGCAAACGGCGAGCGCCGCGACAACGAGGAGAACGATCATCCACGCCTTCATGGCACTCTCCTCACACGGAAGGAATCGGAGCGTGCACGCCGCACCGCCCTGCCGTTCGGCAAGCCTCCGGCAGGGACTTCGGCACGGCTTCCGGAGTCGCCAACACGTCACTTCGGACGCACGGTCATCCCGCCCTGATGGTAATGGTACGGACCACACAAGGCCAGTCCCGCTCGTTTGTACGGGCGAGTGCTGATACCACGGCGTTCGACGACACGGCTGTGCTGCGCAGCTCCGGGTTACCGGGCGCTGCCGGTGATGGTACAATCGCAACGGGGGAGGCCCGACCACGATGAAGGAACGCGTGCTCATCCTCGGTGCCGGGGTGATCGGCAGTGTCTACGCGGTTCGACTGGCGAAGGCGGGATTCGACGTCACCGTTTCGGCGCGCGGGGAACGCCTGGAGGCGATCCGGGCCGGCGGTCTGCGGATCCGCCACGTGTTTCTCGCGGAGGAGGAACGCGCCGACGTGCGGCTCGTCGAGGGGCCGGACCCGTCATGTCGGTACGACCTCGTGCTGGTCACCGTTCGTGCGGGCCAGATCCTGGACGCGCTCTCAGCCCTGAAACCATGCACCGAGAGCCGAGCCGTGGTAGTGATCGGCAACAACTTCTCGGGTCACGCGGAGCAGGCGGCCCTCGTCGGGCAGCAGCGTTTCGTCCTTGGCTTCGGCGCGTTCGGCGGCTACCGTGACGCGGGTGCCATCGTGTACCTCGACGGCCGCACCGTCGAGCAGCCGGGGTCAGAACGCCGCAATCCCACGACGCTGGGCGTGATGGGGCCGGAAGCTGAACCGGCCCTCGCCTTCGCGAAGGCGACCCTGGAAAGCGCCGGGCTTCCCGCGAGGGTGAGCACGGACATGGTCGCCTGGCTCATCTGCCACGCGGCCCTGGTGTTCCCGCTGGCCGGGGGCATCTACGCGGCCGGCGGCGCCCAGGAGCGGACATGCCGCACCCGGGACGCGCTGGTGCTCGGGTTCCGAGCCTTCCGCGAGCTGTTCCGCGCGTTGCGCAGGCTCGGCGTGCGGGTCGAGCCGGGCAGCCTCCGGTCGTTGCTGCGCATGCCGGAGCCTCTCGTGGTCGGCATGCTCTCGCGCATGCTTTCGCGGGACAGCGCCCGGGTGGCTGTGTTCGGCCACGCGAACGCCGCGGGAGGCCGCGACGAGATCGCCGGCCAGGCGTTGAGGCTCGACGCGTTCGTCAGGGAAGCCGGGGCGCCGCTGCCGAGCTGGGACCGGCTGCTCCCCCACTTCGATCCCGGCCGCGTGCCTCCGCTCGCGGACGGAAGCCGCACCCTGCGGCTGCGACCATGGTGACGGGCCGGCACCCGCGGGTGCGCGCGCTCGCGGCCAGGACCGCGAGGAAGGCGAGCAGCGCGCAGCACGTCCACGCGAACCAGTCCCCCAGCACGGCGTAAACGGTCCGCACCCCCTTCATGGGAAGCTCCGTGAGCACAGTACGGTTTTCCGGCGTGAGGTAGTAGTTGAGTCGGGAGAGTTCGCGTCCCAGCCAGTCCACGCCGAGCGTGAGTCCCTCGAGCGTCGTGCGAAGCACCGAGGCGCCGTTCTCGATGCCGCGGAACATGGACAGCTCCGTGTGGACGACTGCGTTCTCGCGGGAAGGCTCGTCCCCCGGCACGATCAGGATGTCCACGCGCTGCCGTCCCGCCTGGCGGATCAGCCGGTGCGCCTCCATTTCGTAGCAGATCGGCGAGGCGATCCGTCCGTACGGCGTCTCAAGCGTCTCGAGGGACATGCCGTGGAAGTACCCGGCGTTGGGGTTCCTGCCCTTGTAGTGCGTGTAGGCGATCGTCCCGTCGGGCCGGATGGCCAGCACCCGGGTGCGGTCCACGCCCTGGTCATCCCCCAGCACCAGCAGGCACGGGAAGAAGTACACCCGGTGGGCGAGCGCAAAC
>JAPLSM010000046.1 GCA_026398635.1 Spirochaetota bacterium | reverse complement strand
CTGTTGACCGCCGTACGCAGGTCGTGGCACAGAGCGGCCCGGATGCCCCGCACCTTGTTCGCCGCCATGCAGCTGCCGACGCCCGCGCCGTCCAGGACGATGCCCCGCTCGCAGTCACCGCTCAGGACCCGGCGCGAGACGGCGACCGCGATGTCCGGGTAATCGGCCTTCACGCCGTCGGGGCAGCCCACGTCGACCACCCGGTACCCGAGCGTTGCCAGGTAGCGCCCGAGCGCCAGGCGCACGGGCACGCAGGAGTGGTCGGAGCCGAGCGCCACGCTGCGCACGGTGTCGGGGGGCGCGCCGTCGCTCACGATGATCCCTCCCGATCCACCCGGTCGACGATCGCGCAGACCGCCGTACGGATGGTGAGCGCCGCCTCCTCGCCGATCACCGTCCGCGCCGAGCCGCCCTCATCCACGACGAGCACCGTGTCGCCGATGCCCGCCTGCACCCCGTCCACGGCGAGGAGCGTCCGGCCCTGCGGCCGGCCCTCGGGATCGACGGGCTGCACGGCGAGGATCTTGTGTCCCCGGTAGTGGGGGTGCTTCTCGGTGGACACCACCGTGGCCACGACCCTCGCGATGATCACGGCCGGCCGTCCCGATGCACCGGATCCACCACCCCGAGAACGGCCGCGTCGGCCGGGCTGAACCAGCCGTTGGGGTTGGCCTGCGCGGCCTCCTTGCCGCTCTCGAACATCACCGTGTCGCCCTCTCCCGCACGCGCAGTGTCGAAGGCCACGAGGGCGGGCCCGGCCGCCTGCCCGTGCTCGTCGACCGGCTGCACGAGCAGCAGCGCGAGCCCCTCGAGGCTCTCGTGCTTGCGCGTGGCCACCACCCTCCCGATCACCCGGCCGAGCTTCACGGCTTCACCCTAGATGATCCGGAAGGCGTCCACGAGCGTGCACCGCCGCTCGCGGGTGAAGGTGCGCGCCCGGGTGACCCCCTCGCCGGTGGGGCTCGCCACGGTGAACGATGCGTACCCCGCGCCCCCATGACCGAGGCCCGCGAAGCACGGCCCGTTCTTAACGAAGATCGAGCAGTCCATCAGCTTCGCCATGCGCGACAGGCGCGCGATGTCGTGCGAGTGGATCATGGCCGTGTGCCGGTACCCGTGCTCGACCTGGACGGCGAACTCGATGGCCGCGTCGGCGTCCGGCATGCGCACGAGCGGCAGCACCGGCATCAGCTGCTCGGTCCAGACCAGGGGGTGGTCGCGGCCGACCTCCAGCAGGAGGATGCGGGTGCCGGCGGGGACCTCGACGCCCGCTGCCCGAGCGATAACTGCGGCGCCACGCCCCACAAACTCCTTGTTCGGCGCTCCGGGCCGGCCCGGTCCGCCCGGCTCGGCGAGCGCTGCGCGGGTCACGGCTTCTGCCTGCCTGCCCGACAGCTCGACGGCCCCGTTCGCTGCCATCTCGGCCTTCAGGCGGTCGGTGATGGAGGCCACGGCGAGGACCTCCTTCTCGCAGATGCAGACCACGTTGTGGTCGAAGCCGGCGCCCTCGACGATGCTGCGGCCGGCCTTCGCGAGGTCGGCGGTCTCGTCCACCACGCAGGGCGGGTTGCCCGGCCCCGCGCAGATCGCCTTCTTGCCGCTCGCCATGGCCGCCTTTACGACGCCGGGCCCCCCCGTCACCACCAGCAGGGCGACGCCGGGGTGCCGCATCAGCTCACCCGCACTTACGATCGTGGGGTCGGCCACGGTGGCGAGCAGGTTCCGGGGACCGCCCGCCGCGGCGATGGCGCCGTTCAGGAGAGCCACCAGCCGGCAGCTGACACCCTTCGCGCCGGGATGCACATTGAAGACCACGGCGTTGCCGGCCGCGATCATGCCGATCGAGTTCGACACGATCGTGGCGATGGGATTGGTGACGGGCGTGATGGCGCCGATGACGCCCCACGGGGCGCGCTCCATCAGGGTCAGGCCGTGCTCGTCGGACCACGCGACGGGCTCCACGTCCTCCACCCCGGGGGTCTTCAGTGCCGCGAGGGTGTTTTTCGCGACCTTGTCCGGCACGTTGCCGAGACCGGTCTCCGCCACCGCCTCGCGCGAGAGGGACTCGTTCGTCTCGAGCACCGCACGCCGCATGGCGTCGAGCAGCCGGCGGCGGACGTCCAGGGGCAGCGCGGCCAGTTCGAGCCGTGCTGCGGCGGCGGCCTTCACAGCCGCGTCGATGTCGGGGAACACGCCCTGCCCCGCGTCCGCGGCGGGGCCGGAGCCGCCGGCGAGCAGCGCAGCCACGTCGGGGCTGCGCAGGACCTGCTCGACAATCGAGCGGATCTCGTCCGCGCCGCTAGCCATGCGCCGTCTCCGCCGCGGGGAATTGGATGTGCCCGCGCTCGTCGATCTGGTCCACGATGGCCAGCACGACGGCGTCGATCGGACGGTCCTCGGTCCGCCGATCCCATCGGCACGAGCTGCCCTGAGCGAGCAGCACCAGCTGCCCGCGATCGGCCCCGACGAGGTCGAGCGCGACGAGGTGCTCGTTCCTCCCGGTGCCGCGCTGGTCGCAGTCCTCGACCAGAAGGAAACGGGCACCCGCCACGCCGTCGGCACGGGCGGTGGCCACCACCGTACCCCGCACCCGGGCCAGGGTCATGCGTTCGCCTTCCGGTAGACGAACGCCCCGTCCTGCTCGACTTCGTCCACGATGGCGACGACCGTCGCGTCCGACGGCCGGCCCTTTGTCGCCTCCGTCATGCGCGCGCTGGACCCCGTCACGTAGAAGACGATCTCCCCCGCGTTCGCGCCGACGGCGTCGATGGCCACCACGTAATCGCCCTTGCCCTTCATGGTCGTGGCGTCGACCTTCTCCAACAACAGGAGCCGCAGCCCCTGCATCGAGGCCGGCTTGTGCGTCGCGACGACCGTACCGCTCACCCGCGCCAGTACCATGGATCGGCTCCCCGCGCGCCTACTTCCTCGCGGCCGCGGGTTTCGCGGCCGCCGACTGCCTTCCGAGGGGAAGGGCCGCGTCCACGGAGGCGTGCGGCCGCGG
>JAPLSM010000335.1 GCA_026398635.1 Spirochaetota bacterium | reverse complement strand
GTAGTCCGCGCTCACGACGAGGAACCCCTTGCTGAATGCCCAGGCCGCGATGCCCTCGATCGCGTTCTTCCGGTTGATCCAGTACTTCGCGGACAGCCCCGTCGGCTCCCCGAGGTACAGGCCCAGCTCGAAGAGGCCGGGCCGGATGGCGTTCACCTGCTGCTTCGGCGCGGCACCCGCCGAGGCGCAGGTAATGGCGATGACGATCAGGACAATAAGGGTGCGTTTCATGGCAGCATTTCCGTGCGCGCGAAGAACACGGAGCTGCGGATTGCTACGGAGATCACATTCGTACCAGAATGGACGCAAGAGGAGCGTTCCCCGGAAATGCCCGCCGACGCCATGCCCGACCCACGCTCTTTCCCGCTCGCGGAGGAGAAGGCCGTGGCGCTCGAGGTGAACGGGACGGTCATCGCGACCCTCATGTGCACGCCCCGCGACCTGGACGTTCTCGCCCTCGGGCATCTGCTGACGAGCGGTTTCATCTCCTCGCTCGGCGAGGTCCTGAGCCTGGTGATCAGCCCGGACAGCACACGCGTGAGCGTACAGTGCTCGTCCTGTACCGCCTCCGGGACCCGGCCCCTCCCGAACCTCCTGCGAGGCGAGACGTTCCCGCTGGCGTCGATCAGCGGATGGGCCCGGCAGATGCTCGATCGGGCAGCCCTCCGCAAGGAAACCGGGGGCATGCACAGCGCCGGCCTGGCCGATCGGAACGGGCTTCGGTGGTTCTACGAGGACGTCGGAAGGCACAACGCGGTCGACAAGGTCATCGGCCGGGGTCTCCGGGAAAGGGTGGATTTCTCGCGGTGCTGCCTCATCTGCTCAGGCCGCATCGCGGTGGAAATGGCGACGAAAACCATCGCCGCCGGCATCCCGGTCTTCGCCTCGCGCAGCATCCCGACGACGGCAGCGTACGAGATGGCCGTTGAAAAGGGCCTGACGATGATTGGCCGCTGCTCCTCGCCTTCGCCTGTCGTGTACACGATGCGCGAACGGGTGACCTGACTCGTCGCCGTCCGCTGCCGGCGGCTCCCTCACGTCGCGCCGAAGGCGGCCTCGGCACCCGCCGGCGGGATGCCGTTCGCGTCCCAGCCGCGCTTCCGGTAGTAGAGGTCGAGCAGCCGCTCGAACTGCTGACGGTCGATCACCTTGCCCGCCGTGGGGCCGGAGCGGATCGGGTTGTTGAACACCTTGTACGGCATGGTGTCGTCCTTCCGGCTCATGCCCAGCCGCGCGTTGATGAGCCGCGTCAGCGTGTAGACGTCGCGGGACAGCCGCAGCAGGTCTTCGAGGCTTGTCTCCCTGCCCGTCACGGCGGAGTAGAAGCGCGCGTAGTGTTCCTCGTTGAGGCCGAGCTCGATCCACGGCAGCCGGCACACGCCCAGCATGTCGAAGAGGGGCCGCAGGGTCTGGTGGTAGATGACCAGGTCCACCCTCTCCTCGTCAGACCAGTCCTTCCCCAGCTCGACCTCCTTCGCGATGGTCCAGGCACGCGTGTGGTGGGCGCCGATGTCGCTCGTCGCATACGCGAGCGCCATGGACACCCCCGCCCTGCTGTCGTAGGCGCTCTGCTCGAGCCCCTTCACCGCGAGGACCACCTTGGCCATTTCCGGCCATCGCTCCACGACGCGACGCGATCCGTCGGCCAGCGTGTTCCCGATCCCTTCGCGGTGCGCGATCTTGTGAATAAGGCCGATGATGGCGTCCTGGTCCCCCCAGGTGATGGGCTCTCCGTCCAGGTCCTGGAGCGAGAGGATTCCCTTCTCGTAGCCCTCGATGACGGCGCCGATCAGGCTTCCCGTGGAGATCGTGTCGATGCCGAGCTCGTCGCAGAGTTGGTTCGCCCTGAGCACCGCGGCGAAGTCGTCCACGCCGACGTTGGATCCGAGCATGGCGCACGACTCGTATTCCGGCCCCTCGGTCACCGTCCCAACGTACTTGCCCTGCTTGACCAGGCAGATGTTCCCGCAGGTCATGGAGCAGGCGAAGCACGCGCTGTCGCCGATCTTGTACCCGCCGAGCATCGTCTCGCCATTGATCCGGTCGATGTGGGGGAACGTACCGTCGCTGAAGTTGTGCGTCGGGAGGATGCCCATGGAGTTGGCGTAGGCCATCACGTTCATCAGCCCTTCGCGCTGCCACATCTTGAAGAACTTGTGGTCGGCCATGTAGGAGTAGGCCTTTTCCGCTTCCTGCATGAGACCCGTGAAATCGTGGCAGGGCAGGTCCCGGCTTCCCCGGACGGCGATCGCCTTGAGGTTCTTGGAGCCCATCACTGCCCCGACTCCTGTGCGCCCAGCGTTCCGCGACCAGTCGCCGTTCACGCACGCGAAGCGCACCAGGCGCTCGCCGCCCACGCCGATGGAGGCGACATGCACCTCGTGGGTGCCCAGACGCTCCTTGACGAGGCCTTCCGCCTCCAGGCAGGTCTTGCCCGCGAGCTCCGGGAACGGGACGATCGCGGCCTTGCCGTCGTCGATGAACAGGAACGACATCACCGGGGCCTTCCCCGTGATGTCCAACACGTCGACGCCCGCCTGCCGGAGCTCGATGCCGAAGCTCCCTCCCATGGAGGAGTCGCCGTAGACACCAGTGGCGGGCGAGATGGTCACGAACGAGCACTTGCCGGAGGAGGGAAGGTACATACCCGTCAGCGGCCCGCCGGCGATGGCCAAAGTGTTCTCCGGTCCCAGCGGGTCGATCGAGAAGCCGTGCGCGACGAGAGCGTCCCACACGATCTTCGCTCCGAACCCCCGCCCCCCGATGTAGCGCTCCAGGAACTCATCGGCCAGCGGGATGCTCTCCGCCCTGCCGGTGGAGAGATCGACGTGCAGCCTCGAGCGGAAGTAGCCTGACTTCACCGCCATGGCAGCCTAGCCCTCCATCTCTTCCTTGCCGATCTCGGCGTAGTGGATGATCTTCTTCTGCCCCTGCTCGATGAACTCGATTTCCTTCATGTGGGCGTAGCTCAGGATGTTGTTCAGGCGCTTGGACTCCCCGAGGGCCTGCTCCGGAACGAACCTGATGGCGCGCTTGGGACAGACCCGGGCGCACTCGGGCTCGCCGCCGCAGAGGTCGCACTTGATG
>JAPLSM010000404.1 GCA_026398635.1 Spirochaetota bacterium | reverse complement strand
CTCCAGGGCTCGGCGCCGAAGAACCCCGCGCGCAGCGAGAGGCTGCCCAGCTCGACGCCGCTCTCGGCGAGGGCGCCCGCGAGGGCCAGCGCGTAGCCCGGCGTGCAGGCGAGCGCCGAGGTCTTGAAGTCCCGCATGATCATCACCTGGCGCTCGAGCGACCCGGTGGAGGCCGGCACCACCGAGGCGCCGATTCTCTCGGCCCCGTAGTGGAAGCCGAGCCCGCCGCTGAAGAGGCCGTAGGTGAAGGAGACCTGCACCACGTCGTGCTCCGTCACCCCGCCGGAGGCCAGCACCCGGGCCACGCACTCGGACCAGGTCCGCACGTCGTTGGGCGTGTAGCCGACCACCACGGGCCGGCCGGTGGTGCCCGACGTGCACTGGATGCGCACGATGTCGCGCAGCGGCACCGCGAACATGTCGTAGGGGTAGGCGGCCCGCAGGTCGGCCTTGGTGGTGAAGGGCAGGTGCGCGAGGTCCGGGAGCGCCCGCACGTCCTCGACCTTCACGCCTGCGCGCTCGAAGGCCTGCCGGTAGAAGGCCACGTTGCGGCGCGCCCGGTTCAGCGTGGACTGGAGGCGCTCGATCTGCACCTGCGCGAGGTCCTCGCGTCCCATGGTCTCGAATTTGCCGTTCCAGATCATCGCATCCGCCTCTACCGCTCCTCGATCCGGCGGTATTCCTTGCCGAGGTACGCCCGCTGCACGTCCCGGTTCGCGGAGAGCTCCGTGGCCGTCCCCTCGAGCACCACCTGCCCCGTCTCCATCACGTAGCCCCGGTCGGCCACCGCGAGCGCTGCCCGGGCGTTCTGCTCTACCAGCATGATCGTCCGGCCCTCGTTCCTCAAGCCCGCCACCGTCGCGAAGATCGCCTTCACCACGAGGGGAGCGAGCCCGATCGACGGCTCGTCGAGCAGAAGCAGCGACGGCCGGCCCATCAGCGCCCGGGCGATGGCGAGCATCTGCTGCTCGCCGCCCGACAGCGTACCCGCGGCCTGGAGGCGGCGCTCGGCGAGCACGGGGAATAGGGCCTCCATCGCGCCGATCTCCCGCTCGACCGCCCGTCGTCCCTCGCGCCGCACGCGGAGCCACCCCCCGAGCAGGAGGTTGTCGTGCACGCTCAGGCCCGGGAAGATCTGCCGACCCTCGGGCACCAGCACGCAGCCCCGCCCTGCGACCGTCTCGGCCGTCTCCCCGGCGATCTCCCGGCCCCCGAGCGCCACCGAGCCCGACCACGGCTTCACGAGGCCGGCCACCGCGTTCAGCAGCGTGCTCTTCCCCGCGCCGTTCGCGCCCACGATGGCCACGATCTCGCCCGGGTCCACGTGGAGGGACACCCCCTTAAGCACCTCGACCCCGCCGTAGCCCGCCCGCAGGCTCCGCACGCGCAGCATCAGGCGTCCCCCAGGTAGATGGCGACCACCCGCGGGTCGGCCTGCACCTCGCTCGTGGTGCCCTCGGCCACGAGCGAGCCCCGGTCGAGCACCACGACCTCGTCCGAGATGCCCATGACGAGCGACATGTCGTGCTCCACGATGAGCACCGTCACCCCGCGCGAGCGGATGTCCTGGATCAGGCTGCCGAGGCGCTCGGTCTCCCGGATGTTCAGGCCGCAGGCCGGCTCGTCGAGCAGCAGCAGCCGGGGTTCGGCCGCGAGGGCCCGGGCGATCTCCACGATGCGCTGCCGACCGAAGGGCAGGCTCCGGGCGTCGGCGCCGGCGAGTTCCGCGAGGCCGAACGCCTCGAGGGTCTCCAGCGCCCGGCGCCGGGCGTCCCGCTCGTCGCGCCGGGCCGCCGGCAGGCGGAGCATCCCCGAGAGGAACCCCGACCGGCCGCGCGCGTACCGACCGGCCATCACGTTCTCCAATACGCTCATGCCGGGGAAGAGCCGGCTCGACTGGAAGGTGCGCGAGACGCCGAGCGAGGCGATCCGGTGGGAGGGGAGTCCGGTCACCTCGCGGCCCGCGAAGGAGACCCGTCCCGAGACGGGCGGGAAGCTGCCCGCCACGAGGTTGAAGAGCGTGGACTTGCCCGCGCCGTTGGGACCGATGATGGCCTTGATGGCGCCGGCCCGGCACGAGAAGCTCACGCCGTCGATCACGTGCAGTCCGCCGAACCAGTGGTGCAGGCCGGCCACCGCGAGCAGGGGGGCGGTCTCGGACGGTGCAGCCAGTCGCGGTGCGTCGCTCACGACGGCTTCCCCCCGGCCTTCCGTAAAGGCAACCGGATCGCCTTGAACAGCCCGTCGGGCGCGAAGAGCATGATGGCCACGAGGATGGCCGCGAACACCGCGTCGTCATAGAGGCCGAAGACGCCGCGGAGCGAGAGGAAGGTGAGCAGCGTCGAGACCGCGAGCACGCCGCCCGCGCTGCCCATGCCCCCGGCAGCCACCAGGGCGACGTAGCGCACGGACTTCATCACCGAGGCCTCGCCCGGGCCGATGCTGCCGTTGTAGTGCGCGGCGAGCGAGCCGGCGAGCGCGGCGTACAGGGCACCCGTGACGAATGCGGCGAGCTTGGCCCGGCCCGTGTCCACGCCGAGGGCCGCGGCAGCCTCCTCGTCCCCGTGGATGGCCCGGAGGGCCCGGCCGGCCCTCGAGCGCGCGAGGTTCAGGATCAGCGCGAGGCCGAGGGCGACGAGAGCCCAGGCGAGGTAGTAGTTCTGGACGCGCAGGGCCTTCCGGCCGCTCACGGCGAGGCCGGCGGCGATCTGCAGCGCTGGGATGTCGGGGATGCCGTCGGCCGCGCCGAGCGCCGGGGTGCCGATCACGACCCGGTGCACGATGATGCCGAAGCTGAGCGTGGCCATGGCGAGGTAGTGACCGCGCAGGCGCAGCGAGGGCAGGCCGAGGAGGAACGCGGCCGCGGCCGCGGCCACGAGCCCGAGGAGGGGGCCGAACCAGGGGGAGAGGTGCAGCGCCTCGGCGCCGTAGAGGTCGACCGAGCGAGCGGCGAGACCGGCGCGGGCGAGGGCGGCGACGAGGGGGGACGCGGCCAACGGCAGCAGGTTGGCCGTCGAGGCCGCGGCGCTCGCGTAACCGCCGATGGCGAGGAATCCCGCGTGGCCGAGCGACACCTGGCCCGCGTAGCCCATGAACAGGCACAGGCCGAGGGCCGCGAGTGAATAGTAGGCGGCCATCGTGAGCTGCACGAGGTACTGGGGCACGCCGAGGGTGGACACCGCGAGCTGCACGGCGACGACGAGCGCGGCGAGGAGCGCGACCGGCAAGAGAGGCCGCAGGGCGGGCGGGATGGTCATCGCGCACCCGCACCCGCCCGGCGCCGGCGAAGGGCCCGGGGGGCGAAGAGTCCCTGCGGCCGCAGGAAGAGGATCGCGAGCAGGATCGTGAGGGCCACCACGTCCTTGTAGGCGATGGGCAGGAGGGCGATGCTGAACGCCTCCAGCACGCCGACCACGATCCCCGCCGCCGCCGCCGCAGCGCTGTTGCCCAAGCCGCCGAGCACCGCGCAGGTGAACCCCTTCACCGCGAGCGACGAGCCCATGTCGTACTGGGTCTGCGTGATGGGCGAGATCACCGCGCCGGCCAGGGCGCCCATGGCCGCGGCCAGGAAGAAGGAGAAGGCCACGATGGTTGACGGCCGGATGCCGCACAGGCGCGAGGCGGTCGGGCTCTCCGAGCAGGCCCGCATGGCCCGGCCCAGCAGGGTGAAGCGGAAGAACAGGCCGAGCGCCGCGACCATCAGCACCGAGATGCCCACCACCCAGAACACCTGCGGCGAGATGCGGGCGCCGAGGAGGGCAACCGAGGAGGTCTCGTCGCCGCTGAAGAAGGGGAGGGCGTGGACCTGCTCGTCCCACAGGTGCAGCGCCGCCTCGCGCACGAGGATCGAGAGCCCGATGGTGATGATGATCATGCGCAGGGCGGCCGGGTTCTTCAGCCACGAGATGAACACGAGGTACAGGACCACCCCGATGGCGCCCGTGGCGAGCGCCGAGGCGGCGATGGCGAGCGGCAGGGGCAGCAGGCGCTGCAGCGTGATGGCGATCATGCCGCCGAGCATCAGGAACTCGCCCTGGGCGAAGTTGATGATGCCCGTGGAGCTGTAGATCACGTTGAAGCCGATGCCGACGATGGCGTACACGCTGCCGGTCGTCAGACCCGCCAGCAGGTACTGCAGCGCCTGGGAAAAGGGCATGAGCTCCCGGTCCCCCCTATTTGCCCGTGTAGAGCACGAACTCGCCGTTCTTCACCGTGAACATCTCGAACGCGTCGAGGGTCAGGCCGGTGTGGTCGGTGGGCGAGAAGTTGAAGATGCCGCCCGTGCCCGCAAAGCCCTTGATGCTTTCGATGGCGTCCCGGACCTTGTACTTGTCCGTGGTGCCGGCCCTCTTCAGCGCCTCCGTGATGATGAGGAACGCGTCGTTGGCGTGGCCGCCGAAGGTGCTCGCGTCCTCCTTGTACTTCGCCTCGTAGGCGCGCTTATAGTTGATCAGCAGCTGCTTCTGGGGATGGCTCGCGGGCAGCTGTTCGGCGTAGAACAGGCGCCCGCAGGGGAAGATGATACCCTCGGCGGCCTTGCCCGCCGCGTTCACGTAGGTGATGTTGCCGAACCCGTGGCTCTGGAATAGGGGCTGCTCCATGCCGAGCTGGCGCATGTTCTTGGCCACGATCGACTGCGCGGGCTCTATGGACCAGTTGACCACGGCCTGGACGTTCTGGGCCTTCACCTTGGCGAGGACGCCGGTGAGGTCGGTGCTCGTTGCGTCGTAGGTCTCGCTGATGACGATCGTGATGCCGTTCTCGGGTGCGAGCTTCTCCAGCTGCCCCTTGCCGAGCTGGCCGAAGCCCGAGCTGCTGATCACGGCCCCGATCCTCGTGATGCCGAGGGTCTTCATGACCTGGTAGATCCTGAGCACCGCGAGGCCGTCGTTCTGGGGTGTCTTAAACACCCACTTCATCACAGGGTTGATGATCGCCTCCGCGGAGGCGCACGAGAGCAGGATCGTCTCATTCTGGTCGAAGTAGCCCTTGAGGGCCATGCTCTCGCCGCTCGTCGACGGGCCGAGGACGGCGAGCACTCCCTCTTCCTCCACCAGCTGCTTGGCGAACGACACGGCCTTCTCGGCGCTGCCCTGCGAGTCCTTCAGGATGAGCTGCACCTGCCTGCCCAGGACGCCGCCCGCCTTGTTCGTGTCGGCGACCAGCATCTCGAGCGTGCGCGCCTCGGGGCCGCCGAGGCTGGCGGCGGGGCCCGTCACGGCGAGAATGGCGCCGAGCTTGATGACGTTGTCCGCCGCAAAGGCCGCTGCGCCGAAGAGCGAAGCGATCGCGAGGACCGCGATGGGGATGACGACTGCCTTCCCGCGCATGGAACCCTCCTTATGCCAGGGAGTGAATAAGTATGCAAGGAAAGCAAATCTAACCAGGAAAGTCAAGAATGGGGCAGTCGCGATGAACACGCAGCCGCTATAGGGGAGCCGGCGTCGACTCTGGGAACCCCCTCAGGCCAGCCCGCTGAGCAGCTTCCCCACGCCCCATGCGGCGGCCGCGGTGATGCCGCCGACCACCAGCGTCTCGAGTCCCGAGCCCAGCCACGGACGTCCCGTGATCTTCGTTTTCACCGCGCCCAGCGAGAAAAGGGTGACCGCCACCATGCCCGCGGACACGGGGAAGGAGTTGCGGGCCAGGAAGGGCACGAACCGGGCGAGGATCGTCGCGATCAACGGCACGAAACCGAAGACCGAGAACGACACGAAGGTGATCAGCGCATTCTTCAGCGGGGACTCCTCGTCGGGCACGATGCCCAGCTCCTCGACCATCATGATGTCCACCCACGCTTTCGGGTGCCGGGACACGGTCTCGACCATCTGCCGGGCGTCGGGACCGGAGATGCCCTTGGCCTCGTACAGCTCCCGCAGCTCCTTCTTCTCGCCCTCGGGGTAGTGTTCGACCTCCCACGCCTCCCGGGCGCGCTCGGCCTTCCGGTACTCCTGCTCGCTCTTGGAGCTGAGGTAATCTCCAATTGCCATGGAGAGGCCGTCGGCCACGAGGTTTGCGAACCCGAGGATCAGCACGACCCCGGCCGAGAGCGAGGCGCCGTTCACGCCCGCCACCACGGCGAAGGTGGTCACGATGCCGTCCAGTCCGCCGTAGACCACGCTCTTGATGTACTTGCCGGCGCTCATGTGGCGCTCGCCCGCTGCGGCGGGAGTTGCGGCGGCAGAGTGGGCGAACCGGCTGGCTGCCGGGTCTCGTCGCAACCACGCCTCCCGGGCCTTCTCGAGGTTCCTGGTGATCATGGCTCTTCTGTACCAGAGCCGCGCCCGGGAGGCAAGCCGGGGGATGGCGAGCGGCTCCCGTGCGGCGCATCTTTTCCGTCCAGCACCCCGACGGCTTCCACGATCCCCCGCACGAGGACCTCCAGCTCGAGGTACGGTGCTCGCAGGTGCACGAACCCGGCCAGCAGCGAGGGGTCGTCGCGCCACGTGTAATCCACCAGGTGGTAGAAGACCTGGTTGCAGAGGAACGTGCCCGCGGAGCGCGGCATCTCGACGGGAATCCCCGCGGCGCGGAGGTGTGCGAGCATGGCGCAGAGGGGCAGGGTGGGCGGCAGGGTCGCAGGCGCGCCCGTCACCGCGGGCACGGCGCTCGGCCTGTTGCCGTCGTTGTCGGGGATGCGCGCGTCGTCGAGGTTGACGGCCCGGGCATCGAACGGGACGGAACGCCGGCCGCCCGCCAGGCCGAGCGAGATGACGCAGGCCGGGCGCTCGAGGGCCACGAGCCGGCGCAGCATGCGGGAGGCGGCGCCGTAGACCACGGGCAGCTCCGCGACCTCGAGGCGCGCGCCGCCAGCGGTCCGGGGAAGGTGGCGGATGACCTCGAGGGACGAGTTGATCCGCTCGCCGCCGAAGGGCCCGAAGCCGGTGACGAGGACTTTCACCCTCGTTGCTACAGGCTCCTCAGCACGTCGGCGCTGATGATCTGGATACCCGCCTTCTGGAGCGCCGCGCCGGCCTTCCCCCGGTCGTCGACCTTGCAGATGACGACCGCCGCGGCCTTGCGCTTCTCGACGTAGGCGTAGAGGTACTCTACGTTGATGGCGGCAGCGTCGAGCACCCGGAGGATCCGGTGCAGGCCGCCCGGCCGGTCCTCGACCTCGATAGCGACCACCTCGGTCACCTGCGCCACGAACCCGGCGATCCGCAGCACCGCGAGGCACCGGTCCACGTCGTCGACGATGATCCTCAATACGCCGAAGTCCGCGGTGTCCGCGAGCGACAGGGCCCGCATGTTCAGGCCCTCG
>JAPLSM010000264.1 GCA_026398635.1 Spirochaetota bacterium | reverse complement strand
GCGCGCGCTCGGTCTCGCCCCGCTCGTGCCCGGTGACGACCGGTGCGTGCTCGTCGAGGAGTTCAACCGCATCCTCGTCTCCCGGGTGCGCCTGCCGGGTTTCCGGCGCGCCATCCGGGTGTTCGAAGAAAAGGACGACCTGCTCCCGTTCGAGGAGGCGAAGCTCTTCGGTCACAACGCGGTGCACGCCCTGCTCGGCTACCTCGCCGAGCGCCGGGGCTTGATCACGATGAGCGCCATCCGGGTGTTCGAGGAACAGGACGACCTGCTGCCGTTCGAGGAGGCCAAGCTCTTCGGCCACAACGCGGTGCACGCCTTGCTCGGCTACCTCGCCGAGCGGCGCGGCCTCGTCGCGATGAGCACCATCCGGGGCGCGCCGGACCTGCTCGCGCTCGGCCGCCGGGCGTTCCTCGAGGAATCGGGCGCCGCGCTCATCGCGAAGCACGCGTCCACCGGCGACCCGCTCTTCACCCGGGCGGGGTGGCGGGCGTACGCCGAGGACCTCCTCGTCCGCATGACCAACCCGTGGCTCGCCGACCGGGTCGAGCGGATCATCCGGGACCCCCGGCGCAAGCTCGCCTGGGGCGACCGCTTCTTCGGCACCATGAGGGTCGCCCTGTCGCAGGGTATCGAGCCGCGCATCCTGGCACTCGGCGCCGCCGCGGCGGTCGATCACGCCCTGCGGGCCGAGACCGGAACCCCGGCTGCGGCCGTCAGTTCGCCTGGTGCGGCGCGCCGGTACCTGCTCGATCTGTGGAAGGACGAGGCCGACGATGGCCCGCGGGAGCGGTGCCTCGAACTCGCCGTCAACGCCCTGGAGGAGCTCTCGCCATGACCGTGCGAAAGACCAAGATCGTCTGCACCCTCGGCCCCACGGCCTCCGAGGTGCCCGTACTGAGCGCCCTGCTGCAGGCGGGCATGAATGTGGCCCGCTTCAACATGGCCCACGGCAGCGAGGAGGAGCACGAGGCGCGCGCCGGCCGGCTGCGGGAGGCGAGCCGGGCGACTGGCATCCCCGTCGCGCTGCTCGTCGACATCAAGGGCCCCGAAATCCGCACCGGCGAGGTCGTGGCCGGCCGGACCGTGATGCTGGAAGCCGGGCGGACGGTGACCGTGACCGGGGAGCCGGTCCCCTGCACCGCCGAGCTGATCAGCGTGAGTTATCCCGAGCTCGCCGGCCTGCTCGGTGCGGGCCGGCACCTGCTGATCGCCGACGGCCTGATCGACCTCGAGGTGACGGCCGTGGAAGCCGGCCGTGCGCGCTGCGTGGTGCGGTCGGGCGGCGAGCTCGGATCGCACAAGAACGTCAACGTGCCCGGCGTGCGCACGCGCCTGCCCGCGGTCACCGAGCGCGACGCGGAGCACCTGCGGTTCGCCGTGCGCGTCGGCATGGACTTCGTGGCCGCCTCGTTCGTGCGCCGGCCCGAGGACGTGATCGAGGTGCGCATGCGCCTCTTCGACCTCGGGTCTCGCATGCACGTGATCGCGAAGATCGAGGACGAGGAGGGGCTCGCCCACACGGCGGGCATCGCCCGGGTGGCCGACGGCATCATGGTGGCCCGGGGCGACCTCGGGGTGCGCCTGCCGGTGGAGGAGATCCCCCTGGCGCAGAAGCGCATCATCGCAGCGTGCCAGGAGCAGCGCAAGCCCGTCATCACCGCGACGCAGATGCTCGACTCGATGATCCGCAACCCCCGCCCCACCCGGGCCGAGGCCACGGACGTGGCCAACGCCATCTTCGACGGCACCGACGCGGTGATGCTCTCGGGCGAGACCGCGAGCGGCGCGCACCCGGTGGCTGCGGTGGAGACGATGGACCGGATCGCCCGGGCCGTGGAGGCCTCCCCGGAGTACGCGAGCCGGGTCCGGCGCTGGCAGCGCCTCGAGGACGCGCTGGACGACACGGGCCTGGCGGTCGCGCGCAGCGCCTGCCAGACCGCCCGGGACGTGCGCGCCGTGGCGATCATCGCGCCCACGCTGCGCGGCAACAGCCCGCGCCTCGTGGCGGCCTGGCGGCCCGCGCAGCCCGTCATCGCGGTGACGCCCGACGAGGGGGTGCGCCGTCAGCTGCTGCTGACCTGGGGCGTCGTGCCCCTGCGGGCGGAGGTCACCGACGATTCGGACGCGCTGCTCGCGAACGCCCTGCGGGCGGCGACAGACGCCGGCTACGTGCGCCGGGGCGACCGGGTGGTGATCGTGGCGGGCGTGCCGGTGAACTCGCCGGCGCAGCTGAACCTCGTGAAGGTGCATTTCGTGGGCACGCTGCTCGCCCGGGGCCGGCGCGGATTCGGCGGCTTCCGCTCAGGGCGCATCGTGCGTGCACGCGATGCGGCGGAGGCCGGCAGGCGCCTGAAGGGCGATCGCACGGAGATCCTCGTCACCCGGATCCTCACGCCGGACTTCCTGCCCCTGCTCGCCGGCCTCGCCGGCCTGGTGCTCGAGGAGCCCTCCGCGGTATCGCCCGAGGGCCTGCAGGCAGCGGCGCCCGGCCTCGTGGCGGTCTCGGCCGTGCCCGACGGGATGCGCCTCCTCGAGGACGGCGCCACCGTCACCCTGCACGGCGACGCGTTCGCGGTCTACGAGGGTGTGGTCCCCGAGGCCAGCTCGGCCACGTAGCGCCGGTACTCCTCGAAGCCCGCGGACAGCCCGAACCGGTAGACGAAGCTGCTCGCGACCGCCGTGGCCACGAACGCAGAGAGGTAAGCCGGGGGCAGACGCTCGAGCAGCTTTTCCGCGCCGACCTCGGACACCAGCAGGGCCGGAGCCTGGAGGCGCAGGGCCGCGAGGCGCACGGCCGGGTCGTTCACCAGGGTCGACCCCGCCACCTGGCCGGTGATCTCGTTGATCCGAGCGCTCACCTCCTCGGCGAGCAGCGACAGCGGCCGGCCCGTGTCCTTGTGCACCTTCCACAGGAGGGCGAACTCGCGGTCCGCCCGGTCCACGATGTGCCGCACCACCCCGGCGATGTACCGGCGGCGGAACGCCGGCTCGGCGGCCCCGGGGGCCGTGCACATGAGCCGGGCGTAGCTCTCGTCGTCCATCGCGAGCGCCGCCAGAACTTCGAGCGAGGAGGAGATCACCCCGCCCTTGTTCGTGGAGCTGTCCTTGAAGACCGCCACCCCCTTCTCCTCGAGCTTGAGGCGTGCTTCCTGGGTGATGAACAGGTTGGCGCCCTCGACGATCCAGCGGAAGGCCGGCCGGCCCTCAGCGTCGAGCAGCGATCTCCAGTTGGCGAGGTTGACCGACTTGGGCCTGCCGCCGCAGGGCACGAACAGGTCGGCCCGGACCCGGGGGTCGAGGTGGAACGAGTTGCGGAAGCCGGTGCCCGAGGCGACCACCGTGCCGTCCGGCAGCTTCCGGTCGCGGTCGCCGACCCGCACGGCGAAGCCGCGCGGCCCCAGGCGTTTCTCGTCGAACGACCCGGAGTCGAGGCCGGCACGGGCGAGGCGCACGAGCTCGGTCCGATCGAGGCCGTCGGGGTCCCAGAGCACCCCGCCGCCGTCGACCACGGCGATGGTCCGGTCGCACGACAGGAGGATCTCATTGCTCCCGAGGTCGCCGTCCGGGCCCCCGGTCTGCACCTTGGTGATGTCCTCCTCGCGGATGCCGAGCTCGCGCAGGATGCCGAGCACGTACCGGTGCACCCCCTGGGTGGTCATCCCGTGCTCCTTGTGCGAGATGCCGCCGAGCGCCGCCTCCTTGCCCGTGGTGAAGGCCTTCCAGTACCGGTAGCCGCGCGCCCTCGCGTGCTGGGCTGCCCAGCCCATCAGGTCGGCCGACCCCTCGTCGGGGCCGAAGAAGAGGATCTCCTCCGCCCAGCCGACGATGGCTGCAGGGTCCGCAGGGGCGAGCAGGTCGAGCATCGCGTCGACGTACCGCTTGAACGCGTCCTCCGCCTCCGCGGCCGAGGCGCCGGGGCCGGGCAGCACCACGCCCTTGGCCCCGCCCTCGGGGATGTCCTTGTTCTTGCGGTGCTGGGTGAGGGCGAGAGTGTAGCACTCCTCGAACAGCGAGTCGGAGTTGCGCGCGTGGTCGTCGCCGGTGGCGGACCGCACGATCCGGATGCCGCCGCGCGCGATGTCCGCGAAGCGGATGTGGAAGCCGTGGAAGTCGCGTCCGACCACGAAGAACACGCCGAACGGAACCACCTTCGCGCCGGTGTCCCGGAAGAAGCTCGTCGCCAGCCGGAAGGTCGAGGCGAGGCGCGCGGGCAGGAACACGTTCGTGCGCTCGACCGCGTCGACGAACCTGAGCGCCCAGCGCACCACGTGGGCCTCGTCGCCCGACGGGCCGGCGCCCGCGGCCGCCTCGAGACGCGAGCGCGCATCGGCGGCGCCGCCGCGACCGGGCGACGGGTCGAACTTCTGGCGGAACACGGTGAAGAGATCGCGCACGAAGTCGGGTCGGTCGCGGAACACCTGCTCCACGACCGCCATCTGGTAGGAGTCCCGGTCGATTCGGTTCTGAAGGGTCTCGAGGGTGGACGCGAGGTCGCGCTCCCTGCCGAACCGCTCGGCGAGCAGGGCGATGTCCGCGTCCGGCACGCTGATGAACTGGTGCACGAACACCGTCACCGCGTGGGCGAAGGTGGCCTCCGCGGGGGTGAGGGCGCCCTGCTCAACGAGAACGCTGATCCCCTTGGACGGGTACAGGCCGACCTCGACGAGGTGCGTGGCGAGATCCGCGGGGAACTCCTGCCGGGCGTACAGAGAGGTCACCATGACGGGACGGTCGCCGCCGAAGGTGACCGCGTATTTGCGCGTGAGCTCGATGCCCGCCCGGGCCATCGACCGGCTGACATTGGCGAGGAAGTGGATGATGGTCCCCCGGGGGAAGCCGATCATGACCCGGTGCTCGCCGGTCTCTGCTTTGTACGAGGGGGAAATGACGATGCCGCCGCCTGCGAGGACCGCGGCGCGGACCTCCTCGTAGCGCCGGCGCGCCTGCAGCTCCGTGGCCGCGAGGAATCCCCGGGGCGCTGCGCACGAGAACTCGTCGCCTTCACCCGGGGGGGTCTCCTCGACGATGTACAGCAGGAGGTCCTTGTACGGCGAGTACACCGACACGTCGCGCAGGCGTCCGTCAGCGGCGAAGGCGCGCTCGATCTCCTCCTCGACTTCGAGGCAGCGCTGCCGGTGCACCCAGTGCATCACGGTGCCCTCGCGCGAAACCACGGAAACCTTCATGCGCTCGTAGGCCTCGCTGCCGGTGCCGAGCAGCTTCCTGGAGGATCCGCTCCTCGGGGAGGTCGGCCAGCCGGTCCGGGGTCTTGCCCGGAGCACGCAGGCAGTCGTAGACCCGTTCGAGGAACCCGGCGTCGAGGCCCGTGCGTTTGCGGATGATGCCCAGCACCGCCTCCCGGGGGTGCACGATGTGCCGGGCGAGATCCTCCGGGGTGAGGCCGGGCACCTCCTCGGCCAGGCGCAGCCCCTCGGGGTTGCGGGGGTCCAGCAGCCACAAGAGGCGCGAGCACGCGGTGCGCTCGTCGAGCGAGGGCGCCGCGAGCGCGGCCTCGAGGGCCTTTCCGCACGCGGCTCGCCCGAGGGGCACGCCCTCGGGGATGCGCTCCAGGCACGTTCGGGCGGAGTGGTCACCGGTCTTCTTCACGGGTCGCCTCCGTGGATCAGCGGTATTCTTCGCAGAACCAGGAGCCTTCCGGCCCCCGGGGGAACGTGCAGGCGCCCCGCAGGTCGCACGTCGAGCACAGGCCGCCCCGCGGCGCCGGGCGCACCTCGCCGATCGCGGTCCCGACGGTCAGGTGCCACGCACGGGGGGCCGGCGGCACGTCCGCCATCGAGGCCTCCTCGAACTCGAGGCAATGCAGCACGGGATGCGCATCGCGGTTGGGGTACGTGCACATGCCGGCATTGGCGCACGTCGCGCACAAGCCGGAGGATTGCACGGTTCTCCTGGATTTCATGGCGCACCTCCTGCTTTCCAGAAGCAGGAAGCGTGCCAACACCGCGGGCCGCATCGCACCCCGATGATGCGGCATCTCCCGACCAGGAAACGAGTTGCCGCGAAGGCGCTGCGGCCGCTTCCCTCCCCCCCGGTGGGGCGTGGGGCGGATTGCCGCTCTGGGGAGAAACGCCTCGCTCAGCCATGATCGGGACCGCCTTGGATCCTTCGCAGCTTCTGACCGAGGGTTTTCCGGTCGATGCCGAGGATCTCGGCAGCCCGGGTCCGGTTCCCGCCCGCCCCGGCGAGCACGGCGAGCACGTGCTCAGCCTCGACCTCGGCGAGGGTCCGCGCGGCGCCGCGTCCCGAGGCCGCCGCGAAGCGCAGCAGGGAGGGCAGGTCGGCGGCGTCGATCTCTGGTTCCTCGGTCATGACGACGAGGCGCTGGACGAGGTTCGCGAGCTCCCGCACGTTGCCCGGCCACACGTGCCGGCGCAGCGCGGCCAGGGCGCGGCGGGTGAGCCGGGGGGGCTCCCGGCCGTGCTCCCGCGCATATTGTCGAAGGAAGTGGCCTGCGAGCTCGAAGATGTCGTCACCCCGATCGCGCAGCGGGGGCAGCTCGATCGCGAGCACGTTCAACCGGTAGTAGAGGTCCTCGCGGAAGGCGCCGCGGCCGACGAGGGTCGCGAGGTCCTGGTTGGTGGCAGAGATCACCCGCACGTCCACCCGGGTGGCGCGCCGCGCGCCTACCATCGTCACCTCCCGGTCCTGCAGCGCGCGCAGCAGCTTCGCCTGCATCCCGGGCGGCATGCCCCCCACCTCGTCGAGGAAGAGCGTGCCCCCGTCGGCGGCCTGGAAGAAGCCGGCCCGGGTCTCGAGGGCACCCGTGAAGGCGCCCCGCACGTACCCGAACAGCTCGCTCTCGGCGAGCGGCTCGGGGATGGCCGCGACGTTGACGGCCACGAACGCCGCGGCCGCGCGGGCGCCGCTGTAATGGATCGCCCGGGCGGCCAGCTCCTTGCCCGTGCCGCTCTCGCCGGTGATCAGCACGGTCGCGGTGCTGCGCGCGGCGCGCTCGATGAGCGCGCGGACCGCGCGCATCGCCGCGGACCCACCCACGATGCCCCGCGACGGGCCGACCACCGCCGACGCGAGCCGGCCGGCGGCCCGGCGCGCGGCCGCCGCCTCGAGGGCCCGGCGCACGCAGGCCTCGAGCTCGTCGTCGGTGAAGGGCTTGGCGAGGTACTCGTCCGCGCCGAGCTTGACCGCCGAGACGGCGCCCTGGATCGAGCCGTAGCCGGTCACCATGACGACCCCGGTTCCCGGCAGGTTCTCGCGCACGTGCCGGACCAGATCCATGCCGCTCGCCCCGGGCATGCGGTAGTCTGTCAGCACCAGGTCGAACGGCCCGGCCTCGAGGGCGCGCACCGCCTCGGCGACGCTCGCCGAGGAGGTCACCGCGTAGCCGCATGCGGTGAGGGTCCGCGACAGAATCTCGAGGGCGGTTGGCGTGTCGTCCACCACGAGCAGCCGCTCAGGAACCGCCGGCACGCGCCCTCCCGTCCCCGCGCCTGTCGCGCGGCAGGCTCACCGTGAAGCGCGATCCCCGGCCGGGCGAGCTGTCGACCGTGATCGTGCCGCCGTGCGACGTGACGATGCCGTGCACCACGGGCAGTCCCAGCCCCGTGCCAGCGCCGATGGCCTTGGTGGTGAAGAACGGCACGAAGATCCGGCTCAGCACCTCAGGACCCATCCCCGTGCCGGTGTCCTCGAC
>JAPLSM010000398.1 GCA_026398635.1 Spirochaetota bacterium | reverse complement strand
GGGGCGAAAATCACCACCGCCGCCTGGACCGACCAGTTCAGGGGCAAGGCGCGGAACCAGGTCGTCCTCAAAAAGGACGACTCCGGCGGCGCCATCGACGCGATCGCGGCGGCCACGATCTCCTCGCGCGCGGTCACCCGGGCGATCCACGACGCCATGGGTGGAGGGAACTGACATGGAGATGAAAACGAAGACCCCGATGCTCCAGGAGCTGACCAAGGGTTTCTACCGGGAGAACCCCATTCTCATCATCATGCTGGGGCTGTGCGCCACCCTCGCCTGCTCGAGCAACGCCGTCGACGCGGCGGGCATGGCGGCGGCGTTCACCTTCGTGATGATCGGCTCGAACATCGTGATCGCGCTGATCCGGAAGATCACGCCGAACCAGATCCGGATCCCCGTGTTCATCACGGTGATCTCGACCTTCGTGACGATCGTCGACTACGCGATGAAGGCCTACCTGCCGGCCCTGTCCCGGTCGCTCGGCGTGTTCGTGCCGCTCATCGTGGTCAACTGCATCGTGATGGCCCGGGCCGAAGCTTTCGCGAGCAAGAACACCGTGCTCGCCTCGCTGATGGACGGCATCGGCATGAGCGTCGGCTTCGGGGTGGTCATCACCCTGCTCGGGATGGTGCGCGAGTTCTTCGGCGCGGGGACCCTGTTCAGCCGTCAGGTGCTTGGGCCGTGGTACCCGCAGTTCCTCTTCTTCATCCTGCCCCCGGGCGCCTTCCTGGTGCTCGGGTTCTTCATGGCGATCCAGAAGCGCATCACGCACGCGCGGGAGGCGAAGCGATGATCTCCCAGGACATGAACCTGTTCCTCATTTTCTTGAGCGCGATGATCGTCAACAACATCCTCCTCATCCGCTTCATCGCGCTGTGCTCCTTCTTCGGGATCTCCAACAACATGCAGACCTCGTTCGGCATGGGCATGGCGGTGCTCTTCGTCATGGTGATGGCCTCGAGCGTGTCCTGGGTGGTCTACCACTTCATCCTGATCCCCTTCGACCTGATGTACCTGCGCACCGCCGCGTTCATCCTGACCATCGCGACCTTCGTGCAGCTGGAGGAGATGGCCATCCGCAAGATGTTCCCGGCCCTCTACCGGGCCATGGGCATCTACCTGCCGCTCATCGTCGTGAACTGCGCGGTGCTCGCGGCCGCGTTCCTGATCATCGACTACAACCTCGACTTCATCAGGAGCCTCGTGTACACGGTCGGGGTGGCGGCCGGCTACTTCGCCTCGATCGTGCTGTTCGCCGCTATCCGGGAGCGGGTGTCCCTGGCGCCGGTGCCGCGCAGCTTCCAGGGGTACCCCATCGCCTTCATCACGGCGAGTCTGATGTCGCTCGCCTTTCTCGGCTTCAAGGGGTTGTTCGGCCTATGAACGTCATCCTGATCGTCATCCCCATCCTCGCCCTCGGGCTGCTCGGTGTTGCCTTCGCGGTCCTGCTGGGCTTCTCCAACCGGGCCTTCCAGGTCCACATGGACCCGAAGATCGAGCAGGTGCTCGGGGCCCTCCCGGGCTCCAACTGCGGGGCCTGTGGCTTCCCGGGCTGCCTCGGCCTGGCCGAGGCCATCGCCGCGGGCAAGGCGGAGGCCAACGGGTGCGTGGCGGGCGGCAACGCCACCGCCCAGAAGATCGCCGACATCCTCGGGGTGTCGCTCACGCCGAAGAAGGAGGTTGTGGCCTTCGTGGCGTGCCGGGCGGGACGCAGCACCGCGAAGATGAACTTCGCCTACGAGGGCGTGATGAACTGCCAGAGCGCCAACGTGCTCTTCGGCGGCGACAAGGCCTGCCGCTGGGGGTGCCTGGGCCTCGGCAGCTGCGAGCGCGCCTGCCCCTTCGACGCCATCCACGTCAACGCCGACGGCGTGTCCGTGGTCGACCGCGAGAAGTGCACGTCCTGCGCCAAGTGCGTGGCCGCCTGCCCCCGGAAGCTCATCGACATGGTGCCCAAGGGCCAGGACGTGCTGGTGGCCTGCAAGAACCTCGACCGGGGCCGCAAGGCAAAGGACGTCTGTCCGATCGCCTGCACCGCCTGCAAGATCTGCGAGAAGAACTGCCCCGAGGACGCCATCCACGTGATCGACAACCTCGCGGTGATCGATTACGTGAAGTGCACCCAGTGCGGCATCTGCGTGCAGAAGTGCCCCCAGGCGAGCATCATCAGCGTGAGCGGGAAGGTCGAGGTCGTGAAGAAGGAGCCCGAGGCCGTGGAGGCCTGAGGGAGCCGCACGCCGCAGCGCAGGGTCCCCTATCACTTCGCGCACACCACCCTGCCGATCCTCTCGTTCGGCGACCCCGAGGGCTTCTTCCGGACGCTCGACGGACGGAAGGGCGAAGAGCGCCTCCGCACGCTGTGGAGCGAGCTGGCCGCACGCATGAACGAGCCCGCCGCGGCCGCGGTCGAGCTGCGCCGCATCGAGACGACCGCCCACCGACTCTTCGTGATCACCCTGCCCGAGCCCGAGCGGCGGACCGAGGCGTGGATGGTGTGCCTCGCCTACGCGGTGCGACGGTCGATCCTCGGCCTGAAGGTCGGCGCTCGCCGGTACTTCACCCTGGAGCGGGGGGAGAACCCGCAGACGCACGCGACCGTCCGGTTCTTCTGCGAGTGGGAAGGGGCCCGGGAGCGGCACCTCAACCTCGGCGTCGTGGAAGCCTCCGATGTCGAGGGGTTCGTCGGCCTGGTGAAAGCCCGGCTCGGCTGAGCTGGCGCTGCCCGCCGGCTTCGCCGTATAGTCGGGGCGTGGGCGCCGTTCCGTTCAACAGGGTCTTCGCCACATTCACCGCCCCCGCCTTCCTCGCTCTCGCCGGCGGGTGCACGGTGCTGCCGCCTCCGCCGGTCGCGCCCCCGTCGTCCACGCGCACGGTCACCTGCTTCACGCGGACCCTCTCCTCGGGAACCCATCTCCAGAGGCTCGAGCATCGAATGCAGGTCGCGGACCCCGCGGTCGTCGCGTTCCTCGACGCCAACCCCGGGCTCGCCGACGGGATGGCGCTGACCGACCTGCTGTTCCTCGAGCGGCTGGCCGGCACGCGCCGCCGACAGATGCTGTTCGAAGACCGCGGCGAACCGGCCGGCGGAGCGGTCGACAGGATCAAGGTGCGCCTATTGTTGGAGGCGCTGGGCTTTCCCGGATTTCTCGCCGAGGTTTCGGGCGCGCTCGATGAGGATGCGATCGACTCCGCGTCCGAGCACGGCGGGCTGGTGCTGCTGCAGGACGGCGAAGGGTGCCCGGTCCGCCTCCTCCCCATCCCCTCGACGACCGGCGCGGACGACCATGCCTTCGGGCTGCCGCCCGAGCTTTTCACCGCCGGCTGCCTGGCGTGGTGGCACGACCACGCGTTCAACGAACGCGGCGTGCCGCTCGAGATGCTCGACAACCGGGCGGCAGCCGGACCCTCGGGGACCGCCAGCGGCTCGCTGGTCACCGCCTGGGGCGACCTCTGGGTCGCGTACCTGCGGGGCATCGACGGGCTGGTGTTCACCCCGACCGGCGGGGGGACCTTCTCGGCGGTCTTCTTCAGCTCGGAGAGCGAGGCCGTGGACCTGGGCCGGTACGCGGCCCCCTGAACAGCAGCAGCTTCCGGGCCGTGAAGTTCCAGCCGAAGATGAGCGTGGCGGCCACCACCTTCGAGACGAGGTAGTGCAGGCCGACCGTCTCGGTGAACACCCACAGCAGCCCCTCGTTCAGGCCGAGGCCGATCGCGCCCACCAGTACGAACAGCGTGTACTCCGCCGCCTTCGAGGCGACGCGCCGGCTGTCGAACACCCAGGCGACGCTGAGGACGTAGCTCAGCGTGGTTCCGGCGAGGAATGCGACGGCTGCGGAGGCGAGGTAGTGGAGGCCCGCCGCCTCGGTCAGCAGCGCGAGGATGCCGAAGTCGAGCCAGAAGGCGGCCTGACTCGCGACCACGGTCTTCAGGAGCTGGCGGATCGTCGCGCGCATGACCTTCAAAGAAAAACCCCCGGCCAACCCGGGGGTCGTTCGTCGGAAACCGGCGGTGCGCTACCAGATCTTCATCTGCACGCCGAACCGGGTGAGGAACCAGACGAGCAGCAGGGCGGTGAGGCCCGCGATGATGAAGAACCACCAGGAGAGCCCAGTGCTCTCCTCCCGGGCGGAAAGGCCGATGGCGATGGCAATGACCAGCGTGGCGACGAAGCCGATGAACGCCAGGATCGCCACCAGGGGCTGCTCGGCGTAGATGGTCGCCCAGCAGAAGGCGAAGCTGAAGACCAGCAGCACCACGAGCCCTATGAGGAAGAACAGATAGTTGCGTCCCATGCGTCTGCTCCTTTTCCCGCGTCACGTGTGGTCGAAGCGACCTCTTCAATCCTATCCGAATTCCGGTAAATTGCAAGCCGCTTTTTCTAGCCCGCGCGCCGTGGGGGCGCAGGGCGCCGGTCCGGCGTGCTAGCGGGTCAGCTCCTGGGCTTCGGCCAGCTTCCGGTAGTGGCCGTCGCGGGCCATCAGCTCGTCGTGGGTTCCCGTCTCGCGGATCCGCCGGTTCTCGAGCACCACGATGCGATCCGCGCCGCGGATGGTCGAGAGCCGGTGGGCGATGATGAGCGTGGTGCGGCCCTTCATCAGGCGCTCCAGCGCCTGGCGGATCAGCCGCTCGGTCTGCGGGTCCACCGACGAGGTGGCCTCGTCGAGGATGAGGACCGGGGCGTCCTTCAGCACCGCCCGGGCGATGGAGAGGCGCTGCTTCTGGCCGCCCGACAGGCGGATGCCCCGTTCGCCGATCAGCGTGTCGTAGCCGTCGGGAAGCCGGTCGATGAACTCCGCCGCGTTGGCCGCCCGGGCGGCCTCCTCCAGCGCCCCGGGGTCGGCGTCCGGTCGTCCGAAGAGGATGTTGTCGCGCACCGTTCCGTTGAAGAGGAACACATCTTGTAGAACCACGCTCACCTGCCGGCGCAGGCTGGCGACGGTGACGTCCCGCACGTCCCGGCCGTCGACGAGTACCGCTCCCGTCGTGACGTCGTAGAACCGGGGCACCAGCGACGACAGGGTGGTCTTGCCCACGCCCGAGGGGCCCACGAGGGCCGTCACGGTTCGCGGCGCGATGGCGAGCGTGACGTGCTCCAGCACGGGCTCGCCCCGGGCATAGCGGAAACCGACGTCCCGGAACTCCAGGGCCCCCTCGACCCGGTCCGGCAGGGCCGCCGCGCTGGCGTGGTCGGTGATGTCCGGACGCTCGTCCAGCAGCTCGGCGACCCGCTCGGCGCCCGCGCGCGACTCCTGCACCTGCTCCCAGGCGCCGCTCAGGGCGCGCACGGGGCCGTAGAACATCTCGAGGTAGAGGAAGAAGGCCACGAGGTCGGCGAGGGGGAGCGCGCCGCCGAGGGCGAGCCGGCCGCCGAACCAGATCACGATGACCGTGCCGAGCGAGGAGGCGAACTCGACGAACGGCGAGAAGGTGGCCATGAGGCGCAGGGCGGTGAGCAGGGACCGCCGGTAGTCGTGGATCTTGCGGCCGATCCGGTCCGCCTCCCGGACCTCCCGGCCGAAGGCCTTGATCTCGCGGATGCCCGAGAGGTTGTCCTGGAGGCTCGCGTTGAGCTCGGCCAGCTCGCGCTGCCGGTTGCGGAATGCGGGCATCACGCGCCGGGTGTACGTCCGCACCGCAAGGAGCACGAGGGGGATCGGCACGAGGGTGAGCAGGGCGAGCTGCCAGTTCATCGCCGCCATCGCGGCGCCGACCCCGAGGAGGGTGAACACGTTGATGACCGCGTCGGGCAGGGCGTGCGACACGAGCGTCTCGAACCGGTCCGTGTCGTTCACCATCCGGGACATGAGCTGCCCGGTCTGCTGGTCCTCGTAGAAGCGCATCGAGAGGCGCTGCAGGTGCTCGTACACCTCGCGCCGGGCGTCGGCCACGACGCCCCAGCCCGCGTAGTGGGAGAGGTAGCTCGAGGCGAAGCGCATGAACGCCCGCACGAGGTACAGCGCGAGCAGGCCGACGGCCAGATGGCCTACCACCGCCGTGGGCACGGAGCCGGCCACCGACTCCTGGACCGACGAGACGAGCCGGCGCACGATCCACGGGACCGCGAGCTGGATGACGACGAGCATGACGGTCGCCGCCAGGCCGACGGCGATGTGCCGCCGGTACGCCCGGGCGTACCGCAGGATGAGGGCCACGCTGCGCCGCGTGGAGCGCGCGTTGGACTGCTTCGCGCCGGACGGCGCGCCGTCACGCCCCCGCATCGTGGGCCAGGCGCTCCGCCTGGTTCACCATCTCTTCCAGCAGACCGAGGCCCTGGGCCCAGAATCCCGGATCCTTCAGGTCCACGCCGAAGGGCGCGAGCAGCTCGTGCGGCCAATCCGACCCGCCGGCGGCGAGCAGCGCGAGGTACCGGTCGGCGAACCCGTCCGGCGCGGCCCGGTAGCGGGCGTACAGCGCGCGCACGAGCAGGTCGCCGAAGCTGTACGCGTAGACGTAGCCCGGGGTGTGGATGAAGTGCGGGATGTAGCTCCACCACAGTCCGTAATCGTCGGTGAGGGTGACGCTGTCGCCGAACATGGCGCGCTGGGTATCGAGCCACAGGCGCGAGAAGTCGGCGGTCGTGAGCTCACCGCCGGTGCGCCGGGCCGTGTGCATGGCCTCCTCGAACCGGTTCATCGCCACCTGCCGGAACACCGTGGCGAAGCCGCCCTCGATCTCGCGCACGAGCATGGCCAGCTTCACCTTCGCGTCGCGCTCGCGGGCGAACAGGTCGTTGAACACAAGCGTCTCGCCGAAGATCGAGGCGGTCTCGGCCGTGGTGAGCGGAGTGTTCGCGAGGAGGATGCCCCGGTCGCGGGCCAGGAACTGGTGCACGCCATGGCCGAGCTCGTGGGCCACGGTCATCACGTCGTCGCTCCGCCCGAGGTAGTTGACGAACACCCAGGGGTGCACCGAGGGCACGCAGCCGTCGCTGAAGGCGCCGCCCCGCTTGCCGGGGTGCACATCCGCGTCGATCCAGCGCTTGTCGAAGAACTGGGATGCGATCTCGGCCATCCGGGGGTGGAACCGCCGGTAGGCGGCGAGCACGATCTCGCGCGACTCGTGCCAGGAGAAGCGGCGCTCGGCCGCAGGAAGCGGCGCGTAGCGGTCGTAGTCGAACAGCTCGTCGAGGCCGAGCAGGCGCCGCTTCAGCCGGTAGTACCGGGCCACGATGTCGTAGCGTCCGATGACCGTGCCGACCAGCGCATCGACGGTGGCGTCGTCAACCTGGTTGTCCATGTTGCGCGCGGAAATCCAGCCCGGGTACTTCCTGAGGCCGTCGTCGGAGGCCTTGTCCGCGAGCAGCGTGTTGGCGATGTAGGTGGTGGTGCGCTCCACCGCGTGCAGCCCACGGGTGACGGAGGCGGCCGCGGCCCGGCGAACGGCCCGGTCCGGTTCGTGCAGCTTCGCCAGCACGACCTGCTCGGGAACCTGCGCGCCCTCCCACTCGAAGCGGTTGGCGCCGTGCACCTCGTCGAAGAAGCGCGACCAGGCCGCCGCGCCCGTGGTGGACTTCTCTTGTAGCAGCTTCTCCTCGAGCTCGGTCAGGAGGTGCGGCCGGTAGCGCCGGGCGGTGACCAGCCAGTGCCGCCAGCGCGCGAGCAGCGGGTCGCCGATCAGCCGGGCGGCCGCCCCATCGGGCACGTTCGCCCACTCGATGTCGAGGAACACCAACCTCTGGCGCAGGTGCGAGCCGCGCTCCGTCACCTTCTGCAGCAGCGCGCCCCGGGCCGGGTCGTCGGTCTGCGTGGTCCAGGAAAGGCTCGCGAAGGAGCCGGCCTTCCCGGCGAGGTCGGCGATGGCCTCGTACTCGGTAAGCAGCTCCACCATCTCCTTCGCGGACAGGTCCGCCACCCGGCCCCGGTACTTCGCGGCGAATGCGTCGGCCCGCCGGTCGGCGGCGTCGAGGTCCGTGACGAGCCGCGGGTCCGATTCTGAGGCGTAGAGATCACCGAGGTTCCAGGTGACGCCCTCGGCGCCGGTCTTCGTCGTGTCTGACATGCGGGGGAGTATAGAGGAAAGGCCTTGCTGGGAGAAGGCTGCGGCGCGATGTTCGTGCCGTAGCCTTCAACCGCGGCCGAGCGCACGCCGCGGCAGGCACGCGGTACTGCCTGCGCATGCCACCGGTGGCCGGGTCCGCTTGCACAGGCCCGCCGTTCCGCACTAAGGTGGCGCGTGCCTTCCCCCGCCGGCGACGCCAGACTGCAGCTGCCGCCCGATCTCGTGCGGCTCGACGACCTGCGTCTCGACGTCGGACGCCGTCGGCAGGCCCCGCTCGCGCGCTGCCGCGTCGCGTTCGACTACTGCAGCAAGCCCGTGCCGGTCGGCCCGGATCCCGCGTGGGCCGCCAAGCCCCAGGTGCTGCTGGACGGCAGGGCCCTCTTCCCCGAGATTGCCCTGCTCATGCTCTTCCAGAAGGCCGGCTGGAAGGGCGTGTGGTTCGATACGGTGCACCGGCGCACCTACGACAAGATGCCGAACGTCAGCAAGGGCGTGGGGCTGGACACCCGGGTCGCGCGCGCGCTCGCGAAGGTGAACGCGTCCGTGGCCGCGGGGCGGCGTGCCTCCTGCTGGGACCTCGTGCTCTGGGACGGGCGGACCGTGCTCTTCGTCGACGTGGCGCCCGGGCCGGCGGCGCCCGGCCACGCCAGGGTCGCGTGGCTCGATGCAGCCCTCCGCACCGGCCTCTCCCTCGGCCAGTTCCTCGTCGTCGAGTGGGAGACCCGGAAGGTCGTGGCGAGGAAGAAGCCGAGGCCGCCGGGGCGAGGCCGCCGGGGTGAGGCCGCCGGGGCGAGGCCGCGGGCCGGGGTGCGCTGCCCGTGAAGTGATCCCCCGCCGCGCACCGTCAGAACGGGTGACCGCATTGTGAAGGAGGTCACCCGTGGAACACACGTCCCCCCGTCCGCAGATCCTTTCCCACCTCTGGCTCGTGCTCGGCTCGGCCTGCTTCGTGTTCGTGGGCTGGCGGTTCAACGTCGCCCTCGCGGCATGGCTCGCTCCCCTGTTCCTGATCCGGTTCTTTCGTGACCGTCGCCGGTGGTACGCGGCGCTTCCCGCCGTGCCCCTGCTCGCCATCGCCTCGTACATCCAGATGGCGGGCGGGTGGGACCTCGACGCCTGGATGGTTCCGATCTTCAGCATCCTGCGGCCCGCGGCATTTCTCGCCGGCCTGTTCGCCGACCGGGCGCTCCACCGGCGGCTGCCCCGGTGGGCCGCGACCCTCGTCTACCCGTCGGTATCACTGGCCGTCGACTATGCGGTCAGCTTCACCCCGCTGGGCACGATCCTGGCATCGTCGGTCACGCAGTTCGGTCTGCCCGCGGTGGCCCAGCTTGCATCCGTGACGGGCATCTGGGGCATCGGCTTCCTGGCGGGGTGGACCGCTGCAGTCGCGAATCTCGCGTGGGAAAGCCGGGCCGACTTTGCGAAGGTCGGCAGGGTCGTCGCCGCGTGGGCCGGTTGCCTCGCCGCGGTGCTCGCGTTCGGCAGCGCCAGGGCCTGGCTCGTACGGCCCTCGTCGCCGACGGTCCGGGTGGCAGGCGTCACGGTCGCACACCCCCGCGACTACTGGGACTGGATCGACGCGGGCACGCCCCGCGACACGGTCGCCTCCCACACTGCCGAGCTTGCGTCGCTCCAGGACCTGCTTTTCGAGCGCAGCGCGGCCGCGGCCGCGGCAGGCGCGAAGGTGATCGTGTGGTCCGAGGGCAACGCGGTGGTCGCCCCCGGGGGGATGCCGGCATTCCTCGAGCGGGCCGGGGCCTTCGCACGGGAACACGGCATCTACCTTGCTGCTGGCGTGCTCGAGCTCGTCTACGACAGCCCCCTCAGCGACAACAAGGTCGTCATGGTCGCGCCCGACGGCTCGGTCGCGTTCACGTATGTGAAGACCATGTCCTGGTACCCCACGGAATCGGACGGCGTGCTGCGCACGGTGGACACGCCCTACGGGAGGATCGGCGCAGCGGTCTGCTTCGACATGGATTTTCCGTACTTCATCCGGCGGTTCGCCCGGATGGGGACGGACATCGTGCTGGTGCCCTCGTACGACTCCGAGCGCATCAGGCCGTACCACACCGAGGTCGGGCTCTTCCGCGCCGTCGAGGGCGGATTCTCGGTGGTGCGCCAGGTGAACGCAGGCGCCTCGATGGCGACCGACTGGGCGGGTCGGGTGCTGGCCCGGCAGGACTTCTTCACCACCGCGGACCGGCTGATGATCGCCGACGTGCCGACCCGGGGCGTGCGGACGCTTTATGGCCTCGTCGGCGACGCGTTCGCCTGGCTCGCCTCCGCGTTGGCGCTCGCGCTCTTCGTCCTGGCGTATGCCTCGAGGGCCGCCACACGCTCGGCGACGGTGGGATGCGTATAGTGGTAGAAGCTGTACAGAGGGTGGGGCGTGAGATTCGTGAGGTTGTCCTTCGAGAGGCGAACGAGCGCGCCGACCATGCCCTGAGCCCCGCCCGTGCCGTCCACAGCGAACCGGTCCGCCTCGTACTCGTACCGCCGTGACCAGAGGGAGGCGAGCGGCTTGAAGGGGAAGGTGAAGGAACCGGCCGCGATGGCGAGCAGCACGAGGATGGCGTGGCTCGAGGCCTGAGCGAAGCCGAAGGCCCGGTAGAGCGGCGCCCACGGCACGGCGAGCGACAGCACCCAGAATCCCGCGAAGGCGAACGCGATCGAGAGCGCGAGGCTCTTCCGCACGTGGTGCCGGCGTTCATGCCCGATCTCGTGTGCGAGCACCGCCAGGATCTCCGCCTCGCTCATCGTACTCACGAGCGTGTCGAAGAGCACGATCCGCTTCACGGGGCCGAGGCCCGTGAAGTACGCGTTGCCGTGCCGCGACCTGCGACTCGCGTCCATAACGAAGATGCCCTTCGTGCGAAAGGCGAGCCGTCGGGCGAGCTCGAGGATCCGGTCGCGGAGCCGCCCATCCTCGAGCGGGGTGAACCGGTTGAACAGGTGCGCGATCGCCAGCGGGTAGAGGAGATTCATCACCAGCTCGAAGGCCGTGAGGGCGAGGAATGCCCACACCCACCACAACGTTCCGGCCCGGTCCATGAACCAGAACAGGCCGAGCAGCACCGGCAGTCCGATGAGCAGCGACAGTGCGAGGCCCTTCAGGGTGTCCAGCGCGAAGGTCTTCGGGGTGGTGCGGTTGAAACTGAACCGGGCTTCGATCGAGAACGTGAAGTACAGGGAGAACGGCAGGTTCGCCAGCCAGGAGCAGATCGACACGGCGAGGACGAACGCCGCGCCCCACAGGTATGCGCCCAGCGGCAGCCCGGCGAAAGCGTCATCGAGCAGGCCGAGGAATCCCGTGGACACGGCCGCGACGGTGAGGCCCTCGGACACCAGGGAGGCGAACAGGCCGAACCTGCCGCGCTCGAGAGTGTAGGCCACCGACCGTGCCCGGGTGCCGGCGTCAACAGCACCGGCGAACGCCGTCGGAATCTCCGTCGCGTGCCGGCGCACGTGGCGCAGGTTGAGGAGCGCGAGCAGGGCGAGCCACGCCTGCTCGGCGGCCACCAGTGCGAGCCACAGGAAGAAGATCGCGCGAGGGTTCACGAGGTCCTCCTGGCCGCTCGGAAGTCTGCGGCCCGGTCGAAGATCTCCTGCCTGCCGATGCCCGCTGCCGCATAGAGCGCGAAGATGTTCGCGTCAGGCGTCTCGGGTGGGATGGTGTGGGATCCGGCGAGGATGTACCCGCCCGGGCCGCTCCCGCCGACCGGGGCGCTCATGCCCTCGATCAGGCGCTCCGCCTCCCGCCGCACCTCGTCGGCCCGGGCGAACGGCAGCAGGCCCTGCGTGTCCACCCCGCCCATGAAGCTGATGCGGTCGCCGAACTCGCGCTTCAGCACGAGGGGTGTCATGCCGGGGCAGCCGGCCTGCACCGGGTTCAGGACGTCGAGGCCGATCTCGACGAGGTCCGGGATGATGGGACGCAGCGCGCCGCAGCAGTGGTGGGCTACCCACAGCCCGTGCCGCTTTCCTGCTGCGAACACCTCCGCCAGGTGCGGCTTGACCTGGTCGCGCCACGCCTCGGGGCTCATCATCATCGCCTGCTGTCCCGCCACGTCGTCGCCGCACCACAGCCAGTCCAGCGGCATTTCCGCGCAGGCGCGCCGGGCCAGCTTGAGCGCGAAGCCCGCGCAGCGCGCGAGCATGGTACGGGCGAGCGGGGGATCGCCGGCGATGTCCGCCATCGCGTCTTCGAGCCCGCGCAGGCGCCAGTACATCTCGAACGCGCACGGGGACACATCGCAGCCGATGAAGAACCGGCTCGCGGACGCGAGCACGGGGGCCATCAGCCCGAGGAGGAACCCGATCCTGTCCTCGGGGAACCGGTAGGCGAGCATTTCCTCGCGCGACGCGCCCGCCAGGGGGAAGCCGACGGGCTGGTTGAATGCGCCCTCCCTGCGCCAGGTGATTCCCCAGAAATCCGTGTGGCACTCCCCCTCGCGCTCGTGGACGATGCCCTCCATGGCCCAGTTGTTGTTGACCCAGGTCATCCGTACGTCGTCGCCCATGGCCGCGCCCACCTCGGAGGCCGGGATCTCGAGCAGCCGGCCGAGCCGGCTGGCGGTCTCGGGGTGGAACCAGAGGAACACCGGTACCCGGTCCACGTGTTCGCGCGCGAGCGCCGCGTGCACGCGCTGCTTCGGGGTCACAAGAAGCGCCTCACGGCTGGACGATACCGGTGCGCGTGCGTCGTGTATACGGCGAACGTCCGCGCTTGAACCGCACGGCGTGCGCGTGATCGAATGCCGCGTGACCGGGAACGAGAAGATCCAGGCAGCACTCTCGCCCCGCGGGACGCCGGAAATCCCCGCCGTCATCTGCTACGAGAGCGTGTTCATCCGGGACCACGGGGGGCAGCTCACGGGTCTGCCCTGGTGGTACCACGACGAGCCCGACATCGGGCGGCAGCGGCAATGGAGGGAGGAGGTCCGGGCAAAGATCGGGCAGGACTGGTTCCTGCTTCCCTCCTGCCGGCCGCGCGCGGAACGCGCATGCCTCTCGATCGTCGAGGGGCGGGACGGGGTCTTTCTCCGCGATGCAGGAACGGGCGCGGAGCAGCGGCTCGAGGAACCGGTCGTCGGGGGATGGCCGCGGGGGAAGACTGGCGAAGCCGCTCCGGCCGCCGAGCCGCCCCTGACGGAGGAGGACGTCGACCGCCGCATCCCGCTCCCCGCGGAGCGAAGTCCCGACCGCATCCGCTCGAGCGGGGAGGCGGACCTCGCCGAGTCGCTCCTGCGGGGCCCGGGAGGCGCGCTGCACCCGATCGCCCACGTCGATTCACCGCTCTGGCGCTGCTACGGGTTGTGGGGATTCGAGGACCTGATGGTGGCGGTTGCGGACACGCCCGACCTGGTGCGCCACGCGTGCGACCGGTTCCTCGCCCAGGGGATCGCCGAGGTCCGTCACGCCGCGGCCCGGGGCGCCCGGACGATCTGGATCGAGGATTGCCTGACCGACATGCTCGACCCCGTAAGCTTCTCCCGGCTGAACGTTCCCCCCGTCGCGGCACTCGTGCGTGAAATCCATGCGCAGGGGCTCGCTGCGATCCATTATTGTGGGACCGGATCCTCTCCCTCGGGGCCGACGCGCTCGCGCTCGAGGAGAGCAAGAAGGGCTTCTCGATCGACGTCGAGGAGGTCGTGGACCGGGTCGGCGGGAGGATGTGCGTGCTCGGGAACCTCGACGCGATCACCCTCCTGGACCGAGGGTCGGACGCCGAGCTCGAACGGGAAATTGGGCGGCAGCTGCGGGCGGGCAGGCGCAATGACGGCAGGTTCATCATGAGCACCGGCAGTCCCGTCACGCCCGGCACGCCGCTCGAGCGGGTCCGGCGCTACCTCGACATTGCACACGAGCTCGGCAGCGCGCACGGGTGAAGCTCGGGGGGAGGCTTCAGGTCGCGAGCAGGCGCTTCATCGCGGGCCAGAGCGCGCGGTAGCGCTCACAGCGCTCCTGGTACGTTCGCACCCGGGCAGGATCGGGGTCGAATCGCCGGGCCGTCGAAACCATGGACGCGGCTCCTTCGGCGATGGAGGAGAACGCGCCGGTGCCTGCTGCTGCGAGGATGGCAGCCCCCAGGGTGCCGGCTTCGCTCACCGCGGTGCTGACCAGGGGAAGGTCGAGGATGTCGGCCGCGATTTGGGGCCACGCATCGGTCCGGCTGCCGCCCCCGACCACCCGCAGCTCGCGCATCGCGATGCCGGTGCCGGCGAGCGCGTCGAGGAGAACCCGGAGGTAGAATACTGCGCCCTCCATGATGCCCTTGAGGATGTCGCCCCGCGAGGTGTCGAGCGTCAGCCCGAGGATGGCTCCGGAGGAGCCGGCCAGGTGCTCGGGCGGGCCCGTGACCGTGAAGTGCGGAAGCACGAGGACGCTCGACGGCCCCTCCGGCAGCTCGGCTATGAGGCCGGTGTACGCTTCGGTGCCGGCCCGGTCGGCAGCCTCCCGTTCGGACCGGGCGAAGGTGTCGCGGTACCACTTCAGCAGCAGCCCGCCCTGGTTGTAGAGGAAGGTCACGAACCGCCCGGGCACGGCGTGATGCTCGGTGTTCAGGCCCAGCGGCAGCATGGCTTCCGTCGGCCGGCGTTCCGCGAACACGGGCACGATGCTCAGCCAGCTTCCCATGCCGATCATCCCGAAGCCCTCGTCCACCACGCCGCAGCCCACCGCGTTCGCGCACTGGTCGTGCGCGCCCGCCACGATGGCCGTGCCCCGGGGCAGGCCCAGCTCGTCCGCGATCCCGCCGTCGACGGTCCCGATCCGGGAGCCTGAGGGCAGGAGGCCGGGAAGCTTCTCTACCGCGATGCCCGCAGCGCCGGCGATGACGTCCGACCAGCGCCGGGTGCCGACGTCGAACAGGAGCGTCCGGCTGGCGAGCGACCAGTCCGTGACCGGCTCGGCGCCCAGCATGAACGAGACGAACCCGCTCCAGAGGAGGAACTTCCACGCGCCGGCGTACACCCCGGGCTCGTGGTCTCGGAGCCACATCAGCTTCGGCAGGCTGTACTGCCCGCCGAGGACGTTGCCGTTGATCCGGTGGAGCTGCTCCGGGCCGACATCCGACGCGAGGCGCGGGACGTACTCCCCGCCCCGGGCGTCGTTCATGAGGATCGAGGGACCGAGGATGCGCCGGTCCCGTGAGACGGGCACCATGGCTTCGCCCAGGGACGAGACGGCGATCGCCTTCACGGGGTCGCCCGTCGCGCCGCGCGCCGCCTTCGCGATGGTGCGCCGGACCCGGGTCCACACGTCGACGGAGTCCAGCTCCGCCCACCCCGGCCGGGGCCGCACCGTGTCGTACTCCTCGTACGCGGAGGCGTGCATCCGGCCGTCTTCCGAGTACACCGCGGCTTTGCAGCCGCTCGTGCCGACGTCGATGCCGAGGAAGCTCACGCGGGCGCCCGGCCGTCCTGCGGCACCGTCACCTCGCAGCCGAGGTAGCGGCCGAGGGCTTCCCGCAGCGGCTCGACCACGCTCCCCGCGGCGACGGCCACGTGGTGCCGGTGCCCCTCCCGGCCGAGGTGAAGCAGCACATCCTGCAGGCCGGGGATCTCCGCCACTCCGGCGCAGCCGAAGAACTCGGGAGGAATAGGGTCGGCGGTGAACCGGCCGCTGCCGAGGAAATACTTCAGCCCGCCCCGGTCCGTGAGCAGGTTGCCGAAGGTGATCGCCCCCGGCCGGATCCGGCCGACGTTGCAGCCAAAGCTGCAGCCTGTGCCCACGGAGCCCGCGAGGATCGCATGTTCGACGATCCGGCCGCCGGGCACCATCAGGGATGCCGGCACCGGGCCACAATGGAAGAGGATGCACTTATCCTCCTCCTCGCCGTAGTTGTTGTTCCAGTCAAGGCACGCTGCCGGGCCGCCCGCAGCGAGCGACAGCGCGCGCATGGCGAGCGCGCTGCCGACGTCCACCTCGCAGGCCGCTGCTTCGAAGCGCTCGTTCATCTCGCCGAGCAGCACGCACGGGGAGACTCCGATCTGCGTCTGCAGTTCGGTCCAGCAGCGCAGCGCGATCGCGTCCATCCCGTACTCGGTGCTCACCCGGTCGAGCACCACGCCGAGCCGCACGAGGCCCTCGAACGACCGGTCGGGCACGCCTTCCCACGAGGTGTACGCCTTCAGCGCCGCGGCCTTTACCTTGTACGCGTCTTCGCCGGTGGCGACCGAGCCCATGCGGGCGATGATCTCGGAGAGGTCGAGGGTCTCCACGGTGATGCCGTGGCGCTGCAGGGCCACCTCGTCGATGCGCACGGTCTTGAACGGGGTCGTGCGCGCGCCGACAGCCCCGACCGTCACGCGCCGCATCCCGCTCACCACCCGGCAGACCCGATCGAAGTGCTCGATGTTCCCCCTGAACGCTTCGCTCCCCGGGGCCGCGACGTGCGGCGTGAGGGCCGTGAACGGGAGACGGTTCTGGCCGAAGACGTCCATCACGGAGAGCTTGCCGCAGAACGCGTCGCGCCGCAGTTCGGGCCGCATGCGGTCGAGTGTGTCGGGCCAGGCGTGGACGAGGATGGGCACGCCCGCGTCTCGCAGCGCGACGACCGTGCCGTTCTCGTCGCCGAAGTTCGGCAGGCTCAGAATGACTCCTCCGAACTCTCCGCGGTGCTCGGCGAGGAACGACGCGAACTTCCGGCCCTCCTCGGGCGTCTCCACCGCCCCGTACCGCGTGGCCGCCGGGTTCAGGGAGATCGTGCGGTGCCCCAGCCCGGCGAGCACCCGGGGCAGCTCGGCACGGGCCTCGGCGATGAGCGACGCGGGGAAGAACCCTCGGTTGCCGTAGAAAAGAGCGAAGGTGGTCTTCGGGGTAGCCATGAGAGTATCCGGTCCGCCCGCGGGGTCGATTGTCAAGCCGCCGGCCCGGACGGTATCATGGCTCGTTCACCGGAAGGAAAGGAGACGACGATGCCGAGACCCGTGACGCTGTTCACCGGCCAGTGGGCCGACCTGCCCCTCGAGACGCTCGCGAAGAAGGCGGGCGCCTGGGGATTCGACGGCCTCGAGCTCGCCTGCTGGGGCGACCACTTCGACGTCGCGCAGGCGCTGGAAAAAGATTCCTATGTCAGGGAGAAGCGCGCCCTGCTCGAGCGCCACAAGCTGAAGTGCCTCGCCATCAGCGTCCACCTCGTGGGTCAGTGCGTGGCCGACGACCCCATCGACGAGCGGCACAAGGGAATCCTGCCCGCGCGCCTCTGGGGCGACGGGAAGCCCGAGGGCGTGCGCCAGCGTTGCGCGGAGGAAGTGAAGCGCACGGCGCAGGCGGCGAAGCTCTTCGGCGTGAAGGTCGTGAACGGGTTCACCGGAAGCCCCGTGTGGGGCATGTTCTATTTCTTCCCGCCGACGACCCAGGCGTTCATCGACGCGGGCTACCGGGACTTCGCCGGGCGCTGGACGCCCATCCTCGACGAGTTCTCGAAGCAGGGCGTGACGTTCGCCCTTGAGGTGCACCCCAGCGAGGTAGCCTACGACGCGATCACGGCCCGGCGCACCCTTGCGGCGGTCAAGGACCACCCGGCGCTTGGCTTCAACTTCGACCCCAGCCACTTCGTGCACCAGTTCCTGGACCCGGTGTACTTCCTCGAGGAGTTCCCGCAGCGCATCGCCCACTGCCATGTCAAGGATTCGCGGAAGGAGCTCGACGGCAGGACGAGCATCCTCAACTCCCACCTCGACTTCGGCGATCCGCGGCGGGGGTGGAACTTCGTCAGCCCGGGCCGGGGCGACGTGAAGTGGGACCCGATCATCCGGGCGCTCAACCGCATCGGCTACCAGGGGCCCCTCTCCATCGAGTGGGAGGACAACGGCATGGATCGGGAATGGGGCGCGCCCGAGGCGCTCGCCATGATCCGGCGGCAGGATTTCACCGCCTCCGCAGTGGCCCACGACGCTGCGTTCCACAGCAAGGAGGGCTGACGCCGTGAAAGCGCTCGTCGTCTACGATTCGCAGCACGGGAACACGGAGGCGATCGCCCGGGCGATCGCCGGGGCCGCCCCGCGCGGGGCAGCCCGGGCCATCCGGGTCGGGAACGTGAACGCCGCCGACCTGAAGTCGGTCGATACCCTCGCGGTCGGCTCCCCGACCCTCGGGGGCAGGCCGACGCCCGCGATTCAGCGGTTCCTCGACGGCATCCCGGCAGGCTCGCTCGCGCAGGTGCGCGTGGCCGCCTTCGACACCCGGATGTCGATGTTCATCGCGAAGCTCTTCGGTTGGGCCGCAGACCGGATCTCGACCGGGTTGAAGGCGAAGGGCGGCCTACCCGCCGCGAAGCCGGAGGGGTTCATCGTGAAGGGCAGGGACGGCCCGCTCGCGGACGGGGAGCGGGAGCGTGCGGCTGTCTGGGCGAAGGGGTTCCTGGGCTGAGCGCATGGGCGGACCGGCCGCATCGAGCGCGGCGTCCGCGCGGTTTCAGCGTGCGGCGTCGCCCGCCCGTGCGGCCTCGTCGGTGATGCGGCGCACGAACACCGCCACGGCCCGGCGATGGATGCGCACCCGGTCCGCGAGCTCGTCGTCGACCGGTGTCTCCACGGTGTAGGCGTGCCGGGTGCCGTGGAGGCGCGCGTAATGCTCGAGCGACAGCTGCCGGGCCAGGGCCACCCACCACAGCGCGACGGTCGGCACGCGGAGCACTCCGTCCTCGGCCCGCCAGAACCACTCGTGGTACCGGTCCTCGAGGCGTTCACCCGCGGCCTCCACCAGCCCGGTAAACGAGGAGCCGAGCCCTTCGTCGGGCGGCAGGTATTCGTAGACGAAGTAGCCTGCCTTCTTCGACTCGTGCAGGTCCATCACGAGGTCGTACGGGCCGCGCTCCCGCATCAGGCCGCGCAGCAGCACGGATTCCTGCGTCCGGGCCGAGGCGAAGTCCCGGTTGATGTCCTCGCCGTTGCCGGTGTAGCGGTACCCGTGCACCCAGCCCCAGGGATTGGCGATCGGCACGATGTCGACCGCCACGTCCGCGAGCAGCGAGGGATCCCGGACCATCCCGTCGGCGAGCTCGAGCAGCGCCCTGCCCCCGGCCGGCTCGGTGCCGTGGATCGAGCCGACGAGGAGCACGCGGGGCCGGTCCGGGCCGCGGGCCGCGAACGAGAGCAGGTGCACGGGGTACGACGTGCCCCGGTACTCGACCGTGCCGAGCACGGACCTCGACAGCCGCTTCGCGCCGGCCAGGGCGTCGATCGCCTCTTCGACCTCGCTCCACCGCCGCTCGGGCCAGAACGTGAACGACGGGCCGGGCCAGTTGGTGGCCCGGGGATGCGACCGGGCGGCGACGACTGCGACGACCGCCGCGTTCGCCGCCACGAGCGCCGCGATCACGAACACCGCGACGAGGGGCATCCCGAGGCGGAAGCCACCGAGGCCGGTCCGCCCCTGGGTTCGGGTCTTCACGCGGGGAACACTAACGGGGACCGTGGACCTGTTTCAAGACCGCAGCGGTTCTGGTAGAGTGGGGCGGGGAGGGGATTCGATGGCTCTCGGCATCGGCACCATCGGCGCGCAGCGCGCGCCGACGCAGCCCGGCACGGGCAGGGGAGGGCGGCCATGATCAGTCTTCCCTCCCGGCAAGTCCACCTCGACTTCCACACTTCCGAGCACATCCCCGGCGTTGGCGCGGGATTCGACAAGGCGAACTTCCAGGCCGCACTGAAGTTGGGGAAGCTGAACTCGATCACGGTGTTCGCCAAGTGCCACCACAGCTGGTCCTATTACCCGACCCGGGTCGGCATGCGGCACCCGACCCTGGAGCGCGACCTGCTCGGCGAGTGGATCGCAGCGAGCCACGAGGTCGACGTGCGCGCGCCGATCTACTACACCGTGGGCTGGTCGGCCACCGACGCGGAGCTGCACCCCGAGTGGGTTTCCCGTCACCGCGACGGATCGCTCGCGGTGAACAACTTCGACCCCGCGGCGAAGCTGGACGACCCGAAACCTCCCTTCTCGTGGAAGTTCCTCTGCCCCAGCGGCGACTACCGGGAGCTGATGCTCGAGCAGACCCGCGAGATCTGCTCGCTCTACGACGTGGACGGGTTCTTCTACGACATCTGCTTCCACACCGTGTGCTTCTGCCCGGCCTGCAGGTCGGGCATGGTACGGGCCGGTCTCGACCCCGAGCGCGACGGCGAGGCCCGGGAGTGGCACGTGCGCACGTGGCAGAGCTTCATGGCCGCGGCCAACGGCATCATCCACGCCCGGTTCCCCGACGCCACGGTCTTCTACAATGGCGGGGCGAGCCCGTACACGCCGGAGTGGCACGTGGGGGACACGCACTTCGAGCTCGAGGACCTTCCCACCGGCTGGGGCGGCTACGACAAGTTCCCGGTCCGGGCCAGGTACTTCGCGAACACGGAACGGCAGTACCTCGCGATGAGCGGCAAGTTCCACACGTCGTGGGGGGAGTTCGGCGGCTTCAAGCACCCCGACGCCATCCGGGCGGAGGCGGCCGCCATGATCGCCTGGGGGGCACGGTGCAGCTTCGGCGACCAGGCGCACCCCTCGGGTGTCATGGACCTCGCCACCTACCGGAACATCGGCGAGGGCTTCCGGTACGTGCAGAAGATCGAGAGCTACGGCCTCGACGGAAAGCCGTGCGCGAACCTCGGCCTGCTGCTGTGCGGGCAGGAGGACCACGACCAGGGCACGGCGAACATGCTGCTCGAGTCGCAGACGGACTTCGAGGTGGTCGATCCCTCGCTGGGCTTCGGCCGCTACGAGGCCATCGTGCTCCCCGGAGGCCGGTGCCTCGACGGCCGGTCGGCGCGGCAGCTCGAGGAGTACCTGGCCGGCGGCGGGCACCTGCTGGTGCTCGGCGAGGGCGCGCTCGACCGGGACGGCCGTCGGTTCCTCATCGACGTGGGCGCCCGGTACCTGGGCCCCGCGGCACACACGCTGGATTACACGGTGGTCGGGAAGAAACTCGCGAAGGGGCTCGTGGACGCGCCGTTCCTGAACACCCTGCCGGCTCTCAGGGCCGAGGTGACGGACGCGGAGGTGCTGGCCGCGATCCGCGAGCCGTACTTCGACCGCACCTGCGGCCACTACTGCTCGCACCAGAACACCCCCTGCGAGCTGGCGGACGCGCCGCATCCCGCGGGGTGGCGGCACGGCCGGGTGGTCTCGCTCGCGCACCCCCTCGGCGCGCTGTACCGGGCCGGCGGCGCGCGGCTGCACCGGGACCTGTTCCTGAACGCCCTGCGCATGGTCCACCCGTCGCCGATACTGCGGGCCCCGATGCCGAGCTGCGGAAGGGTGAGCCTCGTACACCAGCCGAAGCGCCGGCGCTACGTGGCGCACCTGCTGTATGCGCCTCCGATCCGGCGCGGCAGCGTGCTCGTGCTCGAAGACCTCGTGCCCGTGCTCGTGGTGGCCGTGGAGCTGCGCGTGCCCGAGCGCATCACCGCGGCGTTCACCGCGCTGCCGAAGAAGACCGCGAAGCTCGTGCGGGGCAAGGGCGTGGTGTCGGTGACGGGCGTCGAGGTGTCCTGCCACACCATGGTGGTGTTCCGGTATTAAAGCGGCCGGCGCCGCGCGGCGGCGAAGCCTCATTGCCGGCGAGGCCCCGGAGGCGTAGAATGAAGACCACATAGGAGGCACCCATGAAGCTATCTATCACCCATCAGGAAAAGTACTCGCGGGGAGAGCTGATCCTGCGCACGCTCTTCGGCTGGATCTACATCGGGATCCCGCACGGATTCCTCCTCGGCATCGTCGGCATCTGGTACTGCATCATCGAGTTCGCGAAGTTCTGGGTCGCGCTCTTCACGGGACGGTTCCCCGAGAGCATGTTCAAATTCCAGCTCGGCTACCAGAACTGGTATCTGCGGGTCAGCGCGACGCTGATGAACCTTGTCGACGGGTACCCCGCGTTCAACCCCCGGGGTACGAGCGACACGGTGAAGCTCGAAGCCGCCCGGCCCGAGAAGGTGAACCAGGGCATGGTCCTGGTGCGCGTGCTGTTCGGCTGGATCTACGTCGGCATCCCGCACGGCATCTGCCTGTACGGCCGGTTCATCGCCACCATGGTGCTCGCGTTCCTCGCGTGGTGGGCGGTGCTACCCGCCGTTCAGCGGCAAGGAGTGATCGGGATGGCTGACCGGGAGCAGGCGGCGTCCGGTGTCGTGCTGCCCCAGCCGGGGGACATCAGCCAGCGCGAGAAGGACGACGCGATGTCGTCGTACCTCATGATGTTCGCCTCGTGGGCGGTCGGACTGCCCCTGCCCCTGGTCAACCTCGTCGCATCGGCCGTCTATTACGCGGTCAACCGCAAGAGCTCGAAGTTCGTCGCCTTCCACGCGCTGCAGTCCTTCCTGAGCCAGGTGCCCGTGTCCCTGCTGAACGCCGGCGTCCTGGGCTGGGGCATCGGACTGCTGGTGAGGGGAGACGCGGCGAACGGTCTGTGGCCGTTCCTCGGGTACGTCTTCTTCGCCGTCGCGGTCAACATCCTCTACCTCGTGTTCTCCATCGTGGCGCTGGTGCAGGCGAACAAGGGCCGGTTCTACTACCTGCCCTTCTTCGGCAGGCTGGCCTTTGACCGGCACTACGGACCGGCTTCGGCGGAACGCAAACGGCCCGCGTGGGTGAACCGGCCGCCGGAGGGGATCTAGATCCGCGGGTCCCGGCGCCTGCTGCGGGAGCTGGCGGCCGTCTCGGCCGTGCTGGCCGCCTTCGCAGCGCTCGCGTTTGCCGGCGCCCGGCTCGCGTTCGGGGACCGCGTCGGCGTGCCCGACGTGGCCGTCGAGGTCGAGCGCGGCCTGCGGCCGATCATGCGTCGGCAGATTGCGCTCGAGGGCACGGTGGTTGAGGAGCAGGTCGTCACCGGCGCCTTCTCCGCGCTGCTTGCCCGGCTCGGCCCGGGGCTCGGCACGCTTCCGCTCGAGCCCGAGGTGGTCGTCATCGACTCGCCCGTGGTGAACGCGGCAGCACTTCCGGGCGGCATCGTCTGCGTGTATACGGGCCTCGTGCGCACGCTCGAAACCCCCGAGGAGATGGCCGCGGTGCTCGCCCACGAGCTCGCGCACGTCGAGAGCCGGGATGCCGTCACCCAGCTGGCCCGCGAGATCGGCATGGCCGCGATCGCTTCCGCCGTCTCCGGGGGCGGCGGGACGGCCGCCCAGTCCCTCCTTCGCGCTGCGATCGACCTCCGGTATTCCCGGACCGCCGAGGACCGGGCCGACCTCCGGTGCCTCGAGCTGCTCGAAGAGGCGGGCATCGCAGCGGGAGCGTTCGCCGACGCGCTCGAGCGGATCGCCGAGGTCGGAAAACGAACCCCGGACCTCCTGCGCTGGCTCGACAGCCACTCGGACATCGACGCGCGCATCGCGCTCGCTCGCTCGCGATCGATGTCGGCCACGGGCTCCCGCCGGCCGCTGGACGTGGACTGGCGGGCGGTCCGGTCCGGGCTGCCCTCGGTCTTCGATGCCGGACCGTGAGCGCGCCGTGCCCGTGAACGCCCCCGGCCCGCTCGGCCTCTTCCATCCCCTCGTGGCCCGGTGGTTCACCGACCGGCTCGGCGAGCCCACCGAGGTGCAGGCCAGGTCCTGGCCGGCCATCGCCGCGGGCCAGCACGTGCTGGTCTCGGCGCCGACCGGCACGGGCAAGACCCTCGCCGCGTTCCTCTGGGGCATCGACCGGTTCGTCCGCGGAGGACTTTCGGCCGGCACGGTCCGCATCCTCTACGTGTCGCCGCTCAAGGCGCTGAACAATGACATACGCGTGAACCTCGTCACGCCCCTGCGGGAGCTCGCCGGGGTCTTTGCTGCGGCCGGCGAGCCGTTTCCCGCGCTGCGCGTCGAGACGCGCAGCGGTGACACGCCGCCGTCCGAGCGCCGGCGCATGGGGAAGCGGCCGCCCGAGATCCTCATCACCACGCCCGAAAGCCTGAACCTCCTGCTCTCCTCGCACGGCGGCCGCTCGATGCTCGGCGGCGTGGCCACGGTGATCCTCGACGAGATCCACGCGGTGGCCGGGACCAAGCGCGGCACGCACCTCGCGACGGCAGTCGAGCGGCTCGTCCGCCTCTCGGGCGAGTTCCAGCGCATCGCGCTCTCCGCGACGGTTCGGCCGCTCGCGGCGGTGGCCGACCTCGTGGCCGGCTTCGAGGTCGGCACGGAACCGTCGGGGCCGTCGTACCGGAAGCGGCGCCTCGAGGTGATCGACTGCCCGATGGCCAAGCGCCTCGAGATCAGCGTACGGTTCCCGCCGGGAGGAACACCGGCGGCCCCTGCTGCGGCGTCGGCTGCGGCCCCTGCCGTGGCGGGGGCTTCCGGGCCGGCCCCCGCGCCCGCGGCTGCCGCCCCCACAGGCCCCGAGCGCCGCGCGGCTGACGGACCGGGCGACGAGCTGTGGCGCGGCCTCGCCCGGGAGTGCCGGGCGATCATCGCCCGCAACCGCTCCACGCTGTTCTTCGTCAACTCGCGCCGTCACGCGGAGAAGGTGGCCCGGTTCATCAATGAGGACGCGGGCTCCGTGATCGCGTGGGCGCACCACGGGTCGCTCTCGCGCGAGATGCGTCTCGTCGTGGAGCAGCGCCTCAAGCGCGGGGAGCTGGCAGCCATCGTGGCCACGAGCTCGCTGGAACTCGGCATCGACATCGGCGCGCTCGACGAGGTGGTGCTCGTGGGCTCGCCGTTCACCGTCGGCTCGGCGGTGCAGCGGATGGGCCGATCGGGCCACCGGGTGGGTGCGGCGAGCCGGGCTGTGCTTTTCCCCCTCCACGGCCGAGACCTCGTGGACGCGGCGGTGCTGGCGCGATGCGTCATCGAAGGCGACATCGAGGAATCGGCGCCCGTCGTCTCGCCGCTGGACGTGCTGGCCCAGGTGCTCGTCTCCATGACGGGGGTGGAGACCTGGCGCGTGGACGATCTCTTCAACGCCGTGCGCGCCAGCCTGCCCTTCCACAACCTGCCGCGGCAGCAGTTCGACCTCGTGCTGCGCATGCTCGCCGGCCGGTACGCGGACACACGCCTCCGCGAGCTCGAGCCGATGGTGGCCATCGATGCGATCGGCGGAACCGTGCGCGCACGGGCCGGCGCGCTGCGGCGCCTGTACGCGAACGGCGGCACCATCCCCGACCGGGGGTATTTCAGCCTCCGTGCCGCGGATTCGGGCGCGCTCCTGGGCGAGCTGGACGAGGAGTTCGTGTGGGAGCGTTCGGTGGGCGACGCCTTCGTGTTCGGCACGCAGGGCTGGAGGATCCGCCGGATCAGCCACCAGGACGTGGAGGTCGTGCCCGCCGAGGGCAGATCCGGCATGTCGCCGTTCTGGAAGGCCGAGGAGGTCAACCGGCGACCGCACCTCGCGCTGCGCGTGGCCTCGGCGCTGGAATCGTGGAACGACCGGCTCGGCGACCCCGCCCTGCGGCGCGAGCTCGTGAAGGTGAACCGGCTGGAGCCGGGCGCCGCCGAGGCGCTCGTCGAATACCTGAGCCGGCAGCGGGAGTCGACCGGCAGGGACCTGCCGCACCGGCACCACGTGCTGGTCGAGCACGTGCACGACAGGCTGGGCGGCCCCGAGGGCTGCACCGTGGTGGTCCACACCCTGTGGGGCGGCGCGATCAACAAGCCGTTCGGCCTGGCGCTGCGGGCCGCGTGGCAGGAGCGCTTCGGCTGGGCGCCCGAGCTCTTCCAGGACAACGACGCGCTCCTGCTGTTCCTGCCCGAGGACATCGGTGCCCGGGAGCTGCTCGGCCTCGTCACGCCGGAGAACCTCGAGCGGTTACTGACGAAGGGCCTCGAGACGAGCGGATTCTTCGGTGCCCGGTTCCGGGAGAACGCGGCCCGGGCGCTCCTGCTGCCGCGCTCGAGCGGCGCGCGGCGCATGCCCCTCTGGCTCACGCGCCAGCGGGCGAAGAACCTCTTCGAGGCCACATCGCGCTTCGAGGACTTCCCCATGCTCCTCGAGACGTGGCGCACCTGCCTGCGGGACGAGTTCGACCTCGCCTGCCTCGGCGGGCTCCTGGCCGAGATGGCCTCGGGCGCGATCCGGGTGGGGGAGTGCTCCACCCCCGCGCCTTCGCCGTTCTGCTCGGGCGTGCTGTGGCGCGAGACCAACTCGTTCATGTACGACGACGACACGCCGCGCGCATCCGGGGGCACCGCCCTCAGCGGCGACCTGGTGCGCGAGCTCGTGCTTTCCGCGGACCTGCGGCCGCGCGTGAACCCGTCGCTCGCAGCCGAGCTCGCCTCCCGGCTCGGCAGGACCGCCGAGGGGTGGTCGCCTCGCGGCAGCGTGGAGCTTCTCGAGTGGCTCAAGGAGCGCATTGCCATCCCCGCGGCGGAGTGGGACGCGCTGCTCGCCGCCTGCGAGCGGGACCACGGCACCCCGCGAGCTGAGTTGCTCGCGGACCTGGCCGAAAGGGTCGAGGAGCGAACGTTCGGTGCTGCGGGCACCGGGGTTCCCGTGGTCGTGGCACGGGAAGTGCTGCCGAGGATCGAGCGCGCCATCCGCGGCGGGGACGACGATCTGGCCGGCGTCGTCGCCGAGTGGCTGCGCGCGAGCGGTCCGATCGAACCGGCCCGGCTGGCCGGGGTGTTCGGTCTCGGGTCGGACCGTGCCGACG
>JAPLSM010000210.1 GCA_026398635.1 Spirochaetota bacterium | reverse complement strand
GGGCGGGTCAGGTCACCGCTGCCGAACCCAGTACGCTGGACTCGGTAGAGGAAAGTCCGGGCTCCGTAGAGCGGGACGCCGGGGAAACCCCGGGACGCGGGCAGCCATGGGCGGCCCGCGGACAGAAAGTGCCACAGAAAACAAACCTCCCCAGCGCGCCCCTAGGGGGTGTGCGAGGGCCTGCGGCCTGCGAAGCCGCGGCGGGGGAAGGGTGAAAAGGCGGGGCAAGAGCCCACCGCCCGGCCGGCGACGGCCGGGGCACGGCAAACCTCGTCCGGAGCAAAGCCAAGCAGCAGGGGGCTGCTCGCCCGCCGGGCTTACAATGTCCGGCACCCTGCGGGTAGGCTGCAGGAGCGCGCGGGAGACCGCGCTGCCGAGAGAGATGGTGACCCTCGACAGAACCCGGCTTATCGATCCGCCCCATTCTTTTCCCGGGATGAACCGGTCATGATCCGCACCTACGATCATTACCACTCGAGTTCTCGGCGGAAGGGCCGGCGTGCGGTCGTCGTCGCGGCTATCGCTGCGGTGGTCGTGATCGCCGGAATCCTCGCGGCGGTGCTGCGTGTCGACCGGTGGCTGTTCCGCCCCCGCGAGGCACGCCACACGGTGGCGGAGCTTTCCACGCTCTGGAGCGAAGGACGCTACGACGAGGCGCTCGCCGCCTCTGAGGCGTTGCTGAAGCGTGATCCGCTCAATCCGGGCGCCCTCGCGTTCCGGGGGTTTGCCGCGTTCCAGAAGGGGGTGGGCGAGGGTACTGTGGAGGAGCGCGCTCCCTGGCTCGACGAGGCGGTGGTCAGCCTGCGCCGGGCCCGGCTCGTCTCGAGCCAGCTCGCCCCCGAGATCGAGTACATTCTCGCGAAGGCCTCCTACCACCGCGGAAAATTTTATTACGACCAGACCATCTCCTTCATGCAGAGCGCGATCGACCGGGGGTACGTGCGGCCGGACAGCTACGAGTACCTCGGCATGGCGTGGTCACAGCTCGGCGATCCCGAGAAGGGTCTCGCGGCGTTCCTCCGGGCCCTTGAGGAGGGGCCGAGCGACATCCTGCTCTTGACAATCGGGCAGACTTACCTACAGATGAAGCACACTGGCGAGGCGGTTGACTACCTCCTGCGGGCCCTCAACAAGACTGAAGACAAGGCCATCGAGCGGCAGGCGCGCTTCAAGCTGGGGGAGATCTACCTCGACCAGGGCGAGGTGTTCAAGGCGGAGGAACAGTACCTCGCGCTCGTCGAGCTCGACCCCCGGTCGGCCGACGCGCATTTCTTTCTCGGCGAGGTGTACGTTCGGATGAACGACGCGGTGAAGGCCAGGGCCGAGTGGCGGGCAGCCTTCGGGCTCGACAACCAGCACTTCGGGGCCCGGCTGCGCCTTTTCAAGTAGGGCTGCCGGATACGGGGGGGGAACCGACTGATGGCGTGGGGCAAGCTGTTCGAAGCCTTCTCGACCGATCTGGGCATCGACCTCGGCACGTGCAACACCTTGGTGCACGTGCGCGGCAAGGGCATCGTGCTTTGCGAGCCATCGGTCGTCGCCATGGAGCGCGGTACCAAGAAGGTCGTCGCGGTCGGCACGGAAGCAAAGAAGATGCTCTGGAAGACCCCCGGCGACATCGTGGCCATCAGGCCGCTGCGCGACGGCGTCATCGCGGACTTCGAAGCCACCGAGAAGATGATCCGCTTCTTCATCGAGAAGGTCATCGCCCGGCGCTGGTTCGTGAAGCCGCGCATGGTGATCGGCGTGCCCACCTGCATCACCGAGGTCGAGAAGCGCGCCGTGCGCGACTCCGCCGAGCAGGCAGGCGCCCGCGAGGTCTACCTGATCCAGGAGTCGATGGCTGCGGCCATCGGCGCCAACATCCCCATTCTCGAGCCGGCCGGGCACATGATCTGCGACGTCGGCGGCGGCACCACGGAAATTTCCGTCATCTCCCTCGGCGGCATGGTCGTCTCCAACGCCATCCGGGTCGGCGGCGACGAGTTCGACGAGGCCATCATCAAGCACGTGCGCAACGTGCACAACCTCATCATCGGGGAGTCAACGGCCGAGAACGTGAAGATCACCATCGGCAATGCCTCGCCGGACAAGAAGATCGACAAGATGGAGATCAAGGGCACCGACGCCATCACGGGCCTGCCGCGCAAGCTCGAGATGGACTCGGTGGAGGTGCGCGAGGCGCTCCAGGAGCCCATCAACACCGTGCTCGAGGAGATCAAGAAGACCCTCGGTCAGACCCCGCCAGAGCTCGCCGCGGACATCGTGGAGCGCGGAATCGTCATGACCGGAGGCGGGTCGCTGTTGAAGGGCTTCCCGAAGCTCATCTCGAAGGAAACCGGCGTTCCCGTCATCCTCGCCGAGAACCCCCTGCTCTGCGTGGCCCTCGGGGCAGGCAAGTTCCTCGAAAGCATGGGCAAGGAAAAGGGCTCCAAGTACTTCAACGTGAAGACCTGATACGCCATGTCTGGCCCGTTCGAGGGGTTCGTCGGCCGCCACCGGCGAGGCGTCACGCTCGCCCTCCTGCTCGCGATATCGCTCCTGTGCCTGCTCGTGTCCAACAAGGCCGTGATCATCAAGCCCAAGGAGATCGGCCTGTCGGTGGCCGGCTTCTTCCAGAAGGGCGTCACGGGTTTCGTCCGCTGGTTCGGCGACACCGCGGGCTCCATCCGCCAGCTGCGGCTGGCGCGCGAGGAGCTCACGGCGGCGCGCTCACGCCTGGCGGACTCCGACCGGACCGCGCGCGAGGCGGTGGAGCTGCGCCGCGAGAACGCCTATCTGCGAGAGCAGCTCGGCCTCGCCCAGGCGCTTCCCCTCGCGCGAATCGCCGCCGGGGTCATCGCGAAGGACCACGACAACCTCTTCTCGACGATAACCCTCAACAAGGGGACCCGACACGGCATCCGCATCGACATGCCCGTGGTGGCCTTCCAGGAGGAACTCGAGGGGCTCGTGGGCCGGGTGGTCGCCGTAGGACCCGGCACCTCCCAGGTGCTGCCCCTCTACGACCCCTCCTGCCAGGTGTCGGCCCGGCTCGACAAGTCGCGCTTCGAGGGCCTGGCGAGCGGTCAGGGCGCCGACCGGGCCACGCTGCTGATGCGCTACGTCAAGAAGATCGCCGCTGACCGCATCGAGTACGGCGACCTGGTCGTGACCGCAGGGCTGGGCGGCTTGTACCCGGCCGGAATCAACGTCGGCCGGGTGCGTGATATCCGGGCCGAGACGTACGAGACCTCGCTCACCCTCGAGGTCGAACCGGTCATAGACTTCGACCGGCTCGAGTACGTGTTCGTGCTCGGCGGCACGGAGTCACCCTGATGGGCCGCGACCTCAAAGCGATCGTCGTCGCCTTCGTGATCCTCGCCGCCTGCGTCGTGCTGCAGTCGACCATACTCGGCCGGATCGCCATCCTCGGCGTGCGGCCGGATCTCGCGCTCATCGTGCTCGTCTTCGTGGCGCTGCGCCGGGGCTCGATGACGGCCCAGGTGGCGGGGTTCGCCTCGGGCATCGTGGAGGACCTGGTGAGCGCGTCGCCGGTCGGATTCCACATGCTCCTGCGCACGCTGATCGGCTTCCTCTACGGGATCTTCTCAGGCAACGTGTTCGTGGACCCGCTGCTGATGCCCATCGTGCTGACGATTGTCGCCACGATCCTCAAGGGCCTCATATCGGGGCTCGTCTCCCTCGTCTTCGGCCTGAAGGCGTCCGGCTTCCTTTATTTTACCGGCAGGCTCTGGATCGAGGCGGGCTATAATGCCCTCGCCGCTCCGTTCCTGTTCGCACTCCTCAACCTCCTGAAGGTCTTCCGGCAAGTGGAGAAAGTGAACCCCTGATGCAGAACGGCGAGCGCCGCCTGCGCAGGCGGTTCTTCGCGCTCACCGTCATTTTCGTCGGCGGCGTCGGCCTGCTGGCCCTCTACCTCTTTTCGATGCAGATCGTGCGCGGCGGGGAGTTCAAGCAGCGGGCCAAGGAGGTGTCCTCGCGCGAGGCGGTCATTCCGGCCCAGCGGGGTGAGGTCTTCGACCGCAGCGCGGACATCCCCCTGGTATTCAACGTGGACTCGTTCGCCGTCGACCTGTCGCCCGCCGAGGTACCCGCCGGCCAGCTCGCAGGATTGCTTGAGCGCCTGGCCGCCGTCCTGTCACTGCCGCTCGAAGAGGTCGAGCGACGGGTTCCCGAGAAGACGTGGAAGAGCTACCAGCCGGTGGAGGTACGGGGCGGGGTGCCCCTCGCGACCGTCTCGTACCTCGCGGAACACAGAGAACGGTTCCCGGGGGTCACCTGGCGCGACAAGCCCGTCCGCAACTACCTCGAGGCCGGATCCCTCGCCCATGTCATCGGGTACGTCGGGGACATCACCCGCGAAGAGCTGCAGGTGCTCTACAACCGCGGCTACGATGTCGCTTCGGTGCTCGGCAAGAGCGGCATCGAGCGGCAGTACGACGAGGTCCTGCGCGGCCGGGACGGCAAGCGCTACCGTCGGGTCGACGTCCAGGAGCGGCGCCTGGAGGCAAACGACGAGGAAGTGGTGACGCCGACCCCCGGCCTCGACATCGTGCTCACGATAGACCGGCGCATCCAGAAGATCGCAGAGCAAGCGCTCGGCAACCGGCGCGGCTCGGTCGTCGTGCTGCGGCCGTCCACGGGCGAGGTGCTCGCGCTGGTGTCGTACCCGTCGTTCGACCCGAACCGCTTCTTCGACACCGACGGCGGCGCGTACTTCACGGGGCTCGCCGCCGACCCGTCGTTCCCCTTCCTCAACCGGGCAATCCAGTCCGTGTACCCGCCGGCCTCGACGTTCAAGATGGTGCTGACCACCGCGGCGGTCGAGGAGCGGTCGTTCCCTCTCACCAAGACGGTTCGGTGCACCGGGAAGATCGACTACGGGGACCGGACCTTCAACTGCTGGAAGAAGGAGGGTCACGGCTATCTCGACCTCATGGGGGGGCTCGCGCAGTCCTGCGATGTCTTCTTCTGGACACTCGCCCGCGAGGAGGATGGCCTCGGTGTCGAGCGGATCGTCTCGTATGCCCGCGAGTTCGGCCTCGGTGCGGCGACGGGGATCGACCTGCCCGAGGAGCGCGTCGGGCTTCTGCCCACCCCGGAGTGGAAGGAGAAGACCCGGCACACGAAGTGGGTCGGCGGCGATACCCTCAACATCGCAATCGGGCAGGGCGATCTGACCGTCTCACCGATGCAGATGGCCAACATGGTGGCCCTCATCGCCAACGGCGGGACCATCTACAAACCCCACCTCCTGAAGGAGACCCGCGACCCGGTGAGCGGGGCGGTCATCGAGCGCGTGCAGCCTGAGGTCCTGCACAGCTCCCGGGTGAGCAAGGAGACGTGGGCTTTCGTCCAGGAGGCGATGCGCGGGGTCATCACAAAGGGCACCGCCGCGGTCGTGGTCGACACCCCGGCCGTCGAGGTGGCGGGCAAGACCGGCACCAGCGAAACGGGCGTCGAGAAGCAGTGGCACTCCTGGTTCGCCGCCTACGCGCCGTTTAAGACCGACAAGCCGGAGGACCGGGTCGTGGTGGTGACCATGGTCGAGGCCTCGGAGAACTGGGAGTGGTGGGCGCCCAAGGCGGCCAACCTCATCCTCCACGCCATCTTCTCCGGCATGTCCTTCGAGGAAACCCTCGCCGCCCTGAAGCCGTGGTACGCGGAGGCAGCTACCCGGAGGATCGAGTGAAGCGCCCGTCACTCTCGCCGTTCGACCTGATGCTTCCGGCGGCGGTCCTGTTGCTCGTCGCGGTCGGCGTACTGTTCATCTATTCCGCCGGCCTGGACACCGGCAGCGCACGGAGCTCGGGGGCCTGGATCCGCCAGCTCGTCTGGGCGGCAACGGGCGTCGCGCTCATGCTGTTCCTGACGTTCTTCAACCTCGCCACACTGCGCACGTACGCCCTCGGCATCTACGCAGGAAACCTGCTGCTGATCGTCGTCACGCTGCTCTTCGGCCGGGAGGTGAACGGCGCCCGGGCCTGGCTGGGCATCGGCGAGCTGGGCGTGCAGCCCTCCGAGTTCATGAAGATAACGACAATCCTCTTCCTCGGCGTGTACTTCACGGGCATCGGCAACGGCATCCGCGAGCTCCCCCGGTTCCTCCTCGGTCTGCTCATCATCCTGGTGCCGATGGGCCTCGTCATGCTGCAGCCGGATCTGGGGACCGCCCTCGTCTTCATCCCGATCTTTCTCGGCATGGCCTTCATCGCCGGAGCCGAGGCGCGGCACCTCGCCTTCCTGCTCGCCGCCGGCCTCGCCGCCGTGATGCTGGTCGCGGTGCCCGTCGTGCTCACGGCGATGCAGCGGGGCGGCGCCGTTCTCGGGCTGATCGGTGACCCCACGTTTCTCGCGTACGTGCTCGCGGCTGCCGCGGCGGTCACGGGTCTCGCGGTCCTCGGCTGGCGATGGACGAAACGGCGCCACTTCTACTGGATCGCCTGGACCGGCGCCGGGTGGAACATCCTCCAGTCCGTCACGGCCATCGGCTCGGGCGGCCTCTTCGGCAAGGGCTGGCTCCAGGGCACCCAGAGCCAGCTTCAGTACCTGCCCCAGCAGAGCACGGACTTCATCTTCTCCATCCTCGCCGAGGAGTGGGGGTTCCTGGGCGGGGTCTTCGTGCTCGGCCTCTTTCTCGTCATATTGTTGAGGGGGCTGTCGGTCGTCTGGGGCTCGCGCGAGGACTATTCGCTGCTCACCGGCACCGGCATCCTCGCAATGCTGTTCTTCCATGTGCTCGTCAACATCGGTATGGCGATGGGCATCATGCCGATCACGGGAATCCCGCTGATGCTGCTCTCCTACGGCGGCTCGTCGCTGTGGACCGCCCTCGCCGGGGCGGGTATCCTCATGAACATCAACCGGCGCCGCCACCGGTACTAGCGTGGCCGCCGATTTCGCCGGTACCGAACGTATCCTCGCCCGGGTCCAGCGTCCCGGCCGCTACGCCGGCGGGGAGTACGGTTCGGTCGTGAAGGAGGGCGACGGGTTGCTGCGCGTCGCGGTCTCGTACCCCGACCTGTATGAGATCGGGATGTGCAACGCGGCGGTCCGGATCATCTACCGCGACCTGAACCGGCTCGACGGGGTGGCGTGCGAGCGTGTCTTCGCGCCCGCGCCCGACCTCGAGGCCGTCCTGCGCGATGAGGGCGCGAGCCTGTTCTCGCTGGAGACCAGGCGCCCCTTGCGGTCGTTCGACCTCATCGCCTTTTCGATCGGATTCGAGCTCACCCTGACCAACCTGTTGGCCATCCTCGATCTCGGCGGCGTACCGCTGCGGGCGGCCGAGCGCGGCGAGAGCGACCCGATCGTGATCGCGGGCGGGCCTGCCGTCTCCAACCCCGCGCCGCTCGGCGCATTCCTCGACGGCGTGTTCATCGGCGAGGCTGAGGGGTGGCTCACCGGCATGTTCACGCGCCTGGCGCGCATGAAACGCTCGGGCGCCCGGCGGGAGGCGTTGCGGGAAACCCTGCGAGGCGACTCCTCGATATGGTTCGCGGGGCGGACGGAGCCCGTGCGCCGGGCATTCTGGCGTGGTTTCGGGAACGCTGCCGAGACCGCGGCGTTCCCGGTACCGAGCATGCGCGTCGTGCAGGACCACGGGACCGTGGAGATCATGCGCGGCTGCCCGAACGCCTGCCGGTTCTGCCACGCCGCGTCCTACTACCGCCCGTGCCGGCGGAAGGATCCTGCCTCGATTCGTCAGGAAGCTTCCGACCTGGTGCGGCTGGCCGGCTACCGCGAGATCACCCTCTCCTCGCTTTCCTCGGGCGACTACCCCGGCATCCACGGCCTCGTGAGGGGGTTGAACGCCGCATGGGCGGCCGAGAAGGTCTCGTTCTCCCTGCCGTCGCTGCGCGTGGACTCGCTCGCTCTCGGACTGCTCGCGGAGGTCGCCGAAGTCCGCAAGAGCGGTCTCACCTTCGCGGTGGAAACGCCGCGGCCGGAGTGGCAGCTCGACGTGCGCAAGCAGGTGCCGGTGGACAAGGTGATCGCCATCCTGCGCGAGGCGAAGGCCCGGGGGTGGAAGGCGGCGAAGTTCTACTTCATGGTCGGGCTGCCTCCGGCCTCCGGTGAAGACGAGGCGGGCCCCATCGTCGATTTCCTCCGCGAGGTGCGCTCGGCCACCGGCATGACCCTCAATGTCAACGTGGCCTCGTTCATCCCGAAGCCGCACACGCCCTACGAACGCGCCGTGCAGCTCGGCGAGCAGGACGCGCTCGAGGCGATCCAGCGCGTCAGGAACAGCCTCCACGGGTTCGGGTTCAAGATCGGCTACCATGCGCCGCTGCTTTCGCTGCTCGAGGGTCTCGTGTCCCGGGGAGACGAGCGGGCGGGAGAGCTCGTGCTGGCCGCGTATCGGCGCGGCGCACGCCTCGACGCCTGGGAGGAATACCTGCAGGCTGACACGTGGCGTTCTGTCATCGCAGAAGCCCCGTGGGATGCAGCGGCCGAAACCTGCCGGCCCCGGACCTCGGAGGAGCGCCTGCCATGGGCGGACATCGCCCTGGCCCTGTCGCGCAGCGCGGTATACGAACCGGCGGCGGAGCAGGCCGACCGGGAGGTCGAGCACACGCGGATCGTCCCTGCCGGCATCGTCGACGCGCCGGCCGGCGAACCGTCCCGGGTTCTCTTCCGGTTCGCGAAGCGGGGCAGAGCGGTGTGGATCTCGCACCTGGACCTCATGAGCGCCTTCGAGCGCTCGCTCGTGCGCGCGGGCTACCGGGCGAAGTTCACCGAGGGATTCAACCCGAAACCCCGGCTGGAGTTCGCGAGCCCGCTCGCCCTGGGAGCCGAGAGCACTGCAGAGATCGCGAGCGTGGAGCTCGAGGCCTACGACGGTGCGGGTGGGTTCGCCGAACGCATGAACCGGGCGCTGCCACCGGGCATCTCGGTGGAGGAGGCCGCCCCCATGCCCGCCGTGCCGCGCGGATGCCGCCGGCCATCGCTCGGGTCCGCCTACTGGGGCAGCGAGTACCGCCTGAGCCCCGACCGGATCGTGCTCCTGCCGAAGGACGGGCCGGGCCTCAAGACGCTGCGTTCAGAATCGGAGGGTCCGGTACGCATCGAGCGATTGCGCACGCTCGCCGCGGGGCCAGGCGGGGAACCGGTTTCCTATTTCGAGGCGTTCCGCTCCTCATCCCTGAGCTGATTCCAGACCTCGTCCATCGCCTCCAGCCCAGCCTCGGCAGGCGTGATTCCACGCGCGGCAAGGCGCTGCTCGATCGCACGAAACCGCCTCGCGAACTTGCCGTTCGTCCGGTTGAGCGCGAGAGCGGGGTCGGCCTTCAGGAATCGGGCCAGGTTGACCACGGTGAAGAGCAGGTCGCCAAGCTCTTCCTCGACCCGACGCGCATCGCCCGAGGCGGCGGCTTCGCGGAGCTCGCGCGTCTCCTCCGCCAGCTTGTCCCAGACGGGGTCGGCAGCAGGCCAGTCGAACCCGACCTTGGCAGCCCGCTTCTGCAGGGCGGCGGAGCGCTCGAGAGGGGGCAGCGACCCGGGGATTCCATCAAGGGCGGAGGGGGGGACGTCGTTCCCCCGCTCGTCACGCTTGATTCGATCCCACTGCGCGAGAATGCCGGGCACCGATCCGGGCTTCGCATCGCCGAACACGTGGGGGTGGCGCCGCACGAGCTTGCCGGCGATGCCCTCGAGCACGTCAGCCACGGTGAAGGAGGAACGCTCCTCGTGCATCCAGGCGATCATGGTGACGAGCAGGTAGAGGTCGCAGAGTTCCTCGCGCAGGTTCGCCTCATCGCCCGTGTCGATGGCGCTCACTGCCTCCCACGCCTCCTCCACGAGGCCGGAGCGAAGCGTGGTCGGAGACTGCTCGCGGTCCCAGGCGCAGCCGCCCGGGCTGCGCAGGCGGCGTATGATGGAGAGGAGGCGTGCGAAGGAGTCCTGGGCGGCGGTTTCCATGAGCGGGGGTCAGCCGACGATCGTGGGGGAGCCGGAGGCCGGCACAGCCGGGCGCGTCCCCGCGTGCTTCTGGCGTTTCATGTAATGCGAGAGGATGGCGAGGCCGAGGGCGATGTTCTCGTTGCGGACGACCACATCCGCGGGCACGGAGATCCGGGTGGGCGAAAAATTCCAGACGGCCTTGATGCCGAGCGAGATGATCCGGTCCGTCACCTCCTGGGCAGCGCCTTTGGGCACGCAGACGATCGCGATGCCGATGTCGAAGCTGCGCACCACGCGCGGGAGGCTCTCGGTGCCGAGCACCGTGAACCCGCCGACGACGCTGCCGATCTTCGCGGGGTCGTTGTCGAAGATGGCCACCAGGCGCAGTCCGTACTGGGCCAGGCCAGGGTACTGGCTGAGGGCGGAGCCGAGATGGCCGACGCCGACGAGGATGGCGGTGTTCTCGTAGTTGATGCCCAAAAACTCCTCGATGGCGAGCTTCAGGCCGCTGACGGAATAGCCGGCCTTTGGTTTGCCCTTGTAGCCGATCAGCGAGACATCCTTGCGCACCTGCGTGTCGTCGATGCCGAAGAATCCCGCGAGGTGGCGCGACGAAACGTAGGGCTCTCCCGCGACCAGCATCTCCGCGAGGATCTGATGGTACAGCGGCACCCGGCGCAGCGTCTGCTCGGGGATGGGGTGGTCGAGGGTCTGGGCGGAGTGCCCGTCCGACCGGCCGTCCTCCCTGGGGGAGGGCGCCTTCACGGTCCAGTCCCCGCGGCAGCGGCGGCGCGCTGGGTTTCCAGGGTCGCCTCCGCGATGGCGAGGTACTGTCGGGCTGGCGTGTACTTCTTGTCGATCGCGAGCACCTCGCCCCACAGCTCGATGGACTTCTCGAGGTTGCCGATGGAGAACTCCCGCAGCCCTTCCGCGTAGAGCTCGTCGGCACGTCGCCTGCGGTCCGCGCGGCCGCGGTCGCCGAGATCGAGCCGGGCCTGAACGCTGAACTTGTCCACGGGGTTCCGCGCCAAGGCGCTCATGTCGAGGTTGTAGTTCGCGTTGATGCTCCACGTGCCGAGATCGACGTCCGCCCCGATGCTCATCCGGGGATTGCCGGGTTTCAGGTGCACGCCGCCCTGCAGCGAGAGGAACTCGGCCACCGCGACGCTCGTGCCGAACGCGAGATCCCATTCCCGGGCCGGGTCGGCGTCGAGGCTGAGCGGCAGGTTGAAGTCCGCAGCCAGCGTCAGTGCCCGCAGCGGCGCGTACGCCAGGCCGGCTGAGGCGGTCAGCGGCAGCGATTCGTCGGGCATGGTCGAGATGCCCAGGTTCTTCAGCACGAGGCCCACCGAGACGTTCGGGAGCGACCAGTGCTGAAACTTCGCGAAGGAGAAGCTTGTCTGCATGCCGATGTCGGTCATCAGGCCGAGGATGGACTGCCCGTAGGCGATATCCGCGGGCACGTGGCGGTACGCAGCCTTGATGTTCGCCCCCGCGGCGAAGCCCGGGAAGGAGTAGCTGCGGAGGAAGTTGTACGCCACGTTCGCCGTGGCGACGGTCTCGGAGATGGTGCCCCTGCTTGCGCGCTCGCCCCATTCATCATAGCCCGTGAAGGGGACGTAGAGGAATCTGCCGCCGAAACCGAAGCCGAGGTCGTCGAAACGCACCGTGTAGACAACCCCCTCGAGGCTCGTGTCGGCGATCCAGCCGTGGTGCGAGAATGCGAATTCCGTGTTTTTCAGCAGGGCGGTCGCGGCGGGGTTCGCCTCGAGGAAGCCGGCGTCGCGGGCGACGGCGGCGGATGCGGTTCCCATGCCTTCGAGACGACCGCCAAGCGGAACCTCGAGCGACGGGAAGATCGTGGTTCCGGCGTTCGGGTCAGGCGGACCCCAGACGTTCGACCACCACGCGTACAGATCTCCCGGAGCGGCTGCGGCCGTGATAGAATTCAGACAAAGGAGCGTGAGTGCCGCGAATTTCGGAACCTTCATTCCTGCCATTGAGTATACACCGGTCGGAACGGTTGTTCCACCCGGCGGGGTATGGGAGTCGGGAAGATCACCGGAGTACTCTGGCACGATCCGGCCCCGCTTCGACCGGTGGCCAAACCGTCGATTTTGTCGATAATAGGAGACGTGGGAGCCTGCGTCCGTGAGGATCTCTGAGCGCCTCCTTACCGTACTCGCACTATGCCTCCTCGTGGCCGCCGTTCCCGGGTTCGCGAGCGGGAAGGGCGAGCGGGAGCTGGAGCAGGCCCGGACGCTCGTCGAAGGGAAGCAGTACTCCAAGGCCATGGCGCTCATCGTCGAAATCATGAAGGAGTACCCCGACCTGCGCGAGGAGACCGACAGGCTCGTCGCCCGGATCATGGAGGTGCGTCGGCTCTTCAACGAGAAGTACCGCGAGCTGCTCGAGGTGCTCAACGTCGAGCAGGACGTCGAGAAGGGGCTCGCGATCGTCAAGGAGCTCCAGGATCTTGACCCGAACCCGGACCCGGCCGTGAAACGTTCGCTCGCCGTGGCCGCCCGCGCGCTGCAGCGCGCGGGGGATTTCCAGCGGTTCACCGCCGTGATGAAGGCGGCGGCCCAACAGATCGCCGACGGGAGGCAGCCGCAGGCGATCGAGACGTATCTGGGAGGGTTCGCCATATCCCGGGCCGAGTTCGACCTCGCACCCTACGCCGCGCTGCAACGGGAGCAGGCCCTGGCGGCCGTGAAGGAGCTCGAGCAGGTCTCACGCCAGTCCGAGGAGTCCCAGCCCGAGACCCTGGCCCTGCCGGCAGCCCTCGAGGCGCTCCTCGCGAAGCCGGTGACCGCCTCAGGACGCGAGGGGTTCGTCAGGGCGCTCCAGCCGCTCTCCCAGGCCCGTGAACGGGAGGCGGAGATCCGCGCCCTCGCCGTGCGGGTGCGCGAGGTCAATGCCGCGATCGACGCCGCGAACGGCGACGACGAGCCCGACGACCTCTGGCTGCACTTCGTGGAGCTGTACGCCCTCGGCCGGTCGGGTGTCCCTCCAGAGGGCCTCGCCTGCGCGGTTCGGCAGCCGTGGGTCGCGACCGCCCAGAAGCTCTCGGACACAGCATCCGCCGCGTCCGATACCGCCTACCAGGCGATGGAGAAGGCATTCACCGGGGCGGTCGAGCTCGCTGCGTTCCGCACCCTCGCGGCCGAGGCGCGCAGCCGGGGACTCCTCGCGCTCGCGGTGCTCGAAGCGGAGATGCCGGCGTGGCAGGCCGCGGAGGGCCTCGAGCTGAGCGGCGAGGACAGCGCCCGAGCGGCCGACCTTTCGGTGCTCGCGGGGCTGATCCGTCAGCACATGGCCGACGCGGACGTCTGGGAGGCGTTCGTAACGGCCGAAACCGGAGCCGCCGGAACACTCGCCGAACTGGATCGCCGGCTCCGGGACATCCCGTCCCCGTCGAGCGCCGACCTCGTCGTGCTCAGGCGTGGGCGGACGGACCTCGCCGCGATCCGCAAGACGGCGGAGCTCGGCGTGGGCGAGTGGAGTAAGCGGGCCGACTCCGCAGCCGCGGGTTCGGTCATGGCCACACGGGCCGCGGCGGTCAGGGAACGGTTCTCCGCAGTGGCGGCCAGGGCGCTCGAGGCAGACGCAAGCCTCGCGGTACGCATCGCCGGCCTCGAGACTGCGGGGTTCGAGCCGAGTCGCGCCGCGGCCGAGGCGCGGCAGGAGAAGGGGCGGGCGCTCACAGCCGGCACCGTGGTCAGCCAGGCGCCGGCGGGGAAGCGGCCGGACCTGGCGAACGAGGAGTACGTGCGTGCGCTCTCGGACATCGGGGTGCTGCTGTCGGACCTCGACGCGTGGCGCGAGCGGTGGACATCCGAGCCGTCCCACGTGACCGCGAGCGACGGGATCGCCCGCCTGCTCGCCGAGCAGGCAGACCTGCGCGCGCGCATTGTCGCGCTCCAAACGGGGATTGACGCGGACACCGCGGCAGCGCGGACCGCCGTCGCGACGGCCGCCGAGCTGCGCGGGCAGGGCGACAGTGCCTACCTCGCGGCGCAGACGCACGAGAAGGAGAAGCGTTACAGCGATGCGCAGGCCGAGTACGAGACGGCCCTCACGAGCTACGGCTCGTCGCTGGAACAGCAGGAAAGCGCGACGGCGCGAGCCCGCTACAACGACCTGCCGCGCCTCATCGCCGCGGTGAAGCAGATGGTGCTGAAACAGACCCTCGCCGACGTCGAGGTGCAGGTCAACCGGGGGATCGCGGAGTACAAGAACACCGACTTCGCGACCGCTGTGGCCACCCTCGAGGCGGCGAAGGCGCGCTGGGACGCGACGAACCCGGATCGGAACGACACGCTCGAGTACTATCTCAGCCTCGCCCGGTCGGCGCAGAAGCTGAGCGGCCGGCGCGAAATCACGCGGACCGACCCCATCTACCAGGACGTGCGCGGGTTCATGACCCAGGCGGAGCTGAGCTACAACGCGGCGGAGAAGCTGAAGAAATCGAGTCCGTCCTCGGAGGAATACCGTAAAAACATCGCGGCCGCCAAGGTAAGCGTGGAGGCCATCACCACGGCGGTCCCGGAGTACCGCGAGGCGCGCCTGATGGACCTGAAGATCGAGCGGCTCGACCGGGGCGAAGCTGCCTTCGCCGAGCTCCTGCGTCAGCGGGTGCAGGATGCCCTCGACAAGGCGAACCTCGCCAAGGCGAAAGACCCAAGGATTACCGACGTCACGATGCGGGACACCCGGCTTTCACTCATGGACTACCAGAACATCGAGGGGGTCGCCACCATCCTGTCGTCGACGGTCCGGCAGAAGATCGACGCAGCCATCGCCGACCTCGAGGTGATGCTCGGCATGCGGGCCGCGAAGCTGGAGCCGAGACTGATCACGCAATCCGCGGACCTCTACCGTCAGGCCCGTACCTTGTACGACAGGAGCCCGAACGACAGGAACGTGTGGGAGCGGGTGCTGCTCCTCCTGAAGCAGAGCCTGGCCGTGAACCCCGACAATCTGGGCGCCCGCGCACTCCAGCGCGAAGTCATCACGAAGCGCGGCGGATCCATGGAAGACCTGCTCTCGGCAGACGAGTACCGGCGGTATCTGGAGGCGAACACTCTCATAGCCCAAAACGACCTGCCCCGCGCGGAGGCCATCATCGACGACCTGCTCGTCAGGAAGCCGAGGAACCAGCTCCTCCTGACCGCGAAGGCACAAATCAAGAGGCTTCGGGGCGAATGAGGATGCGCCGGCTTGCCATAACAGCGATCATGCTCGCCTGCGCTGCCGGCACGGCAGCGGCACAGACCTTCTTCTGGGAAGAGCCCACCGTGAAGGCGCCGTCCGGCGTCTCCTACTCGGGCTCCGCCGCGAACGACAGCTTCCTCGTCCTCTCCTGGCAGGAACGCACGGGAACCGGCGCTTCCTCGGCGGTCTCCATCTGGACCGACACGGCCCGGCTCGACGCACCGAACGCGGACACCCGGTGGGCGGGACGCCGGCTCGTGCACGGACCTATCCCGCTGCCGGGGGTGGGCGAGGAACCGCGGATGCACGCGCTCGCGGTGGACGACCGGCGCATCCTCGTGGCCGTCGTGCTGCCCAGCACGGCCGGAGACGAGGTGTCGGAAGTTCTGATCAAGTCATCGGAGGACGCCGGGAACACGTTCCGTGAAATCGCACGCTTCAAGGAATCGTCGGTCGTCACCTCGCCGGACCTCTCGAAGACGGCGGACGGCGGCTGGATGCTCATGCTGACCCGTTCGGAGACGGTGCCGGGCTCCGGCACGCAGGCGGCCTCGGTGAAGCTCTCCATCGCGTACAGCGTCTCGAGTGATGGCGTTCACTGGCCGACCCTGCAGCCGCTCGTCACCAACAAGGAAGAAAGCACCGACAAAAGCCTGCGGCAGAACATCCAGCCCCACCACGTGGTCATGGGAAAGACCGACTACGTGGTGTTCCAGTCCATGCGCGAGACCAACCACCTCTACCTGAAACGGAGCACCGACGGCGGGCGCACCTGGGGGGACTCCCTGCCCATCACCTCGGGAGACGGTTTCCAGGAGGCGGTTACCGGTAAAGCGGGGTTGCAGAAAGCGGACGACTTCAGCAACCAGCGTCCCTCCCTCGCCCCGATCGGGGACCGGCTCGGCCTTGTCTGGGAACGGGCTTTCGTGGGATCCACCCAGACCCCCGTCTACCAGATCTACTACTGCGAGTTGGACGGGGAAGGAGCGGTGGTGCTGCCGAAGGAGAACGTGAGCCAGGCCGGCAGCGCGCTGTACCCGCAGATGGTCACCGTCGACGGAAAGGTCCGGATCCTCTACGCCCGGCAGCCTCCGCAGAGCCGGCTGATGCTCGCCACACGGACCAAGGGGTGGGAAACGAGCATCGTCGCCCCGTCGCTCGACGCGGGTACCTTCGTGTCCCACGGAACGGTGCTCGATGACCGGTTGTTCGTGTTCGCCGAGGTCCTGTCGGCGAAGAATGCCTGGGCGCTGTACGCCATACGTCCCGACACCTCGGCCCCGGCCCCCGCACTGCGTCCGCTCGATTTCTCGCCAGGAACGCCGGCGAACCGCGACTCGGTGGCTGTGAGCTGGAGCGAACCCGAGGACCCCTCCCGCATAACCTCATACCGGTACACGTGGGGGCTGGACGGTTCGGAGGCGAAGCCGGTCGAACTCAGGGGGGCGTCACAGCAACTGGCCTTGGATGCCCCGACGGATGGTGCTTGGACGCTGGCGGTATGGTCTACCGACCGGGCCGGCAACACCACGCGGGATCCGGCGCGCGTCACCTTCATCCGCGATGCAACCCCGCCGAAGGCAGTCACACTGTTCCTGCAGCCCGCGCCCCTGCTCGACGGGTACCAGCCTTCGAACGACTTCGCGATCTCGTGGACCGGGCCTGCCGACGACCGCATCGCGCGATACGAGGTGTCGGCACCCCTGCCTACAGACGGCGGCCTCCTCGTCCGCCAGGCCGATAGCCTGCGAGCCGAGAACGTCGACGACGGCGAGTACACGGTGAAAGTCTCTGCGGTCGATCTTGCCGGCAATGTCGGCCCGCCGGCCTCGATCACCCTCCGGTTGAACCGCTACCGGCCGGTGACCTACATCGCGCGCGTCGACGAGCGGAAGGACAGCGGGGACAACCTCGTGCTTCAGCTCGTCGGCAGGGGATTCTCGGCGAGCGGCATAGTGCGGGAGGTGTACCTGGACCGAGACAGGCTCCCGCCATACGAACACACCCTCAAGCAGGCTGCGGGGCAGTTCGCGGTGCCGAACGACCGGCATATCACGGGCATCACGCTGGGCTCCGACTACGACACCGCCGACTATTTCGTCGGGGTCCTGAATCCCACGAGGGGTGGGGTCCTCTTCGCGACGAAAGCGGTTGCCTTCCAGGCGCCCGGCACGGTGAAGATCGGGGACTTCAGCTTCCGCTGGGCGCCGCGATGGGCCGCCGCCCGCACGTCGCGCCTGCACGTTCCCTTCGTCGTCCTGCTCGTCGTCCTGTCCGCGGGCCTGATCGCCGTGCTGCTCGTCGTCTCATCGCGCCGACTTGTGGCGACTGCCCGGGAAGGCGCCGTGCTCAAAGCAGAGGTGCTCGCCCTGCTGGAGGGGCGGCCGGCGCTGATCACGGTCGAGGAAACCGAGCGGAAGATCAAGGAGCTGCATCGCAGAGGAATCGGGCTGCGCCTGAAGTTCTCCATGCTGGTCAGTGTACTGGTGATCATAATCGTGGCGGGCGTGGCCGTGCCGCTGGGCCTGCAGATGATCACGCGCGAGCAGCGCATCCTGGCCGAAGAGCTCCTGAACCGTTCGAACCTCCTCCTCGACTCCGCGGCTGCCCGCGCGGCGTCTCCGCTGCGCGCTGGGACCGCGGGATTCGCCACGGTCTCGAACATCCCCGCCTCCATCGGCGCCATGCAGGAGGAGAAGCTGCATGAGGCACTGTATCTCAGCATCACCGGGCCGCGCGTGCCACTGCCAGCCGCGGCAGATCCGGTTGACCGGGACTACCTCTGGGCCACGAACGATCCCTACTGGCCCGAAGGCAGCTTCGAGCCGGCCCAGCTGCAGCTCGACGACAGGATCCTGACCCGCGGGGAGGTCGTCCAGATTACGGCCGAGCTCAACGCGGATGCCGCTACGAAACTGAAGGACCTGCTTGAAGAGAACCGCCGGCTCTCCGCAGAGTCCGATCGGCTCGCGAAGATCGCCATTGGGAAGAATGCCACGCCGGCGGACGTCGCCGAATACAAGTCGACTGGGCAGAAGTATGCGCAGGTCCAAGCGGACGGCCGGAGCAGGATCAACGAACTCGCGAAGGACAAGAAGGCGGCTCGATCGGGAACCATCCCGGCATTCGATCCGAATAACCTCGCGACGGAGTACCTCTTCTACCGGCCGATCGTCGATTTCGTCCAGGACGGGAACTTCACGCTCGGGATGGTCCGTCTGAAGATATCGACGGAGCTGATCCAGGGCGAAATCGCCTCGGCGACCCTCGAGCTGATCCGCACGATGGTTCTCATATCGCTCGTGGCCGTCGGCGCGGGCGTCATCGGCGCGGTCATCCTCGCAGGCATCACGATCGGTCCGGTCCGTAAGCTGGCAGCCGGCGTCGCGAAGATCCGCGACACCGAGGACAAGTCGAAGCTGGCCGAGATCGCCGTCGGGAGCCGGGACGAGATCGGGACGCTGGCGGATGCGGTCAACGAGATGACCCGCGGGCTGGTGAAGGCCGCGAAGGACAAGGCGGAGCTGCTCGTCGGGAAGAGCGTTCAGAAGCGGTTCCTCCCCCTCGAGGAGGCCGGGGGCGAGAAGGGCAGTACGGGAGGGCGGAAGACCGATCACTTCGATATCTACGGGTACTACGAGGGCGCCAAGGGCGTCTCCGGCGACTACTTCGACTTCCAACAGCTGGACGACCGCCACTACGCGATCATCAACTGCGACGTGGCCGGTAAAGGCGTTCCGGCGGCGATGATCATGGTCGAGGTGGCTACGCTCTTCATCGGATGGTGCCAGGACTGGACGAGACAGCGGGCGGGCGCCCGTCGGGGATCGGACGGCACTGCGGGGCTCGACACACTTGTGTACACGATCAACGACATGCTCGAAGAACGCGGTTTCGAGGGACGGTTTGCCGCGCTGACGGTCGCGCTGTACGACCTGGAGACGGGCACGCTGACCGTGTGTACAGCGGGCAACAATGTCCTGTACGTCTACGATGTGGACCAGGGGGCGATCCTCCCGCATCCGCTGCCGGTCGACCCGCCGGCCGCCGGTGTTTTTCCTTCTCTGCTGGTCGAAGCAAAAACGGGCTTCCCGCAGCTGCGGCTCCTCCTTGATCGGGGCGATGCGCTGTTCCTCTTCACCGACGGCTTCGAGGAATCGAAGCGCTCCTTCCGCACCTGGGGGGGCGACATCGTCCCCTGCGCCGAACCGGGGCTGAAGGAAGGGGAGCTCCATCTCGAGACGCACGCGCGGGGCCAGACCAGCGAGGAGTTCGGCATTCCCCGGATCAGCGGAGTCGTCAACGCCGTGTTCGGCCGTGGCACGTATCGGCTGGTGAGGCACCACACGATCTCGCGCGAGGATCTCGAGTTCGATTTCAGCGGCTGCACCGGAACCGTCAAGGAAGCCGTGCTCGCACTGGTCTGCGTGGAGAAAGTGTTCCGCGTCTACCGGGATGCCCTGACGGGTCCCGGTCACCTTGTCTACATGGAGTCGAAGGTGGACGAGTTCCTCAGGAATCATTTCCGGCAGTATGACGAGCTGTTCCGCCATCGGGTCGACGACGGGAAGCAGAGCGGCACGGCCGCCTTCTCTCACCTCAAGGAGGATCCCCAGTACGACGATCTCACGCTGCTCGTGGTACGCAGGCCGTGAACCGGTGAGGACGGACGCGCGATGAGAACGAATACGCGCCGGGGCGCCGGGCTTGTCCTGAAGTTCTCGCTGCTCATGATCATCCTGGTGATACTCATCGTGGCCGGCGTTGCCGTGCCGCTGATGCTGCAGATGATCCCCCGGGAGCAGCGGATGCTCGCCGAGGGTCTGCGGAACCGGGCGGGCATCCTGCTCGAGTCCGTCGCCTCGCGTGCGGCCGAGCCGATCAGGACCGGGGTCTCTGGATACGTGGCCGTATCCGCGTTCCCGGCCGAAAAAAGCGCCATGCCCGGCGAGGCGCTCTCAATGACGATTTCCGGGCCCGGCGATCCGGAACGGCCCGGGGTACCCGCCAACGAGGATCCCGTCGACCGCGACTATCTCTGGGCGACGAACGATCCTTCCCTGGCCGCGACGACGTTCGAGATCGCCCAGCAGCAGGTGTCGGACGCGCGGCTCGACCGGACGAAGGTGGCGGTCATCGCACGCAGCGTGAACGATGCAGCGGCCGCGAAACTGCGGGGCATGCCGGACGACGCCGCAGCGATCGAGAAGGCCCTGCAGGCGGTGGCTGCCGACGAAGGATCCGGGCACACGGGAAGCGTGCTGGATTTCGATCCCGACCACCTCGAATCCACGTACCTGTTCTACCGCCCGCTGGTGACCCGCGACCAGGAAGGTAACTACTTTGCCGGTCTGGTGCGGCTGACCGTCACGACCGATGTGGTGCGCGGCCAGGTGACCGAGGCGATGAACACCATGGTCACCACGACGGGGCTTGTGGCCCTGATCGCCGTAGCCATGGGGGTGGTCGGCGCGATCATCCTGGCGAACATCGCCATCACGCCCATCGGGCGCCTGGTCAAGGCCGTGTCCGCAATCCGGGACACGGAGGATAAAAGCGAGTTGAAGGAAATACCCGTGGGTGCCCGGGACGAGATCGGGACGCTGGCGGAAACGGTGAACGAGATGACCGCGGGGCTTGTGTCGGCCGCCATCGCCGAGAAGGAGATGCTGGTCGGCCGGGCGATCCAGAAGCAGTTCCTGCCTCTCGAGATCGCGACCGACGGCGAGAAGGGAAGCACCGGCGGCGTCAAGACCTCGGACATCGACCTGTACGCCTTCTACGAGGGAGCCGCAAAGGTCTCGGGTGATTACTTTGACTGGCAGAAGCTCGACGATCGGTACTACGCGATCATGAAGTGCGACGTGTCGGGGCACGGCGTCGAGGCCGCGTTCATCATGGTCGAGGTCGCCACCCTGTTCCTCCGGTGGTGCCGGGAGTGGAAGGGCAGGCTCGCGGATCTTGCCAGAATCCGGGATACGAAGGAACAGGAGCGGGTGCGGCAGGAGTTGCTGCGGCTCGACACGCTCGTGTACACGATCAACGACATGATTTTTGACCGCGGGTTCGAGAAGAAATTCGCCGCATTCATGATGTGCCTGTATGACACGAAAAGCGGCCTTGTGACGATGTGTCCCGCCGGCGACAACAAGATGTATTACTTCGATAGAAGCCGGGGATGCATGGAGACCCGAAAGATACCTTCGGGAGGCCCGGCAGCCGGTCAGTTCGCGAAAAAATATCTCGACGAGAAGAAGATCGGATATCCCGGGATCGAACAACAGCTCGACCCGGGCGACGTGCTTGTACTGTTCACCGATGGCTTCCAGGAGGCGCGTCGTCAGTTCCGGAACGCCGCCGGAGCTATCGTGAAGTGCGACGCACCGGGGCTCAAGGAGCATGAGGATCATCTTGGCACGCACGAGTTCAATAATGACTACGAGGAGATGAATGTAGGGAGGATCCTCGGCGTCTTCGACGCGTTCTTCGGGAAGGGTGTTTATAGACTCGAGCGGAACCACCTCCCACAGCCCGAGGAGCTCGTGTTCGACTTCAGCGGGTGCTCGGATTCCCTCGAGGAGGCTGTTCTCGCGCTCGTCGCGGTCGAACGGGTATACCGGACCTACCGTGATCCGCAGACGGGTCCGAAGGACCGTATCACCCTCGAGCGCAAAGTCGATCAGTACCTCAGAAAACACTTTAAGCAGTATGAAAAATATTTCAATCAACAGGAATCTGTCGAACAGCCTGGGGAATATGTCACTATTTCGAACGTGAAGGAAGACATCCAGGAGGACGACCTGACCGTGGTCCTCCTGCGCCGCCAGTAAGAAGAACCTTCGTGTGGCGGGAATGGCTTCCGCCGCCGATACAGAGGGTGAAAGCCTATGAAGAAGAAGCTGATCTTCCTCGCCCTGGCCGTTCTCGCGATTGGCGCATCGTGGGCCGATGGATCCTCCGTCACGGTGCAAAACCAGGAGGAATGGCGGTTCTGGTACGTGCTGGACCCTCCGGGCTTCACAGACGAGTTGCCGGGGAGCGCTCGGCTCGCTTCGAAGGCTGCTGCATACCTGGCGACGGAAGGGGCGGAGTTCCCGTTCACCGTGCTCGAGCCGGGCGAGACGATGGCGTTCAGCGGGCTTGCCGAGGGTACGCATTTCCTGCTCGGTTTTTTCGAGGATGATTCGCTCGAAGAGCTCCCTGTCAGGATGATTTCGCTGCAGGCTGACAGCTCGATGGCAGTGCGGCACTACGACGTCTATAGCCTGCCCGAGCTCATGATGGCGGTACGTGGAGAGGGGATGCTCGCGCAATTCGCGCCAGCTGAGGAAGCGGTCGCGGAAACGACGGTCGATGGCCCTGTTGAAGAGGAGCAGGCCGTCGAGGCGGTTGAAGAACCTGTCGTCGAGGAGGTCGCCGAAGCAGTCGAGGTACCCTCGGTCGAGGAGCAGGCCGTCGAGGCGGTTGAAGAACCTGTCGTCGAGGAGGCCGTCGAAGCAGTCGAGGTACCCGCTGTCGAGGAGGTCGCCGAAGCGGTTGTAGAACCCGCGGCCGAGGAGCAGGTCGTCGAGGAGCAGGTCGTCGAGGAGCAGGCCGTCGAAGAGGCAGAGAAACCTCTCGCTGCGGAGCAGACCACAGCCGTTGCAGATGAGCCCGTGGCAGAAGTAGCCGAAGAGCCTGTCGACTCCGAGGTCCTCGCAACCTTCACCGAATCGTACGATCCCGTGTACTTCACCCGCGAGTCCCGCGACGGTTTCGTCGTCCTGCCGATCGCCTCCTCCCGCGCCTGGGGAAAGCCCGGCACCCGTCTTTCGGCATTCTCAGGCAGCCTGGCGGACGGGACATTCACCCTGATGCTGCGGTCACCCGACGGGTTCGCCCAGAACGTCTCGTGCTTCTTCTACGTGTTCCCCGTGCGCACCGCGGGGGGAGCCAGCGAATACACGTTCGAAGCCAGGCCCCAAGCGGACGGGCGGGCAGCGGTCGTGCTGTGGCAGAAAGGCCGGGCAGTGCCCCGACTCGTCGGCACGGCACGCACCGATGATGGGGAGTTCACCTGGACCGCGCGCGCGGACGAGCTGCCCCCTGAGCTCGCGCAGGAACTCGGACCTGCCACCACGCTCGACCTGACCACGGCATGGCTCGACGAGACCTCGGGCACTTGGGAGGAGTTCTACTTCACCACGTTCGCCGTGGCCGACCTCACACGTTGAAGCGCACGAGGATCACGTCACCGTCGGCGAGCACGTAGTCACGGCCCTCTAGTCGCACCTTGTTCGCCTTCTTCGCCTCCGGCCAGCCTCCGCAGGCCAGGAGGTCCTCCCACCACGCGACCTCGGCCCGGATGAACCCTTTCTCGAGGTCGGTGTGGATGGTGCCGGCTCCCCGGGAGGCGGTGGTGCCCCGGCGGATGCTCCAGGCCCGGACCTCAGGATCGCCGGCGGTGAGGAAGCTCAACAGGTCAAGATGGGCATAGACATGCTTGAGGAACCGGTGCTTCGCTGGCTCGCTCGCGCCCAGGTCCTTCAGGAACTCCGCCTGTTCTGACGCCTCGAGCTGCGCAATCTCGGCCTCCAGGTCGCCGCGGATGCTGAACACGGCGATACCCTTCGCATGAGCTTCCGCCTCGACCGCAGCGTGGTCGACCGAGCGTTCGCCGTCGTTGAGGACGGCAACGAGGGGTTTCGCGGTGAGAAAGGCGAAGCCAGAGAAAAGCTTCTCGTCTTCGGTCGAGAAGAACCCCCGGCCGAGGAGCTGGCCCGCGCCGAGCCGCTCCACCACGGTTTTCAGCACCTGGTACTCGCGCCCGTCTCGCTTCGCCTCCTTCTCGAGCCGGGCGAGACGCTTCTCGGCCACCTCGTAATCGGCGAACACGAGGGAGTCGAGCACCGTGCGCAGGTCGCGGAGGGGGTTCATGTCGCGGAGCGGATGGGGCACGGATTCGTTTTCGAAGGTGCGGATTACCACGGTGACCGCGTCGGCCTTCCTCACCTCGCCGAGGCCGGCCGGCGAGAGGCCGCCGTTCTCCTGGTACGCGAGGGGCGGGTCCCTGAAAAGAACGGACGCGTACGTGGTCTTCTTCGGCTGGTAGAGATCGGACAGCCGGTCGATGCGCGCGTCGGGCACCGGCACGTCCGCGAGGTGGACCTGCCGCCCCGCGGCGGAGAAGTCGCCGACCGGCGCGGCCCTGCCGGTGAGGGCGTTGAAGATCGTGGTCTTCCCGGACGAGGGGAGACCGATGATGACGGTTTCCATGTCTGCTCCTGCGTGAAGGCCCCCGGGGGTCATACCTTGCGTGGTCGGGAGACGCGCAGTATAAGGAAGTCCCGTCTGCGATGCAAGACCGGCGGGGGCATCAGCATGAAGGCGAGATTCTTCTGTGAAAGCTGCGGGGCAGAGGTCAGGCACTCCGAGCGGACCTGCCCCTCGTGCGGGAAAACCTTCACCGCCGTCCGCTGCCCGCGCTGCGGATTCGAGGGCGCTTCGAAGCAGTTCGCCCGAGGATGCCCCGAGTGCGGATACCTGAACGTGATCCCGCCGGCCGGGGAAGGGGTCGGCACTAGACCAGCAGATGCGCCGCGCAAGACACGCCCGCGGGTGCGCGCCTTCTCAATGCCCCGGTTCAACCTGCCGACCGGGTTCTACCGGGTCGCACTTCTCGTTCTCGTCGGGCTGCTGCTGGGGCTCGTGGCAGTGCTCGTGTTCGTCGTCACGGGACGATGAACGGACGGTCCGGATACAATGGGCGCCGGCCGACTTCCCCTCTTCAGAACAGCAGGCCCAGGCTGATCCCGCCCATCAGGTACCAGTACGCGGATCCGGCGAACTCGCCCGCCAAAGCTCCGCCCACAAGGACGTGCGTGTCGGGAATGAGCCAGTGGAACTCGACGCCGGCTTCGACGGGAGCTTCGATGGAGAAAAGGCCGCCGGGGAGGGGAAGGGATCTTGCGCTCACCGAGGCACCAGCGACGAACGCCCCGGTATCGAGCATCAGTCCGGCCCTCCAGTACATCCAGGAGGCGGGCGACGATGAGGTGACGGGCTCGCTTTCGTAGTCGACCTGCCAAGCCGAAACGATGATCGCCGGTTCGGCGAGCAGGCTGACCTGACCGAACGCGAACTGGAGGGGAATGCCGAGGCTGAGCCCGGAAAAGTTTGCGAAGGTGTCGGTGGTCAGGATCCCGCGGGTCGGCACGCCCTGGAGCGCAGCTTTCCCTTCGAGCGCAACACCGATGCCGACCGGCCGGGTCGGCTCGACGAACTGCCATCGCAGAGACAGGCTTCCGAAGATGGGCGGAACAGAGCCGGTCAGGATCGCGCCAGCCGCGGCATCCAACTCCACGTTGCCGCCGAGACCTGCCCGGAAGGAAAGCTGCACCGGGGCCTGCAACTGGTCCGTGGTGAGGTTCGCATACGCAATGGCGACAAGGGAGGCCTGGAATGATCCGGGCGGCAGTGCCTCGGCTGTCGGCACGTACAGGAGTCCCGAACCGCCGCTCCAGGAGCTGCGAGGGGCGATACGCACCGTCCGGTCGAGGGTGAAGAGGCTCTCCTGCCGTGACTCGACGCCGTCGCGGCCGAGGCCGGCGATCACGATCGAATACTCGCCGTCCGGGATTGCATCGGAAGGACGCCAGCGGAACTGCTGGGACCATGTCCTGAACTCCGGCAGCGGCTCCTGGTACACCTGATGTCCGAATCGGTCGAGCACCGTGACGGAAGCCGATCCGGGCCCCGTGACGTCGAACCGGGCTTCGAGGCTGCCGAGCAGCCCGGGATTTTCGGGATTCACGACCGGGCGCGCGATGGACGGCGGCGAGATGGCGAAAGCCGCGGTCTCGAGATCGACCGCGATCGGGGTGACGATGTTTTCCCAGACCTCGATGCGGCCGCGCCACTCGGCGTAGCCGAAGGCGCTCGCCCTCACGGTGTAGGATCCGACGGGAACCGGGGTGATGCCCCGCGACACCCGTTTGTCGTCGAGGGTGACCTCGGCATCGGAAGGGCTCACGTCCACCTGCACGAACCCCAGGATGGGATCGAGGGAGATCTCGTAGGCCATCGAGCCGCCGTGGTAATCGAGCCAGACCACCGTGTCATGGTAGCCTTTGCGGGTGATGAGCAGGCGATAGGTGCCCCTCTTGAGGCCCCCGATCACGAGTGGCGTCGTCCCCTGGTAACGGTTGTTGAGCCAGACCGCGGCCCCGTCGGGATTCGTTCGGATCTCGAGGCCTTCGACGCCCTCGGGCGGCGGGGGCGGCGAGGGGGTCGGCCCCTTCTCGTCGGCGGCCTCGGCTTCCAGGACCCGGTCCACAAGCGTACCCGAGGACGTGGCGCACGAGACGACCGCCAGGACGACGAACGCCATTACCGTCACGGCACCGAGCCTGGATTTCATGGCTCCAATGTACTCCCCGACCGCCTGCTCTACAAGCTGCGACCGAGGGTCGCCTTGTGCCGAAAACAGGCCGATAGTGAGGTTGAGACCGCTCATGAGGACACGAATCCAGGCCGAGGGCGACCGTCCCTCACCGCTCGCCGCGATCGCCTCCGCCTTCCGCCGGGCAGGTATGCTGTACGCCGACCTCAAGCGCGAGAACCTGCCCCGCATGGTGCTCGGCATCGTCGCCCTGATGCTTGCTGTCGCGGGCCTTGTCTTCCTCGTCGAGAACCGCGCGGAAGGTGGCATGTTCCGCCGGTATTTCGACGCGGTGTGGTGGTCGGTCGTCACCTGGGCGACCGTGGGGTACGGGGACACCTACCCGGTCACCACGGCCGGCCGCCTGCTCGGCATCCTGCTCATCTTCGCCAGCGTCGCGGTGACGGCGGTGCTCTCGGGCACCATCGCGAGCATCTTCGTCGATCGCAAGATCCGGGAGGGAAAGGGTTTGCAGCACGCGAAACTGCGGGACCACCTCGTCGTCTGCGGGTGGAACCGGAACACGGAGGGGATGCTCGAGGGGCTCGCGCGCATAGCGGGCCGGGGCAAGGCGCACATCGTGCTCGTGAACGAGATGGACTCGGAAGCCTTCCAGGAGTGCGCGGCACGGCACCGGGGCATGGACCTGCGCTTCGTGCGTGGGAACTTCACGAGCGAAACGGTGCTGCGCCGCGCGTCGGTGAACGCGGCCCGGACCGCGGTGCTCGTCTCCGACGAATCGGGAGCCAACACCCTCGCGAAGGCCGACGAGAGGACGATCCTCGCAACGCTCGCCATCAAGTCCATGAATCCTGATATCGTGACGAGTGCCGAACTCGTCAATGCGGAGAACGCGGGACACCTCCGCCGGGCGAACGTTGACGACGTCATCGTGGGCGGAGAGTTCAACGGGTTCCTTCTCGCGAGCGGTGCTTCCGCTCCCGGCATCCCCGAGCTCGCCCGCGAGATCCTCTCGTTCGAAGGCCGCAACGTGGTGCAGCAGGCTGCGGTGCCCGCCGGTTGGTCCGGAAAAACTTTCGCAGACCTGTCGCAGCACCTCCTCGCCTCGGGCCGTGGCGTGCTGCTCGGCGTGCTCGCGGAGGAGAAGAAGATGTCGCTCGACGACATCCTCGCGGGCGACTCGTCGGCCGTCGACGACTTCATCAAGCGCAAGTTCGCCGAGTCCGAGACGGACTACTTCGAGGAGGCGCCGAAGGCCCTCGACATCCGCGTGAACCCGGGCGCCGCGTACGTGCTGCGGGACACCGACCGGCTCTATCTCGTCGGGCCCGTGGAGACGGCACCGTGAGACCCGCCGTGCGCCGAAAGCGGCCGGGCGGCGTCGGGAGGGGCAACGACCAGGGCCGGGAGTTCCTGAAGTCCGTGGGTCTTCTCGCGGACCTCACCCGTGAAGAGCTGGATCTGCTCTGGTCGACGGTGCGCCGGGTCACGATGCCGAGGGGCACGGTCATCATGCGCGAGGGCGACCCTGGCCAGACGATGTTCTTCTTCGCCGAGGGCGAGGTGGAGGTGACGCAGAGGCTCACCCTCAAGGCGGGCCGCTACGGCTTCAGCCAGGCGGAGAAGTCGATGGTCAGGCTGCAGGCCGCGTCGGTGTCCTTCTTCGGGGACATGGCCCTGTTCGAACGGGAGCCGCGCAGCGCGACGATCACCGCGGCCGAGAATTGCGTACTCTACGAGATCAGCCGCGACGATTTCGAGCGCCTCTGCGCGGAGCACCCGGCGCTCGGCTACAAGATCATGCGCAGGATCGCGCCCGTGCTCTGCCAGCGGATACGGCGCAGCAACCAGGACGTGCTGAAGCTCACCACGGCGCTCAGCATCGCCCTGTCCCGGTAGGAGCCCGACATGAAACGAGCCAACCGAGGCCTGGCAGCCGCAGCGGCGGCCCTGGTGCTGGCGCTGCTGCCCGCTGTAGCGGGCGCCCAGGCGACCACCCCGGCGGTCAAGCCGCCACCAGCGGCATTCCGCACCATCGCGCTCGGCATGACGGTCGAGCAGGTGAAGGAGGCGCTGCGGAAGGACGCCCTGTACCGGTACCGGGGCGATCCCGACGTCAGCTTCCTGCCGCTCTCCGGCGAGAACCTCATCGAGTGCGAAGGTTCTTCATACCTCAGCCGCGCATATTTCCAGTTCGCGGACGGGAAACTGTACGTGCTCATCCTCGTGCTCGACCAGAGAAAGCTCGATCACTACAGCCTGTTCACGGCGTTCATCGCAAAGTACGGCGAACCTGCCTCCTTCAACCCAACGGAGGCCGTGTGGCAGTCGGAGGCGGTCCGGTTCTCACTGGAGCGGCTCCTGACGGTGAAGTACATCGACCGCCAGGTCTTCGAAGAGCAGGTCGCCCGGGGAGCCGCGCAGCAGGACCTCGAACAGCTTTCCCGGGAGCGGTTTATTGAGCAGTTCTGATCAACCGGTCGTCGTATTGAAGCCGGGTCGCGAGTTACCGGCACGCCGCCGCCATCACCCCTGGATCTATCGCCAGGCCATCGCCAGCGCCCTGGAGAACGTCGAATCGGGATTCCTCGCGAGGATCGAGGCATCGGACGGTTCAGTGGTCGGGTGGGGGTTCCCGTCACCCGAAAGCCTGATCGCGGTCCGTCTCGTGTCTCTCGGCCCCGAGGAGCCGGCCACGGACTGGCTGGAGCAGCGCCTGCGCGCGGCCGCCGCCGTGCGGGAGCGCCTGCGCATAGACTCTGACGCGCTGCGCCTCGTGAACGCCGAGGGAGACTTCCTTCCCGGCCTGGTGGCCGACCGGTACGCGGACACGATCGTGATCTCGCTGCACGTACGCGGCATGGAACCGCTCGCTCCGCGCGTAGTGAATTGTCTCACCGGGATGTTTCCGGGAGTGAACGTCTACCTCAAGCGCGACGAGCATCACGCGCGGGTCGAGGGCCTTGCCCTGCCTTCCGGGTACCTCGCCGGCTCGGGCGACGGGAGGGCGCTCATCACCGAGGGCGGCGTGAAGCTGATCGTCGACTTCTCCAGGGGCCAGAAGACCGGCTTCTACCTCGACCAGCGTGCCAACCGGACCGCCTGTGCATCGGTGGCCGACGGCCGCAGCGTCCTGAACCTGTTCGCGTACACCGGGGCCTTTTCGTTGCGGGCCGCGGGAGGCGGCGCGATCCGGGTGGTGTCCGTCGAGAGCTCGAAGCACGCCTTGGAGCAGGCCGAGGAGAGCGTCCGGCTCAACCCCCGTCTGGCGTCGGAACTATTCACGTGGGTGCAGGCCGATGTGTTCGATCACCTGGCCAGCGGCGAGCGGTACGACCTGATCGTAGCCGACCCTCCGCCGTTCGCCCGTCGCCGCATGGAGGTCGAGGGAGCCCTGCGTGGGTACCTCACACTGAACCAGCAGGCGCTGCGCTGCCTCTCGCCGGGCGGCATCCTCTTCACCTTCTCGTGCTCGGGCGCGGTGGACCGTCAGGTGTTCCGCCAGGTGCTCGAGGAGGCTTCGCTGAGGTCGGGACGGCGGGTGCGCCTGCTCGCCGAGCTTCACGCCGACATTGATCACCCCGTTGCTGCCGGTCATCCGGAAGGCGAGTACCTGAAAGGCTGGATGCTCCATGCGGATTAGCGCGGCGTCGGCGATCGGGCTGGCCGTACTGCTGACGGTCATCGGGTGCGCCCAGAGGCAGGAACGGGCGGAGGTGACGGTGGGGTCGGCCATGTTCACGGTCGAGGTCGCGCAGACGGATGCCCAGCGCGAACGCGGGCTCATGCACCGCCGTACGCTCGGCAGCCGGGAAGGCATGCTGTTCGTGTTCGAGGCCGACCAGCGCCTGGCGTTCTGGATGAAGGACACGCGGATGCCCCTGTCGATCGCATTCCTGTCGTCCGAGGGCAGGATCCTGCAGATCGAGGACATGGAACCGCTCTCGCAGAAGGCCGTCCGGTCCCGACTCTCTGCGCGCTATGCCCTCGAGCTGCCGAGGGGAGCCTTCGCCGAGGTCGGAGCAGCGGAAGGGGACACCGTAGTGTTGCCGGAAGAGTTGCGGTAGCGGGTTCGCGCCTCGCAGCCCGCCGGGATCACCGGCCCGATTCCGCCTCGTCCGGGTCCAGCTCGGGGAACAGCCCGAGCGCCGGTTCACCGGTTTCGCCCTCTTCCCCGGAGAGCACCTGAACCTTCCGCTCCACCCGGGCGAGCTCCTTCTCGAGCGTCTTCGCGAGCTTCGAGCCCTCCTCGAAGAGGGCGATGGCATCCTCGAGGGGGATCTTGCCGTCCTTAAGGCTCGCGGCCACCTGCTCGAGCCGGGCCAGGCGATCCTCAAAGCTTTTCGTCGGCATGGGTCTCCTTCACTTCGGCACTCAACGCGCCGCGCGCGAGGCGCACCCGGAGGCGATCGCCTCCGGCCAAACCTTCGACCGTGCGCAGGGCGGTCCGGGACCGCTCGCGCGTGACGACCGCGTACCCTCGATCGAGAACCGCGAGGGGCGAGCAGGATGCGACGTCGCGCGCGGCGAGCTCGAGCCGGTGGCGTGCGTCGCGGACCAGCGCCCGGATACCGTCGCTCAGGGCTGCACGCGCGTCGTCCGCCCGCATCAGGAGCGGCTGCAGGTACGCGTCGATCTGACGCTCGAGCCCTTCCGCGGTGAACCGTTCGAGCAGGAGCCGGGCGCGCTCGAGCCGCCGGAGAATAGCCTCGCGCACCGATTCGCCGAGGGCAGCGACCCGCGAGAGCAGGTCCTCGCGTGCGGCGGACACCATCTCCGCGGCCGCCGAGGGGGTGGGGGCCCGCACATCGGCGGCAAAATCGGCCAGGGTCCAGTCCGTCTCGTGGCCGACCGCAGATATGACCGGGATCCCCGAACCGGCGATGGCGCGTACCACGGCCTCCGATGAGAAGGGCAGCAAGTCCTCGAGCGAGCCGCCCCCACGGCCGACGATGAGCACGTCCCCGAGGCCCCAGCGGTTGGCCGCGACGATCTGCGCCGCGATGGCCGTATCCGCGCCTTCGCCCTGCACCGGAGCGGGCAGCACCACGACGTCCACACCCGCCGAGCGCCGCTTCAGAACCCGCAGGATGTCCCGGACGGCCGCGCCGGTAGGCGAGGTGACCACCGCGACCCGCGACGGGAGGAGCGGCAGGGGACGCTTTCGGGCCTCGTCGAACAGACCCTCCGCGGCGAGACGACGCTTGCGCTCCTCGAGCATGGCGAGGAGGTCGCCTTCCCCCGCCGCCTGCAGCCGCTCGCAGACGAGCTGGTAGCTGCCGCGCGGAGGGTAGACCGAGATGGCGCCACGGGCGCGCACGAGCATACCGTCCGCCACCCGGAAGGCGAGCGTCTGGAACCGGTTGCGGAACATGACCGCGGAGAGAACTGCCTCCCGGTCTTTGAGGCTGAAGTAGAGATGGCCGGAGCTGGACGGCCGGCAGTTCGACACCTCGCCCTCCACGAGCACCTCGGGAAATCCCTCCTCGAGCGTGCCTTTAATGAGGGAGGTGATCTCCGAGACCGTGAAGGCACGGTCCTCGGGTTTGCGGGGCATGGGCCGAGGGTACCGCCCGGCCTGGCGCATGGCAATCCCTCCACTTTTCCGCGTTGACCCGGCCCGACAATGTCGATACTGTGGACAGGGCCATGAGCACGATCGCGGTGGTCAACGGCATCGATCTTTCATCCACGGCGACCCGTCCCCTCGCAGGCGGGCCTTCGGCGCTCCAGCGCAGCCTCGCCGCGGCCGCACACCTCCCCGGCGCGCCCCGGGTAGTACTGCTGGCATCCCGGGGACAGGGAGGTCCAGGGTCGGCCGAGCCAGGGATGGCGCAGGCCGACCGCGCGCTCGAGACGGGACCGGACATCCGCGTCGTGCGCCGGGACTCCTGGACGTCCTCCGACCTGCTGTCCGCGCTGGCCGAGGCCGGCTCGGGTCACGACGACATCTTCTACTACTTCGCGGATTGCCCGATGCTTGATACCCGGGTCGCCTCGCGGATGCACGACAGCCACCGGCGGTACTTCGCCGAGTACACCTTTGCGGACGGTTATCCCACCGGTCTCACGCCCGAGATTCTCCGTACCGAGGTCATCTCACGGCTGCAGTCCCTCGCGACAGGACTTCCCGGGCTGGCCGGCACCGCACCCGGCCGGGACACGCTGTTCACGATCATCCAGAAGGACATCAACGCCTTCGACATCGAGACCGAGCTCGCCCCGAGGGACCAGCGCCTTCTGAGGGCATCGCTCACGGCGGACTGCGAGCGGAACGCCCGGCTCGTCGAAGCGCTGCTGGGGCGGGGAGCCGCGGACGCGGAGGCGGTGATGGCGGCGCTGGACGCCGATCCCGGCATCCTCCGGACGCTCCCGGCGTTCTTCAACGTGCAGGTCGTCGCGGCATGCCCCCAATCCTGCTCCTTCTGCCCGTATCCCGCCGCGGCGGGCGATCCCCGGAAGCTCCACGGCACGATGCCCGTCGATCGTTTCGAGACGCTGCTCGAACGGATCGAGGACTTCGCGCACGACGCCTGGGTCAGCATCTCCCTGTGGGGCGAGCCATCCCTGCACCCGGACATCGAACGCCTGCTGGCGGCCGCCCGCCGCCGGCCGGGCATCCGGCTCCTCGTCGAGACATGCGGAGTGGGATGGCGTCCGGGCGTCCTCGCATCGATCGCCTCTGCCCCGGGTGCGACGGAACCCACCTGGATCGTCTCGCTCGACGCGGCGACTGCCGGGGTGTACGCCGGCCTGAGAGGCGAAGGTTTCGCCGAGGCGACGGCGACCGCCGGGGAGCTCCTCGCGCTGTTCCCGCACTCTGCGCACGTGCAGGCTGTCCGGATGAAGGAGAACGAGGAGGATCTCGAAACCTTCTACCGGGAATGGAAGCAGCGGACGGAACACGTCATCATCCAGAAGTACGACGCGTTTGCGGGGGCCATCGCCGACCGGCGCGTAGCCGATCTCTCGCCCCTGTCCCGGTTCCCGTGCTGGCACCTGCGTCGCGACGTGGTGATCCTCCTCGACGGCACCGTGCCACTTTGCCGCGAAGACCTGCGCGCCGACGAAGCCCTGGGCAACGCTTTCACCGACGACCTGGCCGGCATCTGGGAGCGGGGGGGACGGCAGTACGCCCGGCACGTGCAGGGTGACCTGCCGGGCATCTGCGGGCGCTGCGATGAATATTACACCTTCAACTTCTAGCGCGGTGCCGGTTCCCTACACCGTGATCGGCGGCAAGCGCTGGGACCGGGTGCGCCGCTACCCCTACGATCTCACGTTCCTCGTCCTCAGCCGCGGGGACCGTCTCTTCCGGGGGGCGCTGCTCGCCGAGCTCCAGGCGACCGGAGTCGGCGAAATCCTCTGGGTCGGCGGACCCGAGGTCTCCTACGACCTCGAATCGCATTCCCGGGAGTTTCCCGAGGTGAGGTTTCTCGTGCTGTCCGGACCCGCGACGCCGGGAGAGCGCGTGAACGTGGGGATCTCCGAGGCCCGCGCCCGACGGGTGTTCTGCCTCTGGAGCGATGCCCGGGTATCGTCCTTGCCGGCCGGGCTCGTGTCACGACTCGACACCGAGCCGGCGGTGTGCGCCGTTCCGCTCGCACGCAATGCCCGGGGCGAGGTGATGCCGACGCTGCAGGTGCCGAGGCTCGCGAAAGGCCGGCTGTCACTCGACTGGCACGTACCGTCCCGTGACGGCGAGCGTACCCTGTTCCCCTTCGACTACAGCGGCATCTATCACGGGGAGAGGTTCGCCCGGCTCGGCGGCTTCGAGCCGTCCCTGACCAACCCCCACTGGCAGAAGCTGGACTTCGGGTTCCGCGCGCACCTGTGGGGGGAGTCCGTGCGATGCCTCACGGGGCTCGGCATCACCTACTCGACGCAACCCCCGGCGGACGACGCGACACCCGACGAAAGCTACAAGCGGTTCTGGCTCCGGGGGCTTGCGGTGCGTCTCCGCCGCGATTGCGGCGTGCTGCCCGCCTGGAGGCTGCCCGAGTACATGGCGCGTTCCGACACCGGGCCACTCTACGCGGTGAAGGAATTCCGCGTCGCGCGCGAATGGGTGAGGCGGAACCGGTACCGCTATCGGCTGGACCCCAGGGACCTCGTGGCAGGCTGGGAGTTCGCCTAAATGCGGACCGGGATCTTCGTGCAGGTCCGGCTCGCTTCGACCCGTCTCCCACGGAAGGCCCTGCTTCCGCTCGCGGGCAGCACGGTCATCGGTCACGTGATGCGCGCGATGGCGCGCATCCCCGCTGAAGTCCGGGCACTGCTGACCGACCCCGAGAGCGTCGATGCCCTCGCCCCCGAGGCTGCGGCATGCGGTTTTCTGGCGATCGCCGGCCATCCCGACGACGTGCTGGCCCGCTTCGGCGACGCAGCGCGACGGCTCGACGTGCAGAGGGTGGTGCGGGCCACGGGGGACAACCCGCTGACCTGCCCGCGCCTTGGCCGGGACATTCTCGCGCTCCACGAGGCTCGGCGCCCGGACCTCAGCCATTTTCTCGGCTGCCCCTGGGGCACAGGCGTGGAAGTGATCGAGGCCGGCGCGCTGTTCGTTGCCGAGCGCGAGGCAGCCCGTATCGATGAGCGGGAACATCTCACCACGTTCCTATACCGCCATCCCGACCGGTTCAGCATCCTGGAGGAACAGGCGCCGCCGGAGCTCCGCATGCCCGAGGCGCGTGTAACGGTCGACACGCCCGAGGATTACGAACGGGTATGCCGGCTGTTCGCGGACCTCTACCGGGGGGAACCTCTCGAAGCGGACTCGGTGGTTGCCTGGTGTCGAAGCAGGGGCGCGGGAGGGCCGGCCGGTGGCTGACGCCGTGCGCAGGTACCTGCTCGTGCCCGCGGGCGGTGGGGGAGAGGGCATGGGTCACCTCGTGCGCGGCGTCCGGCTTGCCCGCGCGTTGGGCAGGGGCTGCGCATTCCACCCGGGCTGGCTTGATGACACCGCTCTCGCGTCCCTCCAAAACCTGCTCGGGCGATTCCCCGCCGACAGGCGGCCCCGGATCATCGATCCCGGCGCGGAACGGGGAAGATGGGACATCGTGCTCGTGGACAAGCGGCGAACGAACCGCGCGGAGCTCGCGGCACTTGAACGGCTCGGAACAGTGGTCTGCCTCGACGAGGGCGGCGAAGCGCGTCGGGGCGCACCGTACCTCATCGATGCCCTGCCGCAGGTTCCCGGCGGGGAGCCTGCAAACACGGCTTCGCTCTCGTATCTCGGGCTGCGCGTCGGTCCCGAACGTGCGCGGCAGGGCAGGGCCCGGCCCACCAGGGTGCTCGTGAGCTTCGGGGGGGAAGATGTCCCCGACCTGACGGGGACCTTTCTGAGAGCGGTGATCGGCCGGGGACTGCTCACCGCGCGGAATGTCACCGTTGTGGCCGGCCCCCTCTTCGGGAATCGCTCGTGGCCCGCAGGAATTAACCTGGTGCGCGGCGTCCGCCGGCTGCAGCCGCTCTTCGGCGGCCGCGACCTCCTGGTGACGCACTTCGGTGTTTCGGCGCTCGAAGCGCTCGCCGCCGGCCTCCCGGTCGTGCTCCTCAACCCGACAACCTACCACAGGGCTCTCGCGCGCTCGGCGGGGATCCCCGAAATCGGCGTTCGCCGGGTCAGGCTGCGAACGTTGGACGGCCTGCTCTCCGATCCCCGGAAACTCGCCGCCGGCGTGAAGAACTTCCGGGAAAGACTTGCGGCTTCCCCCCGCGGCACCCTGGCAGGCCATCTCGGGATGCTGTCGCCCGGATCCGGCAGCGGATGCCCCGCCTGCGGCAGAACGGGCGCGGTGATCGGCAGGTTCCCGCTCCGCACCTATCGTCACTGCCCAGGCTGCCGGATCGATTATCTCCAGTCATTCGCCGAGGCGGGCCGGACCTACGCGAGGGGATATTTCTTCGAGGAATACCGGGCGCAGTACGGCAGGACCTACCTCCAGGATTTCGCGTCCATCGAGGCGGTCGGGCGCGACCGGGTGACGGTCATGGAGCGCGTGCTCGGCCGCAGGGCAAAGAGCCGGCTGCGCGGGACCATTGTCGACATCGGCTGCGCCTACGGTCCCTTCCTCGCGGCGCTGCGGGGTGCCGGCTGGCCGTGCTTCGGGATCGACGTGTCGGAGGATGCCGTCGAGCACGTGCGGAGAGTGCTGAAGCTGCCGGCAGCGCGCCTGCCGTTCGAACGCCTCGAGCGTCAGCACGTCCCGGCTGCCCGGATCGACGGCATCACGCTCTGGTACGTGATCGAGCACCTCGGAAACCTGGACGGTGCGCTGCGGCGGCTGGCAGGCCTGCTCGGCCCGGGAGCCGTGCTCGCGTTCTCGACGCCGAACGGCCGCGGCATCTCCGCGCTCGCTTCGCGGCGCTCGTTCCTCGACGCGAGTCCGACCGACCACTGCATCATTCTCAGGCCGGCAGGCCTGCGCCGCCTGCTGGCGAGATACGGGTTCCGCCTCGCCAGGGTCAGGGTGACCGGCCATCACCCCGAGCGTTTCCCGGGCTTTATCGGCCGGCTGGGCAGATCAGGCGGACCCGGGCGGATCGTCGTATCAGCCGTGAGTCGCCTCGCCCGCCTCGGCGACACCTTCGAGGCCTACGCGCTGAGGACGGGATGACCACGGTGCTTGTTCTCGGCGCGGGCATCATGCAGGGCCCGTCCCTGCGGGCAGCCCGGCGCATGGGATGGCGGACCGTGGCCGCGGACGCCAACCCGGAGGCTCCCTGCCGGTCGCTCGCGGATCGGTTCGAGCACGTCGACCTGAAGGACCGGGAAGGCATGCTCGCCCTGGCCCGGTGCTTGAGGGAAAACGAGGGGCTCGACGCGGTCTTCACGGCCGGGACCGACTTCTCGACGACCGTGTCGTACGTCTGCGAACGGCTCGGCATGCCCGGCGTCCCTCTTGCGGCAGCCGAGCGTGCAACGGACAAGTACCGGATGCGCCGCGCGCTGCGCGACGCCGGCGTGCCCTGCCCGGACTTCGTCGAGTACGACGGGACGGGCGATCCCGCGGACGCTGCCGGAAACCTGCACCTGCCGCTCGTGGTGAAGCCGGTGGACAGCATGGGCTCCCGGGCGGTACGCCGGGTCGACGCGCGCGATGAACTGCCGGAGGCTTGCCGTGTCGCGATGGCTGCCTCGCGCTCGGGCAGGGCTGTGATTGAGGAGTACATGGACGGCCCCGAGCTGAGCCTGGATGCGATCGTCTGGCGCGGGCAGGCGACCGTGTGCGGCGTGGCCGACCGGATCATCCGTTTCCCCCCCTTCTTCGTCGAGATGGGCCACACCATGTGGACCGCGCTTCCCGATGCAGAACGCCGGTCGGTGGAGAGAGTCTTCCGGGACGGCATCCGGGTGCTCGGGATCGACAACGGCGCAGCCAAGGGGGACATCAAGCTGACCGCCCGCGGACCCATGGTCGGCGAGATCGCCGCCCGGCTATCGGGCGGCTACATGTCCGGCTGGACGTTCCCGCTCGCGAGCGGGGTGGACGTGACCGAGGCGGCGCTCCGAGTGGCCGCGGGTCTCGAGCCCGGAAACCTTTCCCCCGAAAGGCGCTGGACATCAGCGGAGCGGGCCTTCATATCGATTCCGGGCGTCGTCCGGTCCGTGGAGGGGGTCGCGGAGGCGAGGACGACAACGGGCGTGCGGGAGGTGTTCGTGCTCACCGGGGTCGGCCGGCGGACCGTGTTCCCCACCAGCAATGTCGAGAAGGCCGGCAATGTGATCGCATCTCACGAGTCGCGGGAAAGGGCGGTCACGGCCGCGGAAGCGGCGGCAGCGCTCATCCTCGTGCGGCTCGAGCCGGGGAACGACCGAACCGATGCGTTCCTCTTCGGGGACCCGTCCGGCTGCCCTCACCCGGCATTCACGCTCGAACGCGACGACGATCGTTCCGCGCTCGCAGCCATGCCGGCGTTCCTCGGTGATCCGGTTGCCGCGAGGGCAGGCGCTCCGGTCGAGGTTCTGGCACTGCCCGGCCTGGCGAACGAGCCTTCCCGCGACTGGCACGGACTGTCCCTGCGGAAAGCCGTCGGACAGCTTGCCGACCGGGGAATCATCCGGCTGGTGAACGTTTCCTCGACCGGCACTTTCGCCCTCGGCGGCGTGTTCTGGCGTGCTTTCCTGCGGGGTAGCGTTCAGGCGGGAGCCTACGTGGCCGACTCGCTCGCCGGGGGTACGGGGGTGCTGCACCGATGAGGCGAGGGTTGCTGATGCTCGTGCTCCTCCTGCTTCCGGTGCTCGCGGCGCCCGCTGCTGACCGGGAGCTCCTGGAGCTGCTCGAGCAGATCGACGCGACCTGCGAGTGGGATCCATTGCGGGAGGCCGGCGTCATCCTCGCGGGATCCGACCGGATCGCGTTCCAGGTCGGGACACCCTTCGTGTTGATCAACTACACCGAGCGGCTGGACATCCCGGCACCCCGCCGGGAGAATGGCAGGATCGTCTTCGACGCCGGCGCCGTGGAGGCGGTCACGGCTGCCGTGACGCGCATGAGGACGGAGCGGCCCGAGGCGGGCCTGCGCATCGCCGCAATCGTGCTCGACCCCGGGCACGGGGGAAAGGACCCGGGAGGCGTCGGCAGCAGGACCGTCGACGGGAAGCCGCTGGCGCTTCAGGAGAAGGACGTGGTGCTCCAGCTGGCCCTCGGGGTCGCCGAACGCCTTCGTTCCGTACTGCCGGGAAAGGACGTGGTGCTCACGCGATCCGACGACACGTTCATCGAGCTCGAGGCGCGTGCCGCGACGGCCAACGCCCTGCAGGAGAAGCTGGGCGACGCGGTCCTGTACGTCTCGATCCACGCGAACGCGTCCGCCCGGAGCAAGGCAAACGGGTTCGAGGTGTGGTACCTGCCGCCCACCTACCGGCGCACGCTCATCGGGTCCCAGGATGCGGAGGGGGACCCCGACCTGCTGCCGATCCTGAACAGCATGCTCGAGGAGGAGATCTCGGTGGAGAGCGTGGTGCTCGCGCGAGAGATCCTCCAGGCGATCGATGCACAAGTAGGGACGGTGAGCCCGAACCGGGGCCTCAAGGAAGAGGCGTGGGCGGTGGTACGCAACAGCAGGATGCCGGCCGTGCTCGTCGAGGTCGGCTACGTCACCAACCCCGCGGAGGCAGCGCACCTCGCCGACCCGGCGTACTTGATGGACCTCGCCGAGGGCCTGTACAATGGCATCGTTGCCTTCGTCGCGCGTTTCGAACGCGCAGGGAGTTCCGGTGATCGATAGGATCAAGCTGCTCGCCCGAATGAGGGTACGCGGACGCCCGGCGGCTGTCGGTGCGGCGTTCCTCGCGCTCTTCGCGCTCTCGCTCGCCCTGTTCCTCGTGTCCCCGGCAGCGCGGGTCCGCCGGGTGCTCTTCTTCCCGTCCACCGCGACCCGCAACGCAGCGGGGAAGGCCGCCCGGCTGGTCGCGGAGGAGCGATTCCTTCCCCGGCACCGGGACGCCGACCGTGACGCGCGCGAGCTCGTCGAGGCGGCGCTGCTCGGTTCGGCCCGGCATGGCACGGCGCGCCTGTTTCCCCCGACGGCGACCATACGCACGCTGATGGTGCGCCGGGGGGTCCTGTACGTGGACCTCTCCGCGCAGGCGGCGATACCGGACCTGCTGGCACCGCTCCCGCTGGGCGAGGCGGCAGCCGCGCTGGGCCGGGCGATCCGATTCAACTTCCGCTGGATCCGCGAGATCGTTTTCTCGGTCGACGGGCAAACGCCGCGTGTCCTCGAGGAGGGAAAAAAACGTTGACAGAGACTTCCTGGATACTATACTTGAGATCGGTACTCCGAATTTTGTGCGAAAGGAGCCACGCATGAAACGGCTGTTCACGGGCGCAGTCATCACGATTCTGCTTTGCTGCGGAGCGGCGGCGTTCGCCGACACGTCGGTGCTCGTCGATTTCGCCAAGCTCGCGGCGGACGTCACCATCGGGACCGGCAAGGTGCCGAACGAGAACAAGGCGACTGTCATGGACTTCAGCGAGGTCGCCGGATCCTCGTTCACCGACGAGGAGAGAGCGGCCATGAAGACCTCCCTCGCCCTCGATAACTGGGAAGTGCTTCTCGCGTCCTCGTCCCGGTCGGTCGCCAACCAGAGCTTCTCGATGACCAAGGAGGCGGCGGTCAAGTCCACCGCGAAGAAGATCCCCGGCACGGACACGGAGATCGGGGGGAAGAAGGTGCTCGGCGTCCGGGTTCACTTCCCCGTCGAGTCGTACAACTCCTGGGCCATCGTGAAGCCGCCCTTCGAAATCCCCGCCTACATGGACAAGCGGGAGCTCCAGGGCACCCGGCTCGCCGAGCCGACCGCCGAGGAGAAGGGCCAGGGCCGCATGTTCGACGGCAACGGGGTGGTC
>JAPLSM010000206.1 GCA_026398635.1 Spirochaetota bacterium | reverse complement strand
GCCTTGCCGACCATAATGCTGCTCAAGACCCTCGGCATCCTCGGCACGCGCGGCGCCCTGGCCCTCGTCTACACGGCGATGTTCCTCCCTTTCACCACGATGATGCTCTCGGCGTTTGTGAAAACCCTGCCACGCGAGTTGGACGAGGCAGCCATCATCGATGGCTGCTCGGGCCTCGCGCTTTTCCAGAGGATCATCCTGCCCCTCCTCACGGCACCGCTTATGACGGCCTTCCTCCTCAACACAATGTGGGTATGGAACGACTTCATGGTCCCCCTCTACCTCCTCAACTCCGCGGCGCGCTGGACCCTTCCCCTTTCGGTGTTCAGCTTCTTCGGCAAGTACAATCATTCATGGCAGTACATCTGCGCCAACATGGTCATTGTCTCCGCCCCGGTGACCGTCCTCTACCTCATCGGGCAACGCTCGATCATTTCGGGCATGACCGCCGGCGCCGTGAAGGGCTGAAGGTGGTACACTAAGCCCGATGCTTGCCAAGCGGTTCACGAATCGGCTGCTCCTCGCCAACCTCGGGATCCTCCTCGCGCTGCTGAGCTGCGGCGGCCTGGCCCTGTCTTTCGTCCTCGGCGGCTTCCTTCGCGCTGACTTCCGGACCCAGCAGGGATATCGCGTCGACAAGATGGCGGAACAGCTGGACAGCGTCCTGGACGAGATGAATAGCCTGTCGATATCCATCCTCGCCTCGCGACGGATCAGTGACATCATGCTCGCCATTCCCCGGGACGACAGGAACAATTACTTCCTGATCAATCCTGCCACCCGGTACGAGGTCCTCAACCTGCTCCTGTCCTACACCGCCCTCAAGCCACTCAAGGGCCGTATCTGCCTGGTCTCGGACAAGGGCGACCTCCTCGACCTCTCGAACCAGCAGGACGCGATGGCCTTCACGAAAGCCGAGCTCTCGCGCATCACGGTCACGAGGGAGGCGGCGCTGGGGGACGAGCCCAAGGCCCTCCTGCCGCCTGGACCTGAACCCTGGTCCAGTCGCCATGCGGCGGTCATCGCCCTCGTCCGGCGTCTGCAGGATGCAGAACAGCGCTATGGCTGGCTCGAGATCAACGAGCAGGTCGAGTCCCTCAGATGGATATGGGAGTCGCGCGGCAACGCCACGCCCGCGCGGATCGGCCTCTACGACATGGCCGGAACCCTGCTCTACGCCAACTTCAACGGGGCACCGAGCAGCGCCGGCGAGCTGGAGAACGCGCGGCGCCTGCCTTCCGGAGGAGCGATGGTTTTCATGGCCGACCTCGCCAACGCCGACTGGAGGCTCGCCTATTTCGCCGACTCCAAGAGCCACGAGCTGCTCACTGGCCAGACAATGGGAATCCTCGCCGCGATCCTGCTGGCCGCCTTTGTCCTGATGGCGCTCTTTTCCTGGCTGGCGCTCACGCGCGTCACGAGGCCGGTGCGGAAGCTTACCGAAGAGGTCCGGGGCATTACGAGCCTGAACCAGGATTTCAGACCGCCCGACCTCCGCGCGCCCGAGGAAGTCGCGATCCTCGCCGGCGCTTTCCAGGATCTCCTCGTCTCCCTGCGGAGGGAGCACGAGGCCCGGCTCCAGCTCCAGGGCCACGAGATGAGCGCGAGAATGGCGGCCTTGCAGGCCCAGCTCAATCCGCACTTCGTGTTCAACACCCTGACCTGCATCGCGGCCTACGGGAAGAAGCGCGATGGCGCGACTGTGCAGCGGATGTGCAAGGATCTCACCGCCATGCTCCGGTATTCCCTTCAGAATTCAAATGAGCTGGCGACCATCGACCAGGAGCTCGACCAGGCGGAGGGTTATCTCGCCCTCATGGGCAAGCGCTACGCGCCCTACCTCGAGTATCGGGTCGATCGATGCCCGGAGGCATCCCGGATTCCCGTCCCGCGCCTGCTCCTTCAGCCCGTCATAGAGAACTGCTTCGTGCATGGCTTCGCCGATACCCCCGGGCCATGGCGCGTTGAGATCGGCTCGCGCCTGCAAGGAATCAATTGGGAAGTATCGGTGAAAGATTCCGGCGGGGGAATGGGCGCCGACCGTGTACGGCACCTTCTTGCCGAGTTCGAGGCGGCGCTGGCCGAGAAATCACCGAGCGTCTTCGACCGCGACTTCTCGCGCGGCAAGCTCGGCCTCCTCAGCACCTTCGCTCGCCTCCGTGCGCTCTACGGGGAACGGGCGGCCTTCTCGCTGGAAGGCACCGAGGGGACGGGCCTCCTCGTGCGCATAGGGGGGCCGCATGGCCTCGCTTGAGGTGTTCATCGCCGAGGACGAGCCTCCCATCGCCGACATGATCGCGTCCATGGTGGACGAGTCGCCTGCCGGCTTCCGGACCGCGTTCGTCGCGCACGACGGCAAGACTATGCTCGACCGGCTCGCTACCAACAGGCCGGATCTCCTCCTCGCCGACATCAGGATGCCGGTCATGGGCGGCTTCGATCTCATCGAGGCCGCCCGTCGACTCCATCCCGACCTGCCCTGCGTCATCATCACGAGCCATTCTGACTTCGAATACGCCCGCGCCGCCCTCAGGGTGGGGGCCATGGACTATGTCCTGAAAACCTGCCTGCCCGAGAGCCTCGACGAGGTCCTCCTCCGCGTGCGGCAATCGCTCGGGCTCGAAGGGCTCGCGGATAATGCGCCGGACGCCCGGCTCGACACCGGGGCGCGGCTCTAGGAGCACCTGGACCGGATCGTCCGAAGTCCCTTCGTTCTCCGTGATGTCGCGAAAACGTGGGGCTATAATCCCCTCTATCTGTCCCGGGCTTTCAAAGCCCTCGTCGGCGTCTCCCCCAAGCGCTACCACACGAAGGCCAAGATCGACCTCGTTATGACCATGTTGAAAAAGGATCATCGGCTCCTCCTCAAGGAGGCCGCCTCGATCATTCATTTCGATGACGAGCTCTACCTGGCCAAGGTGTTCAGAAAAGAGACCGGCATGAGCTTTTCGGAATTCAGGCGGAAACTGGATGACGGGGGGTGATCGAGTGCCGGAGGGCCGCGGGGCACGAACCGAATGGTTCATGAGGTCACGGTTCGGAATGTTCATCCATTGGGGGCTTTGCGTGATTCCGGCCAAGGGCGAATGGATCCGCAGCCAGGCGCGGATGACCGAAGAGGCGTACCGCGAGTATTTCGAATCCTTCGATCCCGTGGATTTCGACCCCCGGGAATGGGCTCGCCTCGCGAAGAAAGCCGGGATGAAATACGCGGTCCTCACGGCGAAGCACCACGACGGGTTCTGCCTCTTCGACAGCGCCCTCACCGACTACAAATCGACCGCCACGAAGGCTGGCCGCGACTTCGTTGCTGAATATGTCGAAGCCTTCCGCGCCGAGGATCTTGAAGTCGGACTCTATTACTCGCTGATTGATTGGCACCAACCCGACTATCCGCACTACGGTGACCGCCATCATCCCCAGCGCGATGACGCCGCTTGGCTGGGTCACCATCACGACTTCGGGCGCTACCTCGACTATCTCCACGGCTAGGTCAGGGAATTATGCAGCAACTATGGCAAACTCTCGGTCCTCTGGTTCGATTTCTCCTATGACGGGCTCTCCGGCGAGGCATGGCGCGCCACCGAGCTCGTGCGAATGGTCCGCTCCCTCCAGCCCTCGGTGATCATCGATAACCGCCTTGAGGCGTCCAGTGAGAGCTTCGGTTCGATCGCCGGAGGCGAGCCGGCGGAGTGCGCGGGCGACTTCGCCTCCCCAGAACAGATCATTTCACCAGAGGGCGTGCGGGACGCACACGATGAACAATCATTGCGGCTACGCGGCAGCCGACCAAGCCTGGAAGCCGCCTCGCCAGCTCCTGCGCAAGCTCGTCGAATGCGTCTCGAAGGGCGGAAACCTTATCCTCAACGTTGGGCCGGACGCCCGTGGCCGAATCCCTGCAGAAATCACGCGCACCCTCGAGCATATCGGCTCCTGGCTCGGCGCCAATAGAGCGAGCATCTATGAATGCGGAGCGAGCGGCTTTCCCAAGCCCGAGTGGGATGTTTTACAAGGAATGGCCAGAAGCTCTACGCTCATGTCTTTAAGCCGCCCATCGGGTCCCTTGCCCTCCCCGGTCTTGGCGGCGAAGGATCGCGCACATGCGGCTCCTCAAGGACGGATCCGAACTCCGCGGAAACGACGCGTGGAACACGAAGATCTTTGCTGATCATGCCTTCGTGAATTTCGGCGAACCGGCCGATTTCACCTTCCCTCTCCCCGATGAAGACGACACCGTCATCGAAATCGAACTCCGAGAGCCGGCACCACCGGATGAGTGAAAATGATGGTGGAGGGAAAGAAGGTCAACTGTATCAACCCCCTTCATGGGCGCAAATCGCTGGAAGCGATTCGGAATGCCGGCACAGGCAGCGGATTCATCCTGCCAACCGGGCATCAGTGTCCGCGCGACACGCCGGATGGAATATCAGGGCAGAGCAAGCCGAGACCAGCGCGTGCCAACGGCGGTCGATCGGCACCGAACGACTACCCTTTGGTCGCGTGGTAGCGCGAGGCATCGGGGCTCACGCACGGGCAAGTATCCCCTCACCGTGTTAGCCATGCGGCCGGCGCCGGCCATGACAGGCGTTCGTGCACGTAGAATCTTTCGAGAGAGCCCTTGCTTCTTCAGCAGATCAGTGCCGGGATCGCTGTGCGCGAGTTCGCCTCCGGTTGATCCGGGGGAGCAGGATCGGGCAGACAGTCGGCAAGTCGCTGACTGCCTTTTTTTGTGTCCTGGCTGCGCAGCGCGCATCTCTACATGCTTGTTCTCTTCACCTGCACCTAGGCGAAGAGGGAACGCGCGTAGTGGATGTCCTGGGTGAGGAGCGGGGTCACGCTGTCTCCCGTGCGGTCTCCGCCCGTGCCTTCGACGGTGGAGTATTCTGCGTGAAGGCAGATATCGCGCCCGTACCCCCGACGCTTCAGCTCCGCGGCGATCCTCCGCCAGTTCGTGATGCCCTGACCTCCCAGCGTCCAGCGCGGGCGCCAGGGCGCGTCGACAACCTCGGGTCCCGCGATGCGTTCCCAGTAGGCGCTTTTCAGGTTCACGAGCAGCAGGTGCGACCAGACGATGTCGATCGCCATCTCGTCCGGCTCGCCGTTCAGCCCGCAATGAGCGGGATCAAGCACCGCGCCGACGAGCTTCGGGTCGTACCCCTCGATGAGATGCATGAGTCCTATGGCGCTGCCGATCATCGTGCCGCGATGGTTCTGTACCCCGATCGCCACACCATGTTTCTCCAGCAGGGACAGCACGGAGTCGTACTGCCTTCGGGCAGCGTCCTCGCTCGCCCGGTAGCCGATCGCGAGGTCGATCGGGACCATGACGCGGATGATCGGCACACCGCATTCCCCGCAGGAGGCTATCGTCGGCTCGTCGACGGGGCCTGCGATGCTGCCGATTGCGAGTCCGCAGTCGCCCAAGATACGAGTTGCTTCGGGCAATCCGTACCGCACATTCTCCGGGGTGACCTGGAAATTCGGCCGAATGGGAAGCTCCACGCCGTCGAAGCCCAAACCTTTAGCGAGCTTGCCCAGCTCCGCCAGGGTTAGGTCGGGCCAGGGCTTGGTGAACACGGTGAACCGAGGCTTCTTGCGCGGCATCATGGCGTCTGGTCCATCACTCATGGGCCAGACTCCATGATCCCTCAGCCGGGCAATCGATGACAAAGTCCCCTTCCGCCAGCCGGACGCAACAGTGCCCCTCCTCGATCGTTAGTCGAGGCAGGATTTTAGGCCGTGCGGAAGCCACGGGGTAGAGCAGCGTGTGGATCGTGATCCCGCCACGCCCACGGGCGGCCAGTCGGAGTTCCGGGGCAGGCTGCAGGCAGTCGTAGCCGGGGCAGTGCCACCCCGCGATGGGATCCTCGCTGCCGTAGAAGACGGTTCCCGGCAGCAGGGTGTCGGCGGCGACGAGAAGGTTCGCCTCCGGGAATCCGGTACTCCACATTCCCGGTCCGCACTCCTCGAGCCGACCTTCCGGAAAATGCCAGACCTGGTCGATCTGGTGCTCCTCTCCGTCTTCGAACAAGAGATCATCCCGTACCAGCCAGGCATGGGGCTTCATGAAAAACACCCGCCTGCGGTGTCGGGCGGTGACCCGAAGCACCCTGGAGCCCGAGAGGCCCTTTTCCTTCAATGATTTTTCGTCGGTACGCTCGCGGGATGCGGACTCCTCGCCGAATCCCGCTTCGAAAAGCCCATCTGCGAAATCACAAGACTCCCCGGGAACCATGGAACCCGTGGCATCTCCGGGCATTTGGGAATAGCCGTCCACCAGGACGACGTTGTAGGCGGCCGTGGTCTTGAAGTACTTGGCCTTCCGCATCCAGGGAACCCGCGGATCCGAGGTGGTATAGCGCCAGCGGCCGCAGCCGCAGAGGAAGTTGCGTCCCAAGGCGTAGACCTCCACGTGAAGCTGGTCTTCGTTCATGTGGTTGTCGCCCCAGCGGCCCATGTCCATGAAAAGATAGGCGTCGCTTGGCCCCCAGCCGCTGCGCATGACGGCGATCCTGGCCTCGGGGTAGAAGACGGACCCCGTGCGGGAGCGGCGGAGGGGGCCTGCGGAGGGAACCGCATTCGTGTCGACGAGAACGCCGTCGAGTCTTTGCCGGAATGGGACGAAAGAGAAGAGGCGCGTCATCTGCTCCAATTGGACCCGCCGGCTGCTGGATGCATTGCTGTCATTGGTGACGGGAACGGAAAAATCCGGCTTGTCCTGGAAGAACTCCGCCCAGGCGGCCTGCTCCAGTCGGCTTTGATACAACGGAGAAAAAAGGTCCGCATAGCCGTTGCGCAAAGCAGCCTCGTAGAACGCCAGGTAGCTGCGCAGCGCCACCCAGTGATAACCCCCGGACATCTCGCGGGTGTAGCCGTCCGAGTGAAAGAGGACATCCCACATCCGCATCAGGAAGTCCGCCGAGTAGGCTCTCCAGTGCAGGGCGTCGCGGAACTCTGGATAGAAGACGCCGAGGATACCCAGGTCGGCCGTCTCCAGGGTGGCGTGGTTTCCGGTCTTCCAGTGGTGCCGGAGCAGGAAGTCGGCGTGCTCGCCCACGGAACAGAGGATGGCGGCCCAGGCGGATGGCGTCATGGCGGGACTGGAGATGAGAAGCCGCAGCGCCTCCGGCCAGTTCTCTGCTGCCCGGGCCGCCACCTCGAACGGCCGCCAGGTGGACTGCTTGTATTCGATGTAGGGCTTGCCCTCCGGATCGAACGGCGGCACCCGCTCGATGTAGTCGAGCAGGTGCTTCACGGCGGTCTGAGCGTAGACCTCCCGGCCGGTCCGCCGATATTCCCGGGCGAGGATCTTGAGGTGGCCATGGCGTACCAGCCCGCCGTTCCACTCCAGGTCGCCGTCGGGAGCGGCGAACCAGTCGAGGCTCCCGCCCATGTCCATAGCGGCTTCCCCTAGCCGGAACCTCCCGGCCACGATGGCATCGGCCTCGCCGGGTTCGTCGTGGGGCATGACGGGCCCCACCTCGTCCAGCCGAAGGTCCCCCACCCGGACGGGAAGCTCTCTACGGTAGTGTTCGAGCAGCTCCTCCGCGCTCCGGAACGTCCGATCCAGGCGGGGTGCCACGCGCTCGAAGGCGCTCGGGAGGAACCTACCCACCCAAGACCTCCACCGACCCGTCGAGTTTGGCTTCCGCTACGTTCCATCCGCGAACCCTCGCGGTCAACCTGCGCGCGGCGTCCGTGCCTCGAAGCTGCCGGAAAATGAGGCGGAGATCGCGCGATTCGCCCGGGAAAATGGGAAAGTAATTGTCTTCATAAAGGACGCGCTCTCCCTCGACAAGGCCTTCCAGGTGTACGGAAACAAAGAAGGCAAGTCGGGAGCCGGGGTTCTCCACGCGGATCATCGCCTCCTGCTCCCGGCCTTCCGGGCGCAGGGCGCCATCGGCGAACAGTCTGCCCTTCACCCTCGCCCGCAGCAGGTCAGCCATGGCCCCAAGGTAGTCGCCCCGGTCGTCCAACGATCGGATCGCTTCCTTCTCCGTTTCCGTGGATTTCTCCCTCAGGAAGACCGGTTCCGAGATACCCGTGGCATGGTCGCCAGAAAGCTCGATTTCGATCGTGTTGACCTCTCCCCATCGCACGAGAGCCGGAGGGATATCGTAGAAACGCTTCGGCAAGTTCGGCACGACGAAGGGGTCGGCGTTCGTCCGCACGCTCCTGCGCGACGGACCGGACGGACGGGCGGGTGCCGCCACGCGCCGCTGCGCCTGCCCCGACTCCGCGACCGGCCGCTGAGCCCACTGCTCGGTGAAGAGCATCTCGTCGCCCGCCGTCTCCTCGGCAGGATCCTCCTCCGTCGCTCCGACCTCGATGCCGTTCCACGACACCCTGTCGTTTCCCTCGAACCCTGCTGAAAACAGCTCCAGGAAGGCGCCCTTCCACCCGGCCGGGACGAGGACCTCGTGTCGGTAGAAAACCGTTTCCCCGTCCGCGGGGGCTCGCTGCGGAAAGGCCCAGTAGGACGGCAGCTCGACCCGCCGCCATGCCGTCTCGTTCACGGAAGGCCCCGCCTGGACCATCCAGGGCTCCCGCAGCTCGAGAGACCTTTCCTTAAAAGCGTAGCCGGACACGCCGATCCAGTAGAGGTTGTCCGCCTCGGCGGTGCCTCCGCGGAAGAGGCGGACTCGGATGAAGAAGACGTGCCGCAGCGATCCGGGAGGTACGGTCCAGCACAGCTCGAAAACGGGACGGGACTCGTTCTCCCCAAGATCCACGGAGCCTTCCTGGCGGTGCACGACGCGGGATGCGTCGTCCAGGATCTCCGCGACTACGCACCCCCGGCCGAAGGGCCGGTGGCTGCCGTTCACGACGGACACCGGTGCCGAGACGGCCTCGTTCCCGTCGTACAGGTACTTGGGAAAATCCGCGACGACCAGCGGCTCCCTCGCAGCCCGCTTGTAGGCGTAATAGGCAGGCTTGGGTATGCCGTAGAAATCGACGATCTCGCGGTGCAGCGCAGGCCAGCTCGCGTTGAGCTGCCACTGCAGGCACCCCGAGCAGAGGAACATCCGCTGCCGGCAGTACTCCAGATTGTGCCGGTGCGCCTGGGCGTGCGCGAGCTGGCCCGCCTGGATCCAGCGTTCCAGGCTTCCGGCAGCCCCGTATTCCCTGGCGTCCCGTTCCTGCTCCTTCACGACGCCGTGGTGGTACTGCCAGGTCGGCCGGTCGATGGGCCAGAGCTTGTCCTCCCCGATGAAGCGCCGCAGTGACTCCACTTCGGGGGCGCTGCGCGCCACGGCCACCTCGGAGCGGAAGAGCACGAGCCGGGCGTCGCCCGTGAGGATATCCCCGTTGTACTTGCTCGTGGTGCGCGTGGGCATCATGAGAAGCCCGCCATGCCGGTCACCCTTGTAGGGGGAGCCCCGGTGGAACGGCCGGTCGGGATCGAGGGCGGATACGGCGGCAGCAAGGCGGTCCACCAGTCTCCGATTCTCCCTCGCGTCCGGGTTGAACTCATTGCCCCCGCACCACAGGGCGAGGCTGGGGTGGTTGCGCAGCACGCGGATCATGTCCGCCGCGTTCTCGAGGAAGAGGTCCTGCGGCATGGCCGGATAGTTGGCGCAGGCCAGCCAGAACTCCGTCCAGGCAAGCAGTCCCTTCCCGTCGCAGAGCCGGTAGAAGGTTTCCGTCTCGTGGATCCCACCGCCCCAGACGCGCAGGAGGTTGAGCCCCGCGTCCTCCGCGAGGTCTAGATAGTCCCGGTAGCGAGCCTCCTCGAACCGGAACAGGCTGTCGACCGGCACCCAGTTGCTGCCCTTGATGAAGATCTTCTTGCGGTTGACGACGAAGGTCCACGGATACGGCTTGCCGACGTTGGACCACGGCCGGTCGGATTGCCGGGAAACCTCCTGCACGCGTTCGTCCTCGTCATTGGGAACGAGCTCGATCTGCCGAATCCCGAATGTCGTTTCCACGAGGTCGCACAGGGACCCTTCCGCGTCGGCGATGCCGAGGCGGAGGCGATAGAGCGGGTGATCCCCATACCCGTTCGGCCACCAGAGCCGCGGCTTCTCCAACTGGATCTTTAACACCGGCGTCTGGGAGACTCCCGCTCCGAGGCGCAGACTCCTGCGCGCCGTGAGCGGGATCGAGTCGAAGCCCTCCCCCGTTACGGCCGCCTCCAGCGTGACGTCGCCGCCTGCCCCGCGGTTCGCGAGGTCCGCTCCGATCGAAAGCACCGCCCGCTCCGCCTCGCCGTTTCCGTTCCATTCGAGAGCGGTGCGCACATGGCAGTCCCCCATGCACACCGGGCCCCGGACTTCAAGCGACACGGGCTTCCAGATTCCGATCGGGACCAGATGGGGAGCCCAGTTCCACCAATAGGAGAAGGGCGCCACCACGCCGGAACTGCGGAGCGTCCCCCGGGGGATGGATCCACCCGGCCGATCTTCCCGGGAGCCGGGAAGCGCCCGGAGGCGAAGGGTCAGCCGGTGCCGACCCGACGGCCGGAGCAGGTCTGTCGCGTCGATCCTTCGGCGAGCGAACATGCCCTGGAAAACCCCGACGTTCACTCCGTCGAGCCAGATCTCGGCAAGGTAGGCCAGGCCCTCGAACAGGATCTCGTAGCGGGCCCCCTCGCGGGCGACCGGGGCCGCGAAATCGAGAAAATACCACCACTCCTTGGATTCGATCCATAGGAGCTTTTCATTGTTCCTCTCCCAGTAAGGGTCCTCCACCCGCCCCGCCTCCAGGAGGGCTGCCTGGACGATCTTCGGGACCGTGGTCCGCACCGGGTCCCGGGGGCTGTAGTCGGCCCGATAGGCGCCGCGTTCCAGCCCCTCCTCGGGGTCCATCCCCTCGATGAGCCAACCCTCCGCAAGGCTCTGCGTGAGAAGCGGCACGGCCTACCTCTGGTCGCCGGATGAGGCGGGATCCACGAAGAGGACCGCTTCAACGGAGGTGAGCTCATCCGCGGACCGCAGACGCGAGCGCATCAGGGTCTTCATGTGATCGTTCTTCCCTTGGAAACCCGGGCGGGAAACCCCGCCCGGGTTGCGTCGCGAGCCGGTCCTACCGGCCCTCTTGGAGAATTTTGTTGATCTGCTCGGCCGCGCGCTGGATGGCCACCTCGGCCGTGACCTTGCCGAAGAAGGCCTCGTTGAATTCGGACGTCTCCACCGCGTTGATCTTCTCGTAGAGCGGGTGGATGGGATCGTACATGCTGAACTGGTTCTTGTTGCCGAAGAAGTAGGCGCTCTTGTTCAGCGTGAGCCCGCCCGTGAACTTGGGATCCGGCTTCAGGAATCGATCGCTCTCCGCCATGGTCTTGATGGCGGGAAGCATCTGCTGCTTGTCGAGAAGGATGTTGACCCCTTCCCCTTCGGGTCCGGCGATGAAGGTCATGAAGCGGAACGCCGCGGCGGGAGCCTTGCTCGTGGCCGCCAGGGCGAAGGCGGAGCCGTCGCCGCGCTGGTACTCCTTGCCGGTCTTCCCGATGGGCATGGGCGCCAGGTCCCAGGCGAAGTCCTTGATGCCGACGATGTACATCGGCATGTTCCAGCTCCCGATCAGGTGCATGGCGGCCTTCCCCGCCATGAAGTAGTCCTTGATCTGCTGGGTCTGGGCGGGATCCGGGGAGATCTTCTGCACCAGCCACATGTCGATCCAGTCCTGGAGCGCCTTCACCATCTCGGGCTCCGTCATGCGGTACTTCGTGGGCGCGAAGTAGTTGTCGAACTGCGTGTGGTCGGTCTCGGCCTTCAAATAGATGGGGTAGTACTCGCTGCGGAGGTGGATGGCGAACTGGTCGGGCTTGCCGTCGCCGTCGAGGTCCTTCACGAACTTCTTGCCTATCGCGCGCAGGTCGTCCCAGGTCCAGCCCTTCTTGGGGTACGGCACGCCTGCCTCGTCGAACATCTTTTTGTTGTAGAAGATGCAGCAGGCCGCCGCGTCGATGGGGATCCCGTAGATCTTGCCGTCCCGCTTGTAGAAGTTGAGGACGTTCTGGTAGAAGACCGCCGTGTTGATCTTGGCGGACTTCAGCAGGGAGTCGATGGGGGCGATGGCGTTCTTGGACGCGTAGATGGCGACGTAGTGCGGGGCCAGGTAGGTGACGTCGGGCATCTCCCCGGCGGCGGCCAGCGTCGTGAGCTTGGTGTAATAGTCCTGCGCCTTGCCGATGTTCTCGAACTCCACGGTGATCGTCGGGTTGGATTTCTGGAACGCTGCGATGACCGGCTTCGCGACGGTCTCGACCCTGTCGTTGTCCCAGCGCATCATCCACTTGATGACGGCCGGCTTGTCCGGCGCCGCATCCGTGGTTCCACTGGCGAAGACGGAGCCAGCGGCCACGGCCGCCAAGGCCGCACAGACGAGGAATCGGAACACTCTGTTCATGGAACGCCTCCTTCCAAAGGTTTCGAATCCGGGGCAACGCCCCGGCATGTCGCTACTGCTTGAGCCCGGACTGCACCACGGCGCCCTCCAGGAAGTACTTCTGGCCGATGAAGAAGATCACCAGGGGCGGGACCAGGGCCAGGACGCTCGCCGCCATGAGCAGGTGCCACTCCACGTTCGACCCGTTCCAGTAGCCCATGAGGCCGAGGGAGATGGTGTAGAGGCGCGACTTGGAGATGTAGATGAGAGGCGAGAAGAAATCGCGCCAGACCTCGATGAAGGTGAACACGCCGACAATGCCGAAGACCGGCTGCGCCAGGGGCATGATGATCCGCCGGTATGTGGCGAAGTAGCCGCAGCCGTCGATGCGGGCAGCCTGGTCGAGCTCCATCGGTATGGTCATGTAGAACTGGCGGAAGAGGAAGATGCCCATCGCCTCCCCGAAGAACGAGGGCACGATGAGCGGCAAGTGGGAGGAGAGCCAGCCCAGCGTACGGAACAGGATGAAGCGGGGGATGATGAGGACGTGGATGGGGATGATGGTGGTCGAGATCACGAGCAGGAACAGGAACGACTTGAAGCGGAAGTGCATCCGCGCGAAGGCGAAGGCGACGAGGCTGCAGCTGAGGAGCGTGCCCAGGATGTTCAGCACCGTGATCTTCAGCGTGTTGAAGTAGTAGAGGCCGAAGGGGATCCTTGTGAGCACATTGAGGTAGTTGCCCCACTGCGGCGGGTTGGGCAGCCACCGCTTGGGGATCGCGTAGATTTCCGTGAGGCTCTGCAGCGACGTCGAGACGGACCAGGCCATCGGGACAAGGACGAAGACGGCACCGCCGGCGAGCACCAGGTAGAGGGCGGCCGTCGAGAGGAGGTGGCGCGCGGAACGGCGGTTCACCACCATCGCGCTATCTCCCCCCCTCGTAGTGGACCCAGCGGTTGGAGCTGCGGAACACGATGAGGGTCAAAGCCATCACGAGCACGAACAGGACCCAGGCCAGGGCGGAGGCGTAGCCCATCTGGAAGTACTCGAATGCGTTCTTGTAGAGGTAGTAGACGTAGAAGAGGGAGGCGTTGCGCGGGCCACCGCGGGTCATGACGTAGGCTTGCGTGAAGATCTTGAAGCTCTCGATGAGGGTCATCACGATCTCGTAGAAGAGGATGGGGGTGAGCAGGGGCAGCTTGATCCGCCAGAAGGTCTTCCAGCCCGTCGCCCCGTCGATCGATGCCGACTCGACCAGCTGCACGGGGATGGAGTTGAGCCCCGCGAGGTAGATGAGCATGTTTTTCCCCATGAGCGACCAGATCGCCATCATGAGGAAGGACGGAAGGACGAGGCGCTCGTCGTTGATCCAGAGGAGGCTTTTCACACCGAAGACGGTGAGGGCGTTGTTGAGGATCCCGTCCTGGGCGAATATCCACGTCCACATCAGCGACACGGCAACCGGCGGCAACACGGCGGGCAGGTAGTAGAGGAGGCGGATGGCGGACTTGAGCCTGATGGCGCGGGAGTTCAGGATCAGCGCGAGGCCCAGGCCAAAGACGATGCCGGCGGGAACGCGCATGGCGGCGTAGCTCGCCGTGACCCGCAGGGACCTCCAGAAGAGGCGGTCCCCGACCATCCGGCGGAAATTCTCCAGCCAGATCCACTTCGGGGGCGTGAGAAGGTCCCAATCGGTGAGGCTGTAGTAGATGGAGGCGAGCAGCGGGTAGGCGATGAAGACGAGGAAGCCGAATATCCAGGGCGCCAGGAAGAGGTAGGCCGCCCGGTTCTCGTGCTGCGCCGCGGTGGGCGCCTTGCGGACGGATCCCGTCGTCGAGGCGACGCCGCTCATCCCGGTCCCCCTCCGCTCGACGGCGTTTCCGTGGAAGCGCGCCAGATGATCCAGGCGTCCACCGTCGCGAGGGGCGGCGGGTTGCCGTGCTGCAGCGCCGCGCGGACGGTTTCCGCCACCACGTTGGACGCCTCGAGGATGTCGTAGGCGATGGTGGTCAGGGGGATCGCCGCGTGGCGCCCCGCGGCGCTGTTGTCGAACCCGCACACGGCGTGGTCCTCCGGGACCCGGATCCCCTGGCGCTCCAGCAGGCGCATGAAGGCGATGGCGAGGCTGTCGTTGGGCAGGAAGGTGAAATCCGATCTGCGCAGCGCGGCGACGTCTTCCGGTGTTACGGTCCCCGCCGCGAGGCGGGAGGCCGGCAGGACCAGCCGCTCGCAGGCGAGGCCACGGGACCGCGCGGCTTCCTCGTACTCCCGCCACCGAAGGTCGTAGATCTGCTTTTTCTGGTCGTCGGTGACATAGAGGAGCCGTCGGTGGCCGACGTCCGCCATCCTCCCCGCGAGCTCCCCCATCACGTCGGGATTCACCATGACCGAATAGAAGCCTTCCCTGGGCACACTGCGGTTGAAGGTCACGCAGGGCCGGGTTCCGCGCCGGATCCGCTCGAGGAGGCCTTCATCCACGTCTCCCACGGTGACGAAGGCGTCGGATTCCGCCGTGCGCTCCAGCACTTCCGGGCCGTCCAGCCGGCTTACCTGGTCCCAGGAGAAGCCGCTCTGGCTGAGGACGTGCTGCAGGTTGAAGGCGAACCGGCCAAGGACACCGTCCGCGGCGGGGAGTCCCTGCACGTTCGCATCGAGCACCAGGCTTACGGTGAACCGGCAGGAGGACAGGAGATCGCGCGGGTTCAACCGATCGCTCACGAAAGCGCCCAGGCCCTCCCGACGGTCCACCACGCCGGCGGACTCCAGGATCGCGAGTGCCTTGTTCGCGGTCTGCACGCTGACGTCAAACTCCCTGGCTAGTTCCTTCTCGGACGGCATGCGCGAGCCGGTGCCAAGACCTCCGAGAATGATCCTCTTCGTCAAGCGATCGGCGATCTGCTTGTACTTTGCCATGGTTACCCATACACCGATGGATCGGCGTATGGTGTACGGTATACCCACTATGGCCTGATGTCAAGAGAAAGGTTTCATTCTATACTCGCCCCCATGGCGGGGAAAAAGCCGGTGCGGGTTCTCAAGTATCGGCGGATCATGGACACCATACGGTCGCGCATCGAGGATGGAACCTACCCCGCGGACCGGATGCTTCCCGCCGAGCGGGGCCTCGCCCGCGAGCTCGGCACCAACCATGAGACCGTGAACAAGGCCCTGTCCGCCCTGGTCGCGGAAGGTCGCATCTATCGCAAGCGCGGGATCGGCACGTTCATCGCGTCGGGAAAGGAATCTCCCGGGCCGGCCGGGGGCTCGGTGGACATCTTGTTCCACAGCCACGCCTCCGACCTGTTCAAGGCCTCCTCCTTCCACGAGGAAGTGATGTTCGCGGTGCAGAACCTGGTCATTCGGGCCGGCGTGGCCTGCAACATCGTGCCGGTCCTGGACGTCTCGGATTTATCGGAACACCTGCGGCGCGTCGGGGTCGCCGTCGTGAGCAAGTTCCTTCCCTATCGCCTCGTGAGGATCCTGGCCGGATCCGGGCTGCCCGTTGTCGCGCTGAACCTCGAAACGGGCATGGAAAACTGCTCTTCGATCTTCGTGGACCAGCGCGGGATCGACGAGCTGGCCATTCATCTCTCCTCCCTGGGACACCGCAACATCGGTTTCATCCTGAGCCCGCATTTCCAGCCGCTCCACGAAGAGCGCCTGCTCCGTTTCCGCAGGACGATGCAGGCCCTGGAGCTCCCCCACAACCTCAACAAGGTCTGCTACGTGGATCCGGACGACGAGGCAGCCCCGGGCCGCCTCCTGCGGGAGGTGCGAGGCTGCACGGCCCTGATGGCCGCCGACGACTTCCTTGCGATCAAACTGAAGCACCTGCTGGCCAAACTCTCGGTCGGCGTGCCGGACGACGTGTCGCTGTGCGGTTTCGGCAACCTCTCAATATCCCATACCCTGTATCCGGGGCTCACGACCGCGGACACCGACAGGGAAGCGCTCTGCCGGACTATCGTTGCGGAGATCCTGGACCGGCTGCGTGGCACCTCGGGACAACGCCAATGCACCTTCTCGACGTCAGCCCTCCTCCGGGAATCCACGACGAAACCCCAAGTAAAACTATCTTGACATACCCATACACCAAAAATAAGATAGCGGTGTATCACTATGGGCCGCTACCGCATCCTTTTCCTGCCGCCTCCAACCCCTCAAACCGAACAGATCTTCACCCCGCGGGTGATGGAGGCGCTGAAGGACCTGGCCGACGTCGCGTGCAATGACGGGCCCGGGCAATTCGACGAGGGAAGGCTCGCGGAGACGATCGGCGGCTTCGAGGGGTGCATCACCGGCTGGCGAAGTCCGCGGTTCTCGGAAGCTGTCATGGCCCGGGCCGATCGGCTGAAGATCGTCCTCCACGCGGCTGGTACGGTGAAACCCTACGTGAGCCCCGCGTTGCTGACAAGCGGAGTGCTGGTCACCTCCGCCAACGAAGCGATGGCCCGCGTGACCGCCGAAGCGACCCTGGCCCTCATCCTTTCAGCCAACTGGAAAGTGAAGGAATGGAACGCCGCGATGGGAAACGGCTCGTGGAAGACGCGCGACGCCACCGTGCCCGGCCTCCAGGGGCTCACCGCAGGCCTCGTCGGCTTCGGTGCGGTCACGCGCCACCTGCTCGGACTCCTGGCCCCCTTCCGCCTGGAGCGCATCCTCGTGCATTCCAGCCATCTGCGCGAGGAGGACGCCGGACACTATAACGTCCGACTCGCTGGACTCGACGACCTCATCGCGTCCTCCGACGTCGTCTCCCTCCATACCAGCCTGACGCCGCGAACCCGGGGCCTCATGGACGACCGCCGCCTCTCCTTGATCCGAGACGACGCCCTGTTCGTCAACACGGGCCGGGGAGAGCTTGTCGACGAGGAGGCCCTGATCCGGCACCTGCGGACCGGCCGTTTCCGGGCCGCCCTCGACGTATACGCGGAGGAGCCCCTTCCCCCCTCCAGCCCCCTGCGCAGCCTCCCGAACGTCACCTGCCTGCCCCATCTCGGGGCGGCCACGGCGTACTGCCGGGAGGCCATGGGCTGGGACGTGGTGGAGAACCTCGCGGAACACCTGCAGGGGAAGAGGCCGCACGGAGCGGTGGACGCCGGGGCGGTGCTGCGCATGAGCGACCATTGAGCCGCGGCGCGCCGACGGGGACGCCCAGACGGTCTCTGCGAGCCGGCAGCGCGCCGTTCAGGCGCAGTACACGCCGCCGTTGATGTCGACCGTTGCTCCCGTCATGAATCCGTTGTACTCCGAGCAAAGAAAGGCCACCACGCGGCCGACGTCCTCCGGCGTTCCGGCGCGTCCCAAGGGGATGCCGGCGATCGTCTGCTCGGCGGACTCCCTGGTCGTGTGGACGGCGTGGAAACGGGTGCCCAGGATGAACCCGGGAGCCACCGCGTTGACACGGATGCCCCTGTCGGCCAACTCCGCGGACAGGGCCCGCGTCACGGTGAGTACTGCTCCCTTGGCCGCCGCATAAGCGAGGGACCCCGGATGGCCGCCCTTGCGCCCCGCGAGCGACGCGAGGTTCACGACGGAGGCCCCGCCGCCTCGGAGCGCGCCCTCCTCCAACAACGGCAGGGCGTGCCGCGTCACGCCGATCAGGCTGTGCACGTTGACTTTGAGCACCGCCTCCAAGAAGGCCGGATTGAGTTCGGACAACCGCCGGCGGCCCACCAGGTCTCCGGCATTGTTGACCAGGCAATCCAGGCGGCCGACGAGCCGCCGCGTCTCCTCTAGAAGATGCTTGATTTGAGGTTCCTCGGTGAGGTCGGCGCGGACGGTGTGGGCCTTCGCGCCGACGGCCTCCAGGTCCGCCTTGAGCTTCAAGGCGGCTCCCTCGGAACTCCGGAAATGGATGACCACTTCCGCGCCTAGGGCTGCCAGTTCCCGCGTCACGGCCTCTCCGAGACCGCTCGCGCCGCCGGTCACGAGAGCCTTCTTGCCCAACAGGGTATTCACCGCGTCCCTCCTGTCCCGAGCATGCCGACTTCCCGCCGCGTCCGCCGCGCTCGGAGGGGAGGCAGCCTTGGGCAGGATACCGAGCTCCTTGAGGAACTGCAACGGCGTTTGGCTTTTCCAAGGGATGCCGAACCGCGCCAGGGCTTTAAGCACCCTTGCATGGCTCGTATCGATCAGCTACTCGATCTCACGGGCGGGGGTGCTCCTCAAGACAAAGCTCTTCGAGAGCGCTTTGCTTCGCAGGCGGAGAAAAGACGGCAAAGGGGTAACGCCCTCAATCAGGGCAGGGATTGCTCCGCGCGTGTTTGCTTTCGGTAGATCCGGGGGAGCTGAAACCTGCTCGAACAACCTTATCAAATGGCGAGGAGAGCAAGTATTCCCTAGATCGTGTGCTCGAAGCTATAAATTCTAAGCTCGTCCAATAGGGGAGCTAAGAATACGTATATCCTAAATTCCCGGAAAAGTTGTAACTAGGTATCGACGATTTCCACCAAATGCAAGCGGGGAGGGCTTGACCTATTCCAAAAACATAGTTAAGTTATAACCATGTCGTATATTATCGAACAGGCGGTAAAAGGCCACATTTACCTCTACAGCGTCCAGAGCTACTGGGACAAGGAAAAGAAGCAACCGCGACAGCACCGGACCTATCTCGGGAAAAAGGATCCAGCAACCGGAGCACTCATCCCTGATGACGGTATCAGGGATGCTCGTGAGTTCGGAAACATATTTCTGCTCCAGAACATTGCGCGACGCATCGGGCTGACGGAAGATCTCACCGTGGTTTTTCCGGAAACATGGAGGGAAATACTTGCCCTCGCATTCTACAGGATATGCGAAAACAAGGCTCTGTACCTCTGCAACAACTGGCTTGATACCATCTGGTCGCATGAGTCTGTCTCCTTACCCTCAGCACGAATCAGCGAGCTTCTGGCCCAGCTCGGTCACACAAGAGTGTTCACGGAACGTTTTTTCAGGCGTTGGACACAGCGATTCACCAAGACGAACCGCTTCATCGTGTTTGATCTTACGTCCATCTCATCCTATGCGCACGGTTTAGACATTGTGGAGTGGGGCTACAATCGTGACTGCGAATCATTGGCGCAAGTCAACCTCGGAGTAATCTATGGTGAGCCTTCGGGGCTGCCCCTGTTTTATTCCCTGTATCCTGGCAGCATCCACGATGTCACTACGCTGAAAAACATTGTAACGGAGCTCGAGATCCTGTCCCTCGATACGACCGTATTCGTCCTGGACAAAGGCTTCTACAGCAAAGCGAATCTACGGCATATGCAAGGGATGAAGTCCATAATTCCTTTGCCGGTAAGATGTTGCGCCGAGCGTGATATGGTCGCCGCCGTTCAAGGGAAGATACGATCCTCGGAATATGCGATTCGCCACCGTGAGCATGTCTACTATTGCATCCGCAGAAAGCTTGCGATTGCCGACAACAATTACACTGCCCACATCTACCTTGATGAACGCAGACAGGCAGCTAATCGGGAAACATTTCTCCGCACACTCATCGACGCCGAAGCTCTTGTTGCCGCACAAGGCTTCACGAAAAAGGCACAGATCGAAGAGTATCTCGCTGATCAGCTACCCGGCCTTGAGCCCTATTTCGCCACACGAAGGAATGGACCGCGGAGCGTGCTGGTTCGCAATACGGAGGCGATAGACGTGGCTCTCGGGCGAATGGGAATGTTCGTGCTGATGACGAACGCCGATTTATCCAGTGAATCGATACTCGGGTATTACCGGAAGAAGGATGGCGTAGAGAAGTATTTCGATTCACTCAAGAACAATCTTTTTTTGAAACGGTTGAGGATACACTCACAACACACCATGGAAGGACTGCTGTTCGTGGAGTTCGTCGCCATGATCCTACGTTCCGAAATGAGTGTGGTATTGAAGAACTCGAAATTGCGGGATTCGCTGTGCATTCCAGAGATGCTATCCGAGTTGAGAAAGCTCAAGCAGATTATGTTCGGAAAAAAGAAAGCTCTAAGCGAAGTGTCCAGAACGCAGAAAGATATCTTTGCTGCCTTCGGGATCAAGCTTGACGCGAAAACATAGTTACTAACTTGTTCGGGAAATTAGGGT
>JAPLSM010000082.1 GCA_026398635.1 Spirochaetota bacterium | reverse complement strand
CCCGCGCCGTGCAGGAGCGCCGCGGTCACTGCCGCCCCCACGAGCCATCCCTTGAACGTGAACGACCGGCCGGGGATGACCGGCAGCGCGAGCGGCGTGAGCACTGACCCGGCGAGCACGGCGCCGGCGCCGAGGACGAGCAGCGGCCACCCCGTCGTCCATGCCGCTTCGAAGAGGATGCCCCGTCGCGTCACACCCGCGTAGATGAGCGCAAAGAGAGCGAAGGCGCACCAGGGGCCGATGGCGCCGCGGAGCTCGAGGGGCACGAGCACCGCCCGGTCGGCGAGGCCGAACCGGACCCGCCGCATCTCGGGCGTCGCCTCCTTGCCGGCCGCGAGGTACGCGGGCAGGTCCGCGGCGCGCACCGGGCCGAAGCGCACCCGGAACCCCGACTGCTTCTCCACGACGTGCGCCTCGACGCCGGGCGCGCCGAGCTGGGGAACGATGATCTGCCGGTGGCTGATCCGCGAAGCCAGGCGCGCCGCGTCGATCCGGGCGACAATCTCGTCGGTGCCGAACGTCCCCCTCCCCGCCGCGCACCACACGTTGATGCCCTTCGTGTCGAGCACGAGGATCCACGCGTCGATGCCGCGGAGCGCCTTCCGCAGCAGGTCGAAGCTGAGCTTGTAGTTCGCCGAGACGCACACGGGGGAGTCGGGCCCCGGGCTGCCGAGCGCGTGGAGGCCGGGCGCGACCCGGTAACGGTTGCGGAAGCCGCCGAGCCGGCAGCGCACGGCGCCGATCCGGTCATGCCACGTCCACTCGGAGGTCATCCGGACCGGCGCAGGGCCGGCCTGGGGGAGATCGATCATCGGCACCAAGGTAGCGGTCGAACGGCGCCGTGGCAAGAGCGATCTCGACACGGGGCGAGCCCTCCGCTACCGTGGGGCCATGGTCATTCTCCTCACCCGCACGCTTCCGCCCGGGTTGCGCGAGGAGCTCGACGCGATCGTCCCCGGGGCACGGGTGGTGTCGGAAGCCGACCTCGAGGCCGACCCGTCCCTCGTCGGGCGCATAGAAGTCTGCTACGCGCACCTGCCGTCCGGGCTCTGGGACAAGGCGACGTCCCTGCGCTGGTTCCAGAGCAGCTGGGCGGGCATGGAACGCCTGCTGGCGATAAGCGAGGCCCGGCACCATCCCGCGGTGTTCACCAACGCGCGCATCCACGCGGCACCCATCAGCGAGCACCTCTGGGGCATGCTCCTGTCGCTCGTGCGGAACCTTCCCCTGGCACGGGACCTGCAGCGCCGGCGCCGTTGGGACCACGAGGCCTGCGAGGCGGGCCTGTCGATCCTCCAGGGAAAGACGCTGTGCGTCGTCGGACTCGGCGAGATCGGCTCCCGGTGCGCGCGGATCGGCCGGGCGTTCGGCATGCGGGTCGTCGGCATCCGGCGCGACTCTTCCCCGCACCCGGACGCGGACGAGGTGGTCGGCCCCGCGGAACGACACCGCGCCTTCGCCGCGGCCGACGTGGTGATGGTGGTCCTGCCCGCGACGGACGCCACCCGCGCCTTCGTCGGCCGCGCCGAGTTCGCCGCCATGCGGGGGTCGGTGTTCCTGAACGCGGGCCGCTGCTCCACCGTGGACACCGACGCCCTCGTGGCCGCCCTTAGCTCCGGCGCGGTGCGCGCCGCGGGGCTGGACGTCACCGACCCAGAGCCGCTGCCGCGCCGGCATCCGTTGTGGCGCATGCCGAACGTGCTGATCACCCCCCACTGCGCGGGCAAGCACGCGGAGTACGAGGAGCGCGCGGCCCGGGTGTTCCTCGACAACCTGCGGCGCTACACGGCCGGGAAGCCGCTCGAGCACGTGGTGAACAAGGAGGAGGGATACTGATGCCCCGGGTGCTCATCGGCCCGAGCGGCTACTCCTACGACGACTGGATCGGCCCCGTGTACCCCTCGGGAACGGACAAGCGCGATTTCCTCGCGCACTACGCAGCGAAGTTCCCGATCGTGGAGCTGAACTTCACCTACTACGCGCAGCCCGCGGCCCGAACGCTCGCGCACATGATCGAGGCGACGCCGGACGGGTTCCTGTTCAGCGTGAAGGCCCACCGGTCCATGACCCACGAAATCGCGGACAGCTGGGAGAAGGATGTCGCGGCGTTCCGGGAAGGCATCCGGCCGCTCGCCGACGCGGGCCGGCTGGCCGCCGTGCTCCTGCAGTTCCCCTACAGCTTCGCCTACACCCCCGAGTCGAGGAACCGGCTCGCCGCGCTGTGCGGGCTGCTGTCGGGCCTGCCGCTCGCGGTGGAGTTCAGGAAGAGCGACTGGCTGCGCGACCAGGTCTACGAGGGCTTGAGGGAGCGCGGCGCCGCGCTGGTCAGCGTGGACGAGCCCGACCTGCCGAAGCTGCTCAAGCCATCCACGGTGGTCACCGGCGACTTCGCGTACATCCGGTTCCACGGCAGGAACAAAACCAACTGGTGGACCGGCGACAACGTGACCCGCTACGACTACCTCTACAGCCGGGCCGAGCTCGAGGAGTGGGTGGACCGGATCCGCGTGGTGCTCGAGCGGGCCCGGATGGCCATGCTCTTCTTCAACAACCACCGTCGCGGCATGGCCGCAGAGAACGCGGCGCAGATGCGGGGCCTGCTCCAGGAGCGCGGCCTGTTCGAGTGAGGGGCCCCGCCCCGAACGTGGCCGCCTCCCCGACTGCGATCCGGTAGCATGTGCGCGAGCCGCGCCTCAGAACCACTTCCTGACCTTCGGCCCCGGTTTCCAGCCCTCGAGGTACGCCAGAGCCTCCGCCGGCGTGGCGACGAACCGGTACAGCCCCTCGCTCGCGGTTTTGGCGAACTTCTTCTCGAAGAGCTGGTCGAAGAACCCGGCGAGGCGGTCGTAGAAGCCGGCTGTGTTGACCAGCGCGATCGGCTTCTCGGCCAGGCCGAGCTGAGCGAGGGTGATCACCTGGGCCAGCTCGTCGAGCGTGCCGAAGCCGCCCGGCAGCGCCACGTACGCATTGGCCATGCCTTCCAGCAGGGCCTTTCGCTCGGCCATGGTCGCGGTGACCTTGAGCGCGTCGCAGCCCGGGTACGCGACGCCCTCCGCGTTCATGAAGTCCACGATCACCCCGGTCACCCGGGCTCCCGCCTGCTTCGCCGCCCGGGCCGCCTCTCCCATCAGGCCGACGTCGCCCCCGCCGAAGAGAAAGCCGTGACC
>JAPLSM010000416.1 GCA_026398635.1 Spirochaetota bacterium | reverse complement strand
GTTGATGCCCCGGCCCACGTGATGGGCGAAGCGCGCGAGCACGCGCGCGTCGGCTGGGGATCGGGCGGTCATGGGGAGGGCAGGAGCCGGGCGAGGTCGACAGAACCTATCGCGGCGGCGAGGTCCTCCTCCCGGGCAATGGAAAGGGTGATGCAGCGCAGCGCGCCCGGCAGATCGGCCAGGGCCCGGTCGGCGAACGCCGCGCGCGTCTCCCCTTCCGGACGGCCGCCGGGGTCGTCCACCACGGGGATGTCCGCCTCGAACGAGATGCGCTCGGGAACGTCCACGACGACGCTCTCGGCCGGGACCGGCCGGCCGAGCACCTCCGCGGCCTCGGCGGCGATCCGGTCCTCGAGGGCGGTCCGCGCCTCCCCGTCCTCGAGCGCCCTGTGCGCCGCGAGGTCGGCGCGGAACGGCATGCGCAGCACCTGCCGGTGCAGCACGCGCCGGCGGACGTCCGCGATCAGCCGGAAGGCCGGCGAGCGATCAGGGGTGAAGCGGGCGAAGAACTCCTCGTCGTCGAGGCCGTAGAGGTCCCCGCGCTCGATGGCGCCGTCGCGCAGGCCGATCACGACCGCCTTCTTGATCATCGCCGTGGCGATCCGCACGGTCTTGTGCCAGTAGACGGTCTTGTACATGAGGTACTTGGAGAACAGGATGTTCTCGATCGCCGTCACGCCCTTGCGGCTGATGGCGATGCCGGATCCCGGGTGGGGCCACACCTCGCCGAGGGCGAAGTCGACGTCCTGGATGCCGTAAGGCACTCCGCAGAAGTACGCGTCGCGGTTGAGGTAGTCGAGCTTGTCGGGGTCCAATACGCCCGAGAGCAGCTTCCAGTAGAATCGCACGTCCTCGCCGCCCCGGTAGTCGATACGATGGTCGATGATCGCCGCCACCGCCTCCGGCTCGACGCGGAGTTCCGACCTGATGGTCGGCGCCAGGTCGTCGAGGATGACGCGCGAAGCCAGGCTCTCGTGCGCCTCGACGGCGAGGTCCTTCAGCGAGTGCGCGTAGGGGTAGTGGCCGATGTCGTGGAGCAGGGCCGCGCACAGGAAGGCCTTCACCCCCTCGAGGGTCACCCCGGTGTACGGCGAACGGCGCACCAGGCTGGCGATCAGCCGCCGGGCGAGGTGGAAGACGCCGAGGCTGTGCGCGAGCCGCGTGTGCGTGGCCCCGGGGTACACGAGGGCTGCCGGACCGAGCTGCCGGATGCGGCCGAGCTTCTGGAACTGCTCGTGCTCGACCACCCTCAGCAGGGGCCGGCAGAACCCGATGTGCCCCCAGACCGGGTCGCGGATCGGCTCGGTGTAGTCGTTGTCGAGGTGGTCGAGGATGCGAGTGCGCTCATCCATGCGTTCCCCATTGTACGCGTCCGCCGGCTCCGCTGTCCACATGGCCTCGCCTGGCAGCTCTCGCTGCCTCGCAATTTTGCCTCTCGCCACGCGCGTTGCGCGTGGCTGTCGGCGTCGCCACGGCGGGTACGCCGTGGCTGGCTTGCCAGCCGTGAGGGCATCTGCTACAAGAGCCTTGTGCGATCGAATCCCCGTCCGCTCGCGACGTGCCACGCCGCTTCACCGACCATGGCTCCGCCGACCTCGGACGTCCGTGCCTTCGCACAGCTCGGACGTCTTTGTCCCGGACGCACGATGGCGATCATCCTGCTCGCATCGGCGCTCTGCCTCGCCTCCTGCCAGCGCACCGCGTCATCGGGAACGACCGCGGCGGGCTCCGTAAAGCAGCCCGCGTCTCCTTCCGGGACTCCCGTGACGGCCCCGTCCGGGACGACGGTGAATACCGCGCCGACGAAGCCTGCTCCCAACAGGGGAGCGCGAGGGTCCGCGCCGCAGCCGGCGGAGACGGCGCCTGCCGCGTCTTCCGCGCCGGTCTCCCCCGTCGACACCGGTGTCTTCGGCCTGCTCTGCCAGGGGGCTCAGGACGGGACCCTGCCGGAGGATTTCGAAATCGGACCGCTCGTCGCTGCCCGGCTCCTCGGGGATGACGAGCGTGCTGCCTACGACGCCGCTGCGTCGCTGCTCGACGCCTTCACCCGCGGCCGGGTGGACCGAACGGGACTCGCCGCCGAGCCGCGCGACGCCCTGGCCGGCATGATCGCCTTCGCGCTCGAACAGGGCGACCTGCCGGTCGCCTGGCGCCTGGGGCCGCCGCGGGCGGCCGGCTCGGAGCTGGTCGCGAACCTCCGACTGCTCGGCGCGGACGGCAGCGCCGAGGGGGAGTTGTACGCGCGGCGCGAGGGCGGGGACCTCCTGGTGTCCGACCTTCAGATCGATCCGGCGCGCATGCGGGTCCGGAGGGAGCGGTCGGGCCGCACGTTCTTCCCCTCTCCCTACCGCTGGCTTCTCGGAGGCTAGACATGGGCACACCCGTCGGACGCATCGAGAAGGAGTTCGTGTTCAAGGCCCTCGCCGACGAGGGCACGCCGTGCGACGTGCACGGGAGCCGCCGAGAGGCCCGGTGCAGGCTCGTCGAGGCCGGCGTGGACACCCTGGGCCTCGAGGCATTGGAGGGCGATCTCGGGGGATTCGAGCCGGGCGACGAGGTGCGGGTCTTCTTTTACCTCAAGAACAACTACCACACCTTCACGGCCAAGGTGCTGCAGGCGGAGCTCCGGAAGATCGTCGTGGAGCACCCCGGCGGGGTGTACAAGAACCTCCAGCGCAAGTACGAGCGCGTCCACCTCGAGGGCTCGATCGAGGTCACCTTCAACCTGAAGGGCCGCAAGATCGAGCTCAACTATCCCCGGGGGGAGCACTACAACCCCGTGGAGCCGCCCGAGCCGGCCACAGGGTTCGACCCCGCGAAGATCCAGGGTCTCGTCATGGAATTCCGAAAGAAGGCGGGCACCTCCTGCTCGCGGCACAAGATCACCATGCTGCGCGACCGGCTGCCGCGCACCTGGGAGGAGAAAGTGGTGGTGCGGCTGGGCAAGTGCCTGTGGATCCCCGCTGTCGCCGAGGACTTCCCCACGCGCGATCCCTTCCCCGACGATCGGGTGATCACCAAGGCCGACCTCGTCGCTTTCGAGGAGGAGAGCGGCACCCGGCCGTCGGTGATCCAGAGCCGGCTTGGCAACATCCTCTACGAGAAGTCCAAGCAGGACATCGCCGCGGAGCTGTTCTGCCCCATCCTCTACAACGAGTACGTGGTGGGCTACGTGCACCTGGTGAACGAGGGCGAGAAGCGGGACCGCATGCTGCGGGAGATGGTCGACTACACCTGGCAATTCGCCCGCGTGCTCTGCTACTCGCTCGTCACCAATGGGTACTTCCGTGCGGAGAACGCGGGCGAGCGCCGCTACGAGGCGCCGATCATCGACATGAGCGCCTCGGGGCTCCTGTTCGCGCACCCCAACCAGGACCTCGCCCGGGAGCTGCTCGTGCACACCGATCTCGACCTGACGCTGCGCATGGGAGACCGGGTGATCCAGGCGGGGTCGCGGATCATGCGCAAGTTCAAGGACAGCGAGAACGTGTTCTTCGGGGTGCTGTTCATGCGCATGCAGCCCGAGGACTTCCGTTTCCTCTTCGAGCACCTCTACGGCAAGCGGTTCTCGGAGGACTACGAAGGTAAGTGGGAGGGCGGCGCCCCGCCCCCTCCCCTGGACCTCTAGTGAATGACTCGGGCTGAGTGGATTTGAACCACCGGCCTTTCGGTCCCGAACCGAACGCGCTAACCCCTGCGCTACAGCCCGCTGGAAGTAGAAAGAAAAAAACGGGAGCGACGGGACTCGAACCCGCGATCTCCGGCTTGACAGGCCAGCGCGATAACCAGCTTCGCTACGCCCCCATTTCTCGCGCAACCTTACCCGCGGCGGCGCGCGACTGTCAAGAGGGTGTGCGATCCATTGACAAACCGCGGGGACCGATGGTAGCCTCCCGGACCGAACCGACACCTCACCACGACAGGAAGTACCCATGGCATCACGCGATATCAGGCGGGCTAAGGCGAAGCAGGGAGAGACCGTCTCCGAATCGATGCAAAAGCGCCACCAGATGCACCCGGTGACGTACATTCTCGTCGTCATCGTGACCGTTTTCAGCGTCATCGCCTTCATCCTCCTCCCCATGTACGGCAGGACCGGCAGCGTCGGCCACATCGTATTCGGCACCTGGGACGGGCAAGACATCGCCTGGTACTCCGGCGGCTACTTCGACCAGCAGCGGGAGGCCTACGCCCGGAAGGCGCAGGAGTCAGAGACCACCGCGTCCGTCGAAAGCCAGCTCTACAGCATCTGGTACCAGGCCTTCCAGTCCACGGCCTGGCACGTGGCTGCCGTGACCCAGGCGAAGCGGGCGGGCGTCGAGATCTCCAAGGACTCGCTCGACAAGGATCTGCTCACCTACAGCGCCTACCTGGACGATAGCGGGAAGTTCAGCGAGACCCTCTACAACGAAACCCCCCTCTCCGAGCGGGTGGCCACGCGGGAAAAGCGCAGCGAAGAGCTGCTGGCCAGCCGGTACTTCACCGACCTCTCGACCGGCATCCGCACGGGCTCGCGCGAGAAGGCGTTCGTCGCTGCCATGGCTGCGGCGGAGCGGAAGTTCTCGTTTGTAAAATGGGAATTTACCTCGTTCCCCGATACGGAGGTGCGCCGCTACGGCGAGGCCAACGCCGCGAAGTTCCGCAAGGCGAAGCTCGCCCGCATCACCGTGGCGTCCGAGCGCGAGGCGAAGCAGATCCGGACCCGGCTCGCCGACAGCACCGCGAGCTTCGCGGAGCTGGCCAAGGCCCACTCCGACGACTCCTACGCCTCCTCGGGAGGGGACATGGGCTGGCAGTACGCCTATGCCCTCGAGCCCGACCTGACGGACAAGGCGCAGGTCGAAGAGGTGCTCGCCCTCAAGGCGGGCGAAGTGGGAGACCCGCTGAAAGGGCCTTTCGGCTGGGTCATCTACCGCTGCGATAACGAGTCCGTCGCTCCCGACCTGACGGACGCAGCCGTCCTGAGCGAGGTCCGAAGCTACCTCAACCGTTATGAGAAGGGTAAGATCGAGGACTGGTTCGTCGAGCGTGCCGGCAAGTTCGCCCGCCGGGCCGCGGAGACCAGCTTCACGGCCGCGGCCCACGAGGCCGGAGTCGAGATGGCCGAGACCGGGTACTTCCCGATCAACCTGTCGAACACCTTCCCGCTCAGCCCCATCACCGCGGTGCCCGAAAACGCCACCCCGTACAGCGCCGCCTACAGCGAGGACTTCTTCTACCGCGCCTTCTCGCTCTCGAAGGACCAGGCATCCTCGCAGCCCATCGTGCTCGATGACCAGGTCCTCGTGCTCAAGGTCGCGGGCGAGCAGCCGATCTCCGCGGACAACGCGGCGATGATGGACCGCCTGCTGGTGTACTTCGCGAACCAGTCGCTGCAGTCCGACGTCGATCAGGAGCTCATGAACGACCGCAGGCTGAAGAGCAGCTTCGACGAGACGTTCTCCCGCTCCGTCCTGGGCAAGAAGAGCTGATGGACGCGGAGGGCCCCCGCGTCGTCGCCACCGACAAGGGCCCGACCCTCCTCCTGGGGGGAATCTCCTTCTACGCACCCGACGATCCGGTCGGCTCGGCCGCCCGCCGGGCGGCGGCCGTCCCCCTCGAACCGCGCACCCTCGTCTACGTGCCGTCGGTCGGCCTCGGTCACGGCCTCGCAGAGCTCCTCGCGCGCCTGCCCCCGGAGTGCGCCGTGCTCTGCGTGGAGATCGACCAGCGGGTGATGGGCCTCGCCGTCCGGCGGGGACTGCCCGCGGACCCGCGCCGGCGCGTGGTGCGCACCTCCGGCGAGCTG
>JAPLSM010000090.1 GCA_026398635.1 Spirochaetota bacterium | reverse complement strand
AGACGGTGAGCGTCACCGGACCGGTCTCCTTCTTCGCGCATCCGGCGAGGAACATGCCGGCCGCGATGACGAGAACCGCGGCGATCACCACCGTTCTCCCAATGTGTTTTTTCATGCGACTCCTCCTCGTAGTTCGTTTTTTCAACCGCGATCTGCTCGTGGTTTTCTCTTTTGCCCAGTTTACTGCAAATCAGCGGCTCCCGCAATCGGACCGAATCACGGTGCAGAGGTGAGACGCCGCGTTCACCCCGCCGGTTCGGTGAGGTCCCCCCGGGCTCGTCAGCCGTCGGCGAGCACCTAGTCCTCGCGTTCCCTGAAGTACCGGGCGGTCTGCTGCACGAGGTCCTCGAGCTCCTCGGCGTCCGGCTTCCCGTTCATCGTGGGTAGGGGTCCGCGTCCGGGCCCAGGGGTTCCGGGGTGACGAATCGGCCTTCCGCGTTGTGCCCGACGAGGTGGAGCGCCCGGATGACCGTGTCCAGGTCGAGCGACCCCATCCCGAGGGCCCGGTGGTTGGAGTCCGCGAGGTGCAGATCGATGAACCGGATTCCGGCCCGCTGGAGCCGGGCGGTCGAGGCCTCGAGGGGCTTGATGCCGAACCCCCAGTTACTCCAGAACAAGCTGAGCCGGCGCTTCAGGGCCGCGGGATTCCGCTTCTTCAGCTCGAGGAACGACTGCCGGATCGCGTCGGGCTTCAGCTCCCAGGCCTGCCTTTTCATCGCCTCACCTCCCGCGGCGATAAAACTCCATGAAAATCCGGAGCAAGGGGCTACGCTCTAGGGTGAATCGGGAAGGCTGGAAAGCCGCCCGACCTGACAGCGGAGACACCTCCTTCGCAAGGTTGGGGTGTGGGCGAGACGGGGAGCGGAACAGGAGTCGCTCCCCCATTTTATTTAATGGTACGTGGCGCCTCCTCGCCGTTCGCCTGCGGCATCCGCGATGCGTGCGGGCGCTATTGGTTCTGCGGCTCCCTCGGCGTTCCCCTCACGTACATCATGGTGCGATCGAGTTCGGTCGAATACCACGAGTACACCACATGCACGGTGCCCGCGGGATCCACCGCGATCTGCGGATAGATCGAGTTGTGCAGAGTGTCCAGGTTCCGCGGCGGGTGCCAGCCCGCCTCGTCGTACTGCGTGTACCAGACCGATAACAGCAAGGGGAGCGTCCAGCTCCTGCCACGCGCCGCCGCGGCGTCACCGGCCGTGCCCCGACGGCTCAACCGCGGCCGACTCAGCCCGCGTCCACCAGTCGGAGGAACAGCAGCAGGTACAGCGGCAGCGCCGCGAGGTACACGAGGTACGTCGCGAGAAGGGTGAAGGAGACCTGCGCCTCGTTCTTGCCCGCGCGCGAGGCCATGACCGAGAAGTTGGTGGCCGGCGGCAGGTGCATCAGCAGGAAGATCGTCCAGACCTGGGCGGGTGAGAAGGCGAGCGGCTTCAGCACGAGGAAGTACGCGGCCACGAAGGCGGCGGGGAACAGCACGAAGCGCACGACCGAAACCGCAGCCGCCATGCCGAAGAGGCCGCGGCGCGTGCCGGGCTCGAATGCGAGCTCGCCGATCATGGCCCCGAGGGCGACCATAATGAGCGGCACCGTGGTCGCGCCGATCCGCTCCAACGCCCGGAACACGTGGAAGAAGGGCAGCGCCTGGTCGAGCAGCGGCCGCTGCAGCCCGAAGCCGACCACTGCGAGGCCGGCCACGATGCCGATGAACGGAGGGGTGATCAGCTCGCCGAGCCGCGGCCTGCCCGTGCCCGCGACCAGCCAGTTGCCGAGGCTCCAGAGTATCGGGCTGTTCACCAGGAGGAAGGTCCCGATGTACAGTGGGACGACGGAGAAGCCGAACCGCTCGGACAGCGCGGGCAGCGACAGCGGCAGGATCTCCATCAGCGCGAGCGGCAGGTAGCCGCTGTTGCCGAAGGTGGAGAGGCCCATGCCCGCGCGCCGGTTTTCCCGGGAGAAGCCGGCGAGGCCGAAGAGCGGCGCCGAGAAGGCGAGACCGAGGAGCATCACCGCGACCGCGACGATCGGGAAGATCCAGGCGGCCCGCAGGCTGGCCGCTTCGGTGCGCGCGATGCTCGTGAAGAACGAGACCGGCAGGGCCACGCCGGCCACGAACCGGTTGAAGCCGTGGAACAGCTCGCGCGGCCATCCGCGCAGCCGGGACAGGAAGAACCCGAGACCCGAGAGGAAGAGCAGTTGCAGCAGCGCGTAGAAGACTGCGAGCACCATGGCGGCCGATTGTAGCCGCGCGGTGCCCCTCGGGCAACCGTCCGGGGCGGCCCTGTTCGCGGAAATCCCCCTCGGCGGCTGCGGCCCGAGGGCCGGCATCTCGCTCGCCCGGGCGGGGGACATGGATCTCGCGAAGCACGGCGATCTCGCTTGCCGGGCCAGGCTGCTCGCCGCCCTCGGCGTCGAGCCGGGGCGGGTGCGGTGCGTGCGGCAGGTGCACTCCCGCAGGGTCGTGCGGATCGACGGATCCGAGTCCATGGATGGACCGTTCGTGGAAGCCGACGGCATGGTGAGCGACCGGCCGGACCTGCTGCTGACGGTCACGGTCGCCGACTGCCTGCCGATCTTCCTGGCCGACCTGCGCACGGGCTCGTTCGCCGTCGTGCACTCCGGCTGGAAGGGAACCGGCATCGTGGTCGAGGCCATCCGGATGATGGCGTCCGCATATGGGACTCGTACCGCGGACCTCGCGGTGACGATCGGGCCGGGGATCGGGCCTTGCTGCTACGCGGTGCCGGTCGAACGGTACGAGCAGTTCCGTACCCGGTTCGGACCCCGGGCCGTGCAGCGTGGTCTCGACGGCAGCTTCCGGCTCGACCTGCGGGGAGCGAACGCATCGCTTCTGGAGCGCGAAGGGGTGGAGGGGGTGGTCAGCATTTCCGACTGCACTTCGTGCAGCCCGCTCCTCGGATCGTTCCGGCGCGAAGGGGCTGTAGCCTTCACCCGGATGCTCGCTTTCATCGGCGCGTGGAGCTCGGGGGGGCAGGATACCAGCTGCTCCGGCGCGGCGGGGACCTGAGATGCCGTCGTTCACGCTCCGGCCCATGAAAGCGGCCGACAAGCCGGTCATCCTCGACATCGCGTCCCGTACGTGGGAAGGCAGCGATTACCTGCCGTTCGTCTTTGACGACTGGCTCGCGGACAGGGATGGCGGGTTCGTCGCCGCGCTCCTTGACGACAGGGTCGTGGGCTGCGGCAAACTGACGTTCCTGACGCCGGTCGACGCCTGGCTCGAGGGCTTGCGCAAGGATCCCGCGGTGTCCGGGGGCGGCCTGGCCGAGGCCGTAACCCGGCACTTCCTGCGGCGTCTCGCCGGCCGGCCCGACCTGCGCTCGGTCCGGTTTTCAACGTATGTCTTCAACGAGCGTTCGATCGCAGTGAACGAGCGTCTGGGATTCCGCATGCGGCGCGCGTTTTCGTGCAAGACCTGGACGAGGAAGCGCGACGAGCTGAGCCGCGTCGTCTGCCCGGAAGCCGGCAGGGTTTCGGTGGTGCGTGACCCTGCCGAGGTGCGCCGGTTCGTGGAAGCGAGCTCCTGGCTCGGGGCCGCGGGCGGCCTGGTGTACGAAGGCTGGCGGGTGTACCCGTACTCCTGGGACCTGTTCCGGAGCCGGTACCTCGACCCGGGCAGGTGCCTCGGCGTGCTCGATGTCGGACGACCCGCGGGACTGGCAGCGTTTGCGCACGACACGCGCTTCGATGAGACGTACGTCAAGCTGGCGTTCGTCGAGGCGGCCGATCGCGAGACCGCGAACGCCCTCTTCGACGCGCTGTTCGAGTACGTGAAGGATCACGCTCGGGACGACAATGAGATCGAGATGATCCTGCCGCCCGGGACCCGGATCGGCGGGTGGGCTGCGGAGCGTGGATATAAAAGCTGGGAGCGCGAGGACGACTTCCTCGTTTATGAGCTGCCGCTTCCGCTCCTGGCGGGATTCGCACGAGGGGGCTGAAACAATGACGGGCCAGTCGAGGATCGAGATCCAGACCACGGGGCACCGGGACATGCGGGACTTGACGGCTGCGGTGGCCGGCGCCGTCAGGGCCTCGGGCGTGACCACGGGCACCGCGCATGTGTTCGTCGTCGGCAGCACCGCGGCGGTCGGCGCGATCGAGATGGAGCCCGGTCTCTCGCGCGATCTGCCCGATCTGCTCGACCGGCTTGTCCCTCCGTCGCGCTCCTACGGCCACGAGCAGGCCTGGCACGACGGTAATGGCCACTCCCACCTGCAGGCGACGTGGCTCGGGCCCTCGATCACCGTGCCCGTCCAGGGAGGCGAGCCGATGCTCGGCACGTGGCAGCAGGTGTTTCTCCTGGAGTGCGACGTGCGCCCACGCACCCGCACGGTCGTGGTGACGGTGACGGGAGACTAGGGTAGAATCGGCCCAGCATGTCAGCGATCATCCTCGAGATCATCCTCGTTTTCCTGCTCGTGCTGCTGAACGGGTTCCTGTCGATGTCAGAGACCGCGCTGGTCTCGTCGCGCCGGACCCGGTTCCAGCAGCTCGCCGACGAGGGCGACGAGCGCGCCCGCACGGCCCTGCACCTCACCGAGCACCCGCCGCGCTTCCTCTCCACGGTGCAGGCGGGCATCACGCTCGTCGGCATCCTGATGGGAGCTTTCGGCGGCACGACCATCGCCGGCGAGCTCGCGGGGGCGATCGCCCGGGTTGGCTGGCTCGCGCCCTACGCCCATGCGATTGGCTTCACGGTCGTCGTCCTCGTGATCACGTTCTTTTCTATCGTGATCGGCGAGCTCGTGCCAAAGCAGATCGCGCTGATCAACCCCGAGCGCATCGCCCTCGCCGTGGCGGGCGCCATGCGTTTCCTTGCGGCGGTGCTCCGGCCCCTCGTCTTCATCCTCAGCGCCTCCTCGAGCGGCCTCCTCCGCCTCTTCGGCGCCTCGGGCGCCCGGCCGCAGCCCGTCTCCGAGGAGGAGATCAAGGTCATGATCGACCAGGGCATCGAGCACGGCATGTTCGAGGAGGCGGAGCGCGATATGATCGAGGGGGTCTTCGACCTCGGCGACCGCCGGGTGAAGGATTTGATGACCCCGCGCACCGATGTGGTATGGCTCGACGTCGAGGACTCGCGCGAGGCCGTGCAGGCGAAGATCCGCGAGAGCGGCCACTCGCGGTTCCCCGTCTGCCGGGACGGCCTGGACACGGTGCTCGGCATGGTGCAGGCCAAGGACATCCTCAACTGCGTGCTGTGCGCCGAGGACCTGGACCTCGTGAAGCAGTCCCACCCGCCGCTGTACGTGCCGGAGAACGCCCTGGCGCTGAAGGCGCTCGAGACGTTCAAGAAGACCAAGCAGCACGCGGCCCTCGCGGTGGACGAGTACGGGCTGGTGCAGGGTCTCATCACGATCTACGACATTCTCGAAGCCATCGTCGGCGACATCCCCACGTCGGACGAAACCGACGAGCCCATGGCCGTGCAGCGCAAGGACGGCACGTGGCTGCTCGACGGGCTGCTGCCGCTCGACCGGTTCAAGGAGATCTTCGCCATTGGGGGCGAGCTGCCCGAGGAGGGCACCTACCAGACCCTCGGCGGCTTCATCCTCCTGCATCTCGGCCGGATCCCCTCGCCCGCCGACATCCTGTCGTGGAGGGGGCTGCGCTTCGAAGTGGTCGACATGGACGGAAACCGCATCGACAAGGTGCTCGCCACGCCCCGGCCCCCCGAGCCGGAAGAGGGCGGCGAGGAAGACGGCGAGCCCGACGAGTCGCAGGGCGGGTGAGGGGCGGGGAGCTGCACCGTGCAGCCGCGGGGCTGCCGCACGGTTCAGCCGGCGTCTGTCCTGAGCGCGTCGGCCTTGTCGGTCCGTTCCCAGGTGAAACCCGGCTCCTCCCGTCCGAAGTGGCCGTAGGCCGCGGTCTTCCGATAGATCGGTCGCAGGAGGTCGAGCGCCGCGATGACCCCGGCGGGCTCCAGCGGGAAATGCTTCCGCACGAGCTCGCCGATCCTCGCCTCCGCCACCGTGCCGGTGCCGAAGGTGTCGACGCAGATGCTCAGGGGGTCGGGCTGGCCGATCGCGTAGGCGAGCTGCACTTCGCACCGCGTGGCCAACCCCGCGGCCACGACGTTCTTCGCGATCCACCGGGCCGCGTACGAACCCGACCGGTCGACCTTCGTCGGGTCCTTGCCCGAGATCGCGCCGCCGCCGTGGCGCGCCGACCCGCCATAGGTGTCGGCCACGATCTTCCTTCCGGTGACGCCCGTGTCCGCCTCGGGGCCGCCGACGGTGAAGCTGCCCGAGGCGTTCACGAGCACCCGGGTCGAGCCGTCGAAATACGGACCGCAGACGGGCTTGATGACCTTCTCGATGATCTCCTGGCGCAGCCGGCTCTCCACCAGGCCCTTGAGGTGCTGCTGGGCGATGACCACCGCGGCCGCGTGCGCGGGCCTGCCGTCCCGGTACTCCACCGTCACCTGGCTCTTGCCGTCCGGCCCCAGGAAGGGGATGAGGCCGGACCTGCGCACCTCCGCCATGCGACGGCACAGGCCGTGGGCGAGGGTGATCGGCAGCGGCATCAGCGCGGGCGTCTCGTCGCAGGCGAAGCCGAACATGATGCCCTGGTCGCCGGCGCCCCGCGCCCGGCCGCCCGCCCCCAGGACGCCGTCGGCGATCTCCCGGCTCTGCTCGTGGATGGACACCCACACGCCCGCGTCGTGGCAGTCCATGCCGAAGTCGGGGTTGGTGTAGCCGATCTCCTCGAGCACGCCGCGCACGATCCGCTGCACGTCCGCGAACCCCGAGGTGGACACCTCGCCGGCCACGTGCACGGAGCCGGTGGTCACCATGCACTCGACGGCCACGCGCGAGGCCGGGTCCTGGGCGATCAGCGAGTCGAGGATGGCGTCCGCGACCTGGTCGCAGATCTTGTCGGGGTGGCCCTCCGTGACGCTCTCGGAGGTGAAGAGGAAATCGCGGCCCATGGATGCGGAGTGTAGCCGGATCCTCCGGGCCTGGCTATACTGCGGCCGATGATTCGCGTCCTGTGCCGGCGCCCCGGGGGCGGGGCGGCCGCGGAGCTCCCGCCCGCCGACGTGGCCGGTGCCCTCGCCGACCCGCGCTGCCTCCTCTGGGTCGATTTCCACGACGAGCCGCACGAAACCTGCGAGGCGATGCTCCGCGACGTGTTCCATTTTCACCCGCTGGCGATCGACGACGCCATCCAGGAGAGCCACGT
>JAPLSM010000352.1 GCA_026398635.1 Spirochaetota bacterium | reverse complement strand
TACGTGCTGTCCGGGGGCGAGGTCGCCGCGATGGCGGTGATCGACTCGGTGGCGCGGCTCGTGAAGGGGGTCATCGCCGAGGACTCCCTCGCGGAAGAGAGCTTCTCGGCGGGGCTGCTGGAGTACCCCCACTACACGCGGCCCGAGGTGTTCCGGGGCATGCGGGTGCCCGAAGTGCTGCTGTCGGGACACCACGAGAACATCCGCCGGTGGCGGCTCGAGCGCAGCGTGCGGAAGACGCTGGCCAACCGCCCCGATCTCGCGGCCGCGGCCGCTCTCCCGCCGGAGGCGCGGGAGTTGGCGCGGCGGATCGCGCAGGACAGGGAAGGAGTCGGACATGGATGCGATACGGGCGATCGAGGCTGAGCAGCTGAAGGCGGAACCGGGCGACTTCCGCATCGGCGACACGGTGCGCGTGCACTTCAAGATCGTCGAGGGCAAGACCGAGCGCGTGCAGGTGTTCGAGGGCATCGTCATAGCGCGGAAGCGTTCGGGCCTGAACGAGACGTTCACGGTGCGCAAGATCTCCTACGGCGTGGGCGTGGAGCGGATCTTCCCCCTCCACTCGCCGAAGATCGTGAAGGTCGTGCGGGTGCGCGAGGGCCGGGTGCGCCGGTCCAAGCTCTACTACCTGCGCGGCCGCACGGGCAAGGCTGCCAAGGTCACCCAGCTCATCCGCCGCAAGCGGGCTGCCGTCGTCCCCGAGACGGGGACCGTCGAGACGGAGTCCAGCGCGGCCGAGCCGGCCGGACGGCCGGAGAAGTAACGGTGGCCGGGGCTGACCTCCCCGAGGCGCTGCCCCTGAAACCGATGATGCCCGCCGCCGGACCCGTGCCCCCCGCGGCGCAGGGGAGCATCCAGGTGAGCAGCCGTTCGGGACTCGGCCTGCGGGCGGGCGACGTCGTGACCCTCAACGTCCTCAAGCGCCTCACCGACGACAAGTGGGCCGTCGGCCTCAAGGGCCGGGTCGTACCCGCACGTTCCGACCTCGACCTCGTCCCCGGCTCCACGTTGCGGGCGCGCGTGCAGTCCGCGGCTGGGCGGATCGTCTTCGTTCTCGATCGGGGGACGGCTTCCCCCCTGGCCGAAGCCCTGGGCCGTCAGGGCATCCCCTCCACGCCGGAAATGCAGCTCATCGCCGCGGCGCTCGTCCGCAGCGGCAGGGCGGTGGACCAGACCGCTATGGAGCGCGTGCGAACCCTGCTCTTGAAGACCCGGCTGGAAGCCCGGCGCGGCGGCCGCGCCGCCGCTACGATGCTCGACAAGGGAATCGACCTGTCCTCGGAGGGGGCAGCGGACCTGCTCGAGCTGCTGTGCCTCGGAGACCCCGGCGGCCGCGGGGGGCGCCGCTACCGGGGCCGGCCCTTCCCGAGGGACGGTGCCGAGGCGAAGGGCGCGCTCGCGACCGCCGCTTCCCCCGACGAGCCCTCGAGCGGCCTGCAGGTCTACAATGCGCTGCGGGGACGCAGCGAGACGTGGATCGTGGTGCCCTTCCTGTATCGGGACGGGGAGGTGGACTGCCCGGGCAGCCTCCGGCTCCTCGTCGACCCCTACACCAACCGGCTCTGCCGGCTCGTGGTGGGTGTGCGTCCCGCAGGGGGCGAGGCGTGGCATTTCGAGTTCGACCTCGAAGGGCGCCGGCGCATGACCGTGTACTGCGACGACCCCGCCGCAGCGCGTGCCGCGCGCGCGAACCTCGACATGCTGAGCGCAAAAGTGCATAACATGGGGATTGAAGCGTCCGATACTGTAAGGGGGGGGCGGGAGTTCGACGGCTTCTCCTCCGCTCGCGCGGACGCCGTCATCGCCGTGGTGGACGCAGAGGGATGAACGCGAACGACCGGGCGGTCGCCCTGCGCTACACGGCGGACCTGCCCGCGCCGGTCGTGGTGGCCGCGGGCCGCGGGCCGCTCGCCGAAGCGATCGCCCGGGCGGCGCGGGAGAACGGAGTGACGATCGTGCAGGATGCGGATCTCGTCGACGCGCTCATTACCGTGGACCTCGGTGCCCTCGTGCCCGAGGAGCTCTACGCCGCCGTCGCCGAGGTGCTCGCCTTCGCGATGCGCCTGGGGAAGGGCCGATGAAAAGCGTCAAGGTTGTCGACCTGCGGGACGGGTTGCGGTTCGACAAGCCCGTCTATGTCGACGGGGACAACGTGTTCGTGCCCACGGGCATTCCCATCCGCCAGAAGGACATCGACTGGCTCACGCGATTCGAAATCGAAGAGGTGCGCACGGACGGCGAGCCGGTCGCGGATCACCCCGCTGACGCTGCCGCCCCGCTCGACCTCGAGGGCCTCCGGGACCTGGCGGGCGGCAAGCGGAGCCTCGACGTGTACCTGCGCGCGATCGACGTCTACGAGCATGTCTCGCTCGACGTCGCCGATGGGAAGCCCGTCGAGAGGCCGCCCATCGACATCACCGTGGCCCAGCTACTCGAGTGCATCCGGGACGACCGGGTCGAGATGATCCACCTCATCCTCATGGGCGGCCGAACCGAACGCCGCATCTCGGCCAGCGTGGTCAATGTCACCATCCTGTCCACGATCATCGGGATGGTGCTGAAGTACACGGGCCACCGGCTCATCCAGCTCGCCACCGGCGCGTTCCTCCACGACCTGGGCATGGTAAAGGTCCCGAAGGAGATATTGAGGAAGAAGGAGAAGCTCACGAGCGACGAGCTGAACCAGATCCGGACTCACCCCATCCACGCCTACCGCGTCATCACGAAGGAGCTCAAGTACCCCGACGACATCGGGATCATCGCGCTGCAGCACCACGAACGCTGGGACGGGCAGGGATATCCCCGGAAGCTCAAGGGCGAGGACATCAACCTGTCGGGGCGCATCGTCACCGTGGCCGACGCCTACGTGGCCATGATCAACGAGCGCCCTTACCGGGACTCCCTCATCGGCTACTCGGCCATGAAGAACGTGCTCAGCGACAACGGGAGGCATTTTGATCCCCGGGTGCTGAAGGCCTTCCTCGAGAGCATGGGCATCTACCCGATCGGCAGCGTGGTGCAGATGAACAACTCGGCGATTGGCCGGGTGACGGCCATCCACGCCGAGGCGCCCCTGCGTCCCGTGGTGGAGCTGATCGTCGACGAGTACGGCAACCAGCTCGGAGAACGCGACACCGTCGACCTGCTCGCGAAGAAGGGTCTCTTCATCGTCAAGGCGGTCGACCCGCGCAGCCTGGGCCTCCCGCCGGAGACGGGCCGTGCCTGATACCCGCTCGACCTCCGCTCGGGGCGCGCAGGGCGAGGAGCGGGCCGCGGAGTACCTGCGGGGCCGTGGGTGGGATATCATCGCCCGCAATGTCAGGTCCCGCCGCGGCGAGGTCGACCTCGTGGCCGGCCGGGACGACCTCCTCGCATTTGTGGAGGTCAAGGCGTGGGAGTCGCTCGGTCCGGCGGACCTCGAGTACGCCATCGGGCCCGCAAAGCAGAGGAGGATCCGCGAGGCGGCACGACTCTTCCTCTCCCGCAGGCCGGATCTCGCCGGTCGCCGGGCCCGGTTCGACGTGGTGCTGCTCGGGGGAGATCCCCTCAGGGTGCGCCACCTCGAAGACGCTTTCGCGGAGTGACAAAGCCGTGGTGAGGATCGCGAAGAAGACGGACCCCAAGCGTCTCGCGGAGTTGAAGCGGAGGATCCACGACGAGGAGTACCTCCTGCAGGCGATCGAGAAGATCGCTTACGACCTCACGCGGAGCCTCGAACATGCGGACTGAACCATGAGCCCGCACACATTCCGCCGACGGAGTCGACGGCACCAGCGGACCTCCGGCGAGCGGACCGAGCGGACCGAGCGCCAGGCGCCGCAGGCGGCGATGCCCCGCGTGTTCCCCGGTTGCCCGGTGTGCGGCGAACCCGTGCAGGAGCTTTCCTCGGCTCTCACGCACCGGCAGAGCGGCCATCCGGCGCACTTCGACTGTGTCGTGAAGGAGCTGCGCGAGGCGAATCCCCTCGGACCCCAGGAACGGTTGTGCTACCTCGGCGGCGGGGTTTTCGGCGTGCTCACGTGGAAGATCGAGGGCAACCCCGCCTCCTTCGTCATCAAGCGGCGCATCCCCTACGAGGACCCGCACGTCCCCCAGGAATGGAAGAAAGAGCTGCAGGCGGAAGGGCAGTCCCTCGTCGGAATGCCCGTGATGCCGGGCTCGAAGACGACGTCGGACGACGCGGGCTGAAGCTCGCATCGTCCTGCCGCGGCGGGGCAGCTTCTACTTCTTCATCTGCTCGAGGACTTGCAGGGCCTTCTGCTTGACGGTTGCCAGGTAGTTGCCCTGGGAGATCTTCACGAGGGCGCGGAACGCGCCGGGGTACTTCAGCCCGCCCGTCTTTTGGTGGAGCTTCTCGAAGGCGAGCGCCATCGCGTAGCCCCAGTTGTTATCGGCCCTCGTGTGGTCTTCGCGGTCGACCGCGAAGACGAGGGCGGCCGCGACCTCGTTGTTCTCGTTCATACCGAGCTCCCCGAGGGCGTACGCGGCCTGGGCCTTCACCATCGGCTCGTCGTCGTTCAGCAGCACCGTGATGAGGGCGTTCTTGGATTGCTCGGTGCGGACCTTGCCGAGGAGCTCGGTCGAACGCCGGCGCACGTCGGGGAAGTAGTTGGCCAGGCGCAGGCCCTCGCGCACGGTGTGGCTGGTGCCCTCCATGGCGAGGTACTCGAGGATGAACTCGACATCCGCCGCTTCACTGCCCAGGGATCCCTTGCTCATCTTTTCCGCGATGTCGTCGAGCGCGAGCATCTTCGAGTCGTACTCGGGGGCGAAGGCCTGTTCCTTCAGGACCTGCAGCTCGATGCTCTTCTGGAGGAACTTCTCCTCGATGGTGAGCTCCTTGCCAGAGGCTTGAGCGGACTGGGCCCCGAGAGAGGCAGCCGCAAGGATGAGGAGAAGGGTCGCTGCGAAGGTGCGTGCCGTCGTCATGTCGTGCTCCCGTTCCTGGCTTTCTTCAGGGTCACCAGATCCCGATGTTCCACGTGTCGTCCTCACGGACCAGCCAGTAGAGGATGTAGGGTTCCTCCTGGATGACCGTGATCGCCTTCACGTGGGTGGCGTCCACGAAGGCGAGCTGGTCGAGCTTCACCGTCGAGCGGCTCGGCACCACGACCTGGTTGAAGTAGTCCTCGAGGCTGCGGAGGGTGACGCCGTTTTTCTTCAGCGCCGCGCTCTGCGAGACCTCGGCCAGGTATCCCGGGCTCGACGTGCGCTCCCGGTACGCGGCGGTGAGGCGTTGCTCCCACCTCACGAAGTCCCGGGCTCGTATGATCGCGTTCAGCTCGGCGATGACCCCCTCGATCTCCTCGAAGGTCTTCTGGTAGACCTCCTTGGTTACCACAAACTCATCCGCCGGCTCCTCGCCCGCCACCGCTTCCTCGGTCCCGTTGTCACCCCCGGTGCCCGTCGTGGAGGCGACGGTATCGGGCGGCGGTTCGACGGGTGCCGGGGGCACCGGTTCGGAGGCGCACGAGAGCAGGGCAAACGTGCCCAAGGCGGCGAGAAGGTGTTTCACGTCCGCCATCGGTACCATTGTATATCCACCCGGGGGGGTTGTCAAAGAGAAATACCCGCACCCCTTGATTTCACGCGGTCCGGAGCCTATCCTCGACGCATGCTCAAGGTGATGCTGCCCGGTACCTTCGACCCGCCGACGAACGGGCACCTCGACATCCTCCAGAGGGCCTCCCGGCTGTTCGAAGCGGTCGTGGTGGTGGTGGCCGTGAATCCCGGAAAGGCGAACCTGTTCAGCAGCGACGAGCGATTCGGCATGATGAAGGCCCTCAGCGCCGACCTGCCGAACGTCACCGTCAGCCTCTGGGACGGCCTCATCGTCGAGTACGCCGAGCGGCACGGCATCCGGCTGATCGTCCGTGGCGTCAGGGCGCTCGCCGATTTCGACTATGAGTTCGAGCTGGCGGCCATGAACCGGTCGCTCAACCCGCGTGCGGAGACCATCCTGCTGCCGACGGATCAGAAGTACTCCGTGCTGCGCTCGTCGGTGGTGAAGGACATCGCACGGTTCGGCGGCGCGGTGGCCTCCATGGTGCCCCCGATCGTGGCCGAGGCGCTGCGCCGGAAGCTCGGGCCTGCCGCCGGACGTGGAGCGGCTTTCGCGAAGGCGGATCCGGGCGCAGGGGATTCTTGACAATACCGATCAGGCTGGTGTAGGGTGGCGTCGCCTTAATTTAATTCACCGAATATCGAGGTAGAGCTGATATGTCCTTGCCCAAGAGGAGAACATCGAGAGCGCGGAGCCGCCAACGACGCGCAGCCAACATGCACCTGGCGGTGCCGACCCTCGTCGAGTGCGGCAACTGCGGGAACCGAATCATGCCCCACCGCGTCTGCCCGAAATGCGGGTACTACCGGGGCAAGCAGGTGCTGAAACCCGAGGAGATGGCCTGAACGCCGCCGGGACTCACCAGGAGGAAGCATCATGGATGACCTGTTCGAGAAGATGAAGAAGCTGATCGCCGACCGGCTCGAGATCGACGAGGCGAAGATCACCCTCGAGTCATCGTTCCGGCAGGACCTCGGGGCCGACAGCCTCGACACCTACGAGCTCGTTTACGCCATCGAGGAGGAGCTGGGCATCAGCATCCCCGACGAGAAGGCGAACGAATTCGAGACCGTGAAGGACGCGCTCGAGTACATCAAGGGACAACTCGAGCAGAAGAAATAGAGGGGACTTGTTCGGGAAGGCACGACGCGCATCGGACCGGACCGTGGGGCCCGAGCGCCGGCGGGAGCTCCAGCTCTTCCAGCGGCACACCGCCATCAAGTTCCGCGAGCTGGAGCGCCTGGAACAGGCGTTCACCCACCGGTCCTGGGCCAATGAATCCGGGAGCGCGCTCGGAAACAATGAACGCCTCGAGTTCCTCGGCGACTCGGTGCTGGGCCTCGTGGTGGCCGAATACCTCCACGAGGAGCTGCCCGACCAGCCCGAAGGGGAGCTGGCGCGGATCAAGAGCTTCGTGGTGAGCGAGGCCAGCCTGTCGGAGATCTCCCGGCAGCTGCGCGTCGACAACTACATCCTCATCGGCCGGGGCGAGGAGTACTCGGGAGGGCGGAGCAAGAAGACCATCCTCGCCGACACACTCGAGGCCATCATCGGCGCCTACTACCTGGACTCGGGATATGCAGCCGCGAGGCGGTTCGTGCAGCGCCTGCTCGTACCCGAGATCGACAAGGTACGGGAAGACCGGCACGCCAAGGACTACAAGACGCTGCTTCAAGAGCACGTGCAGAAGCGCATGAAGACCTACCCGCACTACCGGGTCGTCCAGAAGACCGGCCCCGACCACGACCGGACCTTCCAGATCGAGGTCCGGATCAACGAGCGCACCTACGGGCCTGGCAGGGGCAAGAACAAGAAGGAAGCGGAGCAGGACGCAGCTCGCGTAGCCTGGACGTCAATCCAGAAGGAAGGGGCGCGGGGACCGGGGCAGCGGCACGAGCGGGGGGCCCGGTCCCAGGGGTAGACCTCAGGGCCGCGATCCCGGCACGATCCGTTCGCGGTATACCCGTTCCGCTATCGCGAGAAG
>JAPLSM010000466.1 GCA_026398635.1 Spirochaetota bacterium | reverse complement strand
CACCGTGTACTGCACCTTGCCCGAGGCCTTGTACAGGAAGGGGTGCAGGTCTTTGAGCACGGCTAAGCCGGCGTCCCACTGCGCCATCCACTTCTCGTCAGCCGAGGCGAGGGCCTCCACCGGCATGAGATTGTAGATCGTCGTGATCACGAAGGAGCTTCCGGCGCCACCGGTGCCGGGGTCATTGTACGCGAACTTGCCCGGGTACGCCTTTATCCAGGCGTGCAGCGTTCCGCGGAATGCCATGGTCCGATCGGGCGCGATCACCGACCTCGCAGCGACGTTGGCCCAGTTGGGGATCTTCTTGGGATCGAGCTTGAAGAGCGCATCGAGGCTGGCTTCCTTCTGGACCCGCGCCACTTCGTTCTCGCCCCAGTCCGCAGCGATGTCGACGTCGATTTCCTTCTGCTTGGCCTGCCATGCCGCGATCAACTTCAACTCGCTCGTCTGGCCGCCCGTTCCGGATGCTACGTACTGCTGCTTGACCGTGAAGCCCGGGTTGGTCTTGTGGAAAGCCGCGATGACCGCCTCCCACACGATGCGGACGTTGTCCGACCCGCTCGAGTAGAGATTGATGAACTTCGCCCCCTCGTCCTTGCCGGTGCCGAACACCGGGAAGACGCCGGCCATCGCCATGACGATGACCAGGACCGTGCACAGGAACGTTCGTCTCTTCATACGCTTCCCCTTTCTCGAAGAATTTTCGGCCACTAGGGCCGTTTGGAACCTTTTTTCACGGCGTCCGCCAGCTCGAGCGCGGAGAGCGATCCCTCGCACGTCCCGCCTTCCGACGGGAACAGCTGGTGACGCCCGATGCAGATGCTCACCTCGTCGCCCACCTTGTGCCCGGCCCCGTATTCCCGTGGCATGAACGCCCTGACCGTTCCCTGGGGCGTGTCCATGTTGATCTCCAGGAAATGGCCGAGGACCATGATGGTGACGATCCTGCCCTGGAGCTGCCCTCTTCCGGCCGCCTCCAGGGTGATGTTCTCGGGCCGTACGGCGATGAATCCGTTGCGGCCGTCGCAGAGGAAGTTCATGTCCCCCATGAACTCCGCGACGAACCGGTTCTTCGGGTGGTCGTACACCTCGGCGGGCGTGTCGGTCTGCTCGAACTTCCCCCGGCTCATGACGACGATCCGGTCGGAGATCGACATCGCCTCCTCCTGGTCGTGCGTGACGAAGAGGACGGTGATCTTGAGCTCCATCTGGATCCGCTTCAGTTCCTCGCGCATCTGCACGCGGATCTTCGCGTCGAGCGCGGAGAACGGCTCGTCCATGAGGAGGATTTCCGGCTTGAGGATCAGCGCCCGGGCGGTGGCGACGCGCTGCTGCTGGCCGCCGGAGAGCTGGCTGGGGTACTTCTTCTCGTTGCTTTCCAGCGAGAATAGGGCGAGGAACTGGGTGACCTCCTTCTCGATGGTCTTGTGCGGGATCTTGCGGAGCTTCAGCCCGAAGGCGAGGTTTTCGAACACGGTCATGTGCGGCCAGAGGTTGTAGTTCTGGAACACCATCGCGGTCGGCCGCTTCTCGGGGGGAAGGCCCGTGATTTCCCTGCCGCTCAGGACGATCTGCCCCTCGTCCGCTGTGAGGAACCCGCCGACCGTGCGGAGGATGGTGGTCTTCCCGCAGCCTGACGGCCCCAGGAGGGTGACGAGCTCCGCTTCGGCCACCTCCAGGTCGATGCCGCGGACCCCCTCCCCGTTGCGGTACAGCTTCGTCAT
>JAPLSM010000226.1 GCA_026398635.1 Spirochaetota bacterium | reverse complement strand
CCGAGCGGTGGCTGCCCGCGTCGAACCGGCGCCCGGCGCGCCTGTTCAACTTCGAGCGGTACCGACTCACCCCGCCCGCTGCCGGAACCCCTTCCGGAACCGTGCGAGGTGGAATCGTGGGGTGACAGGCGGTGAATGTGGCCATGACGTTTCATACTGGTAGCACTATGCTACCAGTATGAAGGCGATACACATCAGGGAGGTTCCCTCGGAAACAATAGAAGCCCTGAAGCGGCTCGCCCGAGAAAACCATCGCTCGCTCCAGGGAGAGCTGCGCGACATTCTCCAAAAAGCTTCCCGCCGGGCGCCGACGTCGGACAGGGACGACGACTTGGATCTGGTCACCGTCCGTACCGGCTCGACCTCGACCTGGCACCGCGAGGAGATCTATGGCGATTCCGGCCGGTGAGGTGCTGTTCCTCGACACCAACATCCTCGTGGCTGCAACGGATGAATCGCGGCCGTTCCACGCGGTGGCCCGGATGCTCATCGCGCGCGGACGCACCGCCGGACTTCACGGGGCGACGAGCGGGCAGGTCATCCGTGAGTATCTCGTCGTCGCCACTCGTCCGTTGTCTGCGAACGGGCTCGCTTTGAGCCCTGCCGATGCGCTCGGTAACATCGGGAAGATGATCCGGCACCTCCAATTCTGCGACGAGCCGGAATCCGTTTCAATTCGGCTGCGCAGCCTGGTGGGCGCGAGGGAGATTTCGGGTAAAGCCATTCATGACGCCAACATCGTCGCGACGCTTCTTGAGCATGGGATAGAGTCGCTCGCGACGGAAAATCCCGAAGACTTCGCGCGGTATCCGGGAATCGGGATGGTGAGGCTCTCCGAAGTGGAAGCCCAGCTTTCCGCGGCCGACGGGCCGCGCTGATCCCGGCGATTCTCCCGTCTCACCCCCCGCGCGCGATCCCGCGGCCACGATCCTGCCGCCCGCATCGCCGCCCTCGGGCCTCAGATCGAGCACGAGGTGATAGCATGATTCATCGCCCCTCGCATCGCCGGCGACCCTCGATGGTGCCGCTGTTTGCTACTCCCACAAGCACGATTGCGGGCAGGGAGTGTCGGGACGTATACTCGTGGTCGTGCGCGTCGCCGTACCAAGGCTTCTATCCGCCGGAGCCCTCGTCATCGTCCTGGCGGCCTCCGGTCGCTCGCGCGCCAGGACGACGCAGATTCCCCGACAGACGGACTGGGCGTTCCTCGATCTGCGGGGCCGGGTGGAGCGGGTGACGCGGACCACCCTGCGGCCGCTGGCCGGTACGGCCGAAGAAGAGCTCGTCGAGACCGGCACGACGGCCTCGTGGTTCGGCACGGACGGATTCCTCACCGAGGAGAGGTGGTTCGGGCCGGTGGGGCAGCCGTTCGGCTCGTCCATGTACGGATGGACCGCGTTAGGCGAGCGCACCGAGCGGTGGCTCGACGAAAAGGGCGACCTTCAGCAGAAGACCGTGGTCGGCTACGACGCCCGCGGCCGGAGGGCCGAGGAGAAGTACTATGACCGTTCCGGCGGGTTCACGGGCGGCTACCGGTACGAGTACGACGCATCGGGCAGGCTCTCCCGGAGGACCATGGAGACGATCTATTCTTCGGACGACCGCAGGACGGGCACCTCCGAGTTCGACCACGACACGGCAGGACGCGTGGTCGAGGAGCGCTATTTCGAGGAAGCGCTCGGCGGGCTGGCGAACCGGGTCGTCTACCGCTATCGCGGCGATCTCCTCGCCTCCCGCGCGGACTACACCCGGGGCACGCAGCTTGTCTTCCTGGCCTTCTTACGCTGCGACGGGACCGGCAACGTCGTCCGGGAGGCGAACGACCAGATCCCGCAGGACGAAGTCGGGGATCGGTACGCTGATGTCCTCGACGAGAAGGGTCTCCCGCGGTCGTTCCTCTCGTCCGTCGTGAAGTCCGAGTACCGATACTACCCTGACGCGGCGAGGTGAAGGGCCGGGATCGCGGCCCGGTGCTTGCATCCAGTCCGGTTTCGTCCTGCACCGAGGCCCATGATACACCCCTTAGCGGAGCGAAGCCCGCAGCAGCCCGACCCGCACGGGGAGCGGCGAGGACGCCCCGCAAGCGGGGCACGCCCCGATGCAATGGAGGAGGAGCCGTGCGAGGTCCTCGGCGCCGATGGCGTCGGTGACGATCGTGTCGACCGTCTCCGGGGGGGGGGCGAACAGCGCGAACGAGGTGCGCCCCATGTTGATGCCGGAGCCGGCGTGCGCTCGCGCTTCAGAGCATCCCGAGTATGTCGTCTTTCGTCATTCGCTTGTGGCGTGCAACCGCCGTGATGATACTGTTCAGAGTCCCGATCCGAAGGTTCCCATGGTCAGGAATGGCTATCCTATGGCTGGTCGGCAGATTCGTCTGGAGTACCAGGTGGCTCCCGCTTTCATGCACAAGCCGGTACCCGAGCTCTCGAACGAGCACGTGGACCAGGGAGCGGCCGCTCAGGTCCCTCGGGATCTTCATGCCAGCGTGAGCAGCTCATCCCGCACCAGGTGGAGCCGAATGGCCCGTGGCGAAGGGCTGTCGAAGTAGAAGGCCGCGACGGCATCCTTCACGTTCGACCGAAGCTCGTCCCACGAATCTGCCTCGGTGAAGATGTCTTCATTCAGGCAGTTCGCGGTGTATCCTCCGTCCGGATCCTGGACGACATCGAAGACGAGCTCGGTTCCCGCTTTGTTCATACACTGTCAATGTATCAGGGTTTTCCATCGCGAACAAGCCGATCGATCAGCGGAAAAGCGAGAGACTAATCGGTTTTCCGGCAGTGGTTCTACGAGCCGTGTGAGCGGAAGAACGTGCGCAGGGGTCCGGTCCGCGGGGTCGGTAGAGATGAAACGGCGCACTCCGTCCGGGGTGGCGGGCCCCAGAACACCCCCTCAGTACTTCGGGAACGGCGCTCAGGGAAGGCGCGGTAGCCAGAATGCAGCGGGAGCCGTCAGACCAGGAAATATCGGTTGTTAACACCGAGATTTTACGGTGCGATCGCCGTCGTGATCGCGCGCGCCCGCGAACTCAAAACACTCCAGGGACTCCTGCGCCGGAACCCCGTCGTCGGGATCCTCGGAGCCCGGCAGGTTGGCAAGTCGACGCTCGCACGGGAGGTGGTCGTCGACGACATCCAGCATCGTCAGGAGCTCTTCCGCACGCTGCGGGTGCTCGCGGACCGGCAGAAGCGGCCGTGCCGCTTTTCTCGGAAACCTGCCCCCGAAGAAATCCCCGGCGGCGACGCGGGCTTACTGCTCCCTCATGGCCCTCACTGCCGCTCGGGCGCCCTTCATCACGTACCGGCGCGATGCCGCCGAACGAGTGGTGATGCTGGCGCACCCGGCGGCGGAAGTCGGCGGAAGCTGCTCCGTGAGGGCCGTGAGCCGCGCGGCCGTCCAGAGCCGGCGATGAGGTCGTGCAGCGTCGCGAGCCCGTCTTCGAGGGGGATGATCTCCATGCCGTCCCGGTATTCGCGACGGGCTACCCCGGCGAGCAGGATGCACCGCGCCTGCGGGTAGTCGGCTCGGAACTGCGCGAGCCCGGCAAAATCGGTCGACGAGAGCCGCCGCGTCCGTTTCACCTCGATCGCTACGATGCCGCGCTCCCCGTACAGCACGAAATCCACCTCTGCGCCCGCTGCCGTCCGCCAGTACGACAGCGCGTACTCGAGCCCGAGGTACTCGTTGAGCGCCGACAGCTCCTGGTACACCAGCGTCTCTAGACAAGCGCCCTCGATCTGCTCGGGCCGGTCGAGCGGACCGGCCGGTCGCAGTGCCCGGTACACGCCCGCGTCGAAGAAGTAGAACTTGGGGTGCGCCGCGAGGCGGCGCTTCGCGCGCCGGTTGAAGACCGGGAGGGTGGCGGCGAGCAGGAGGTCGCCGAGGATCTCGAAATACCCGGCGACCGTCTTGCGTTCGACCGAGCACTCGCGCGCTACGTCGGCCACGTTCAGAAGCGCCCCTTGCGAGAACGAGGCCGCCTCCAGGAACCGGGAGAATGAGCCCATGTTCCTGACCAGCCGTTCCTGCTGCACCTCCTCGCGCAGGTACGTCTGCACGTAGGACTTCAGGAACGCGCGGGGATCCGGTGCGGTCACCGCGGGGGGAAGTCGGCCGGTGACGAGCGATCCGGCCAGGTCGGCCGCGGTACCGAGTTCGAGGGTCGTCAGGGGATGCATGTGGAACGTGAGTGCGCGTCCGGCGAGCAGGTTCGTGCCTTTCCGACGGAGGCTTCGGGCGCTCGATCCCGTCAGCACGAACCGCTGGCCTCGTTCCACCATGAGCCGGTGGACTTCGTTCAACACTTCGGGGACGCGCTGCACCTCGTCGATGACGATCCAGTCGGGGTTCACTGGAGGAATGAGTTCGCGCAGACGGTCGGGATGCGCGAGCAGCTCCGTATGCAGCGACGCGTCCAGGAGGTCGAGGTACAGGGCGTCGGGAAACCGCTGTCGCAGCCAGGTGGTTTTTCCCGTTCCGCGCGGACCGAACAGGAAGAAGCTTTGGCCCAGGGCGACCGGGCGGTCAAGCAATCTGGAATACATGATTCCATTTTACATGAAAATAAGGAAATTGCAATTCCCGGGCCGCACCGTGATGAGCGGACGGGCGACGCGGACACCGGAGAGCCGGAGCGGTCACGCCGCCGTAGCGCTTGTGCTGCGGCGGAGGATCGGTTATTCCTCAACCGGTGGCGTCACAGGACCGACCTGGAACATCCCACGGTCGCAGACCGATCCGCCGGGCGCGCGGCACGACGGGTAAGCTGCGCATCGGCGATGACTGGAACGCCATCACGATCATCGCGCTGTCGCAGAACAATCCCCTGAAGGCGATCGCGGAGTTCGTGGAAAACAGCATCGACGCGCGGGCTCGATCGGTCACCATCATCCGCGGCAAGGAACGGGGCGAACCCTACCTCAAGATCGTCGACGACGGCGAGGGCATTCCCCGCGACGAATCCGGCGCTCCGGATTTCCGCTACGTGGCGACCCACATCGGTGCGTCGCTGAAGAAGCGGCTGAAGGAACAGGGGATGCAGGGCATCCAGGGCGAGTTCGGCATCGGGCTGCTCAGCTTCTGGACCGTGGGCGAGCGCATGGCGCTCTCGTCGGCCAGCGTCGACGGCCGGACTCACGTGATGGAGATGCGCAGGAACGAGCCCGGCTACACCCTCTCGTCCCGCCGCGTCCTGTTCACCCACCAGGGCACGGAGCTGCTGATCCGCCCGCTGCTGCCGGGGCTCCGCCAGCTGAGCGGCGAGAAGATCCAGAGCTACCTCGCCTCCGAACTGCGCGACCGCATCCGCATGGCCGGGGTGCGAATCCGGATCCTCGACCGGGGGGCCCGGAAGGACCTGGAGGTGCAGCCGCGCCAGTTCAGCGGCCGGCTGCTGCACGAGATCGGACCCGTGACGACGTCGCGCGGCGAAATCTACCTCGAGGTGTACCTGAACGCGCAGGACCCCGCGAACCAGCTGAGCCTGTACCGCCGCGGGTCACGGGTGGTACCCTCGCTGTCCGACCTCGAGACGTTTGCCGTCGAACCCTGGACCTCGGGGTACTTCCAGGGGCTCGTCGACGCGCCGTTCCTGCAGCTCACGCCGGGCACCCGCACGGGGGTCGTCCTCGACGACGACTTCCAGGTTTTCCGCGAGGCGCTGGCTCCCGTGGAGTCGAGCCTGATGGATGTGATCGCGCTGGAGCGGCAGGCCGAGGAGGAACAGGCCAGCCGCGACATCCTGAAAGCGGTCCAGAAAGCCTTCCGCGAAGCGTTCCTGTCGCTGCCACCGGACGAGTACGACTGGTTCGGGCTGCATTCCGGGTTGAAGCGGAGCGCTTCGGGGAAACCCGGGACCGCCGATGGTACGGAAAGCTCCGAAGGAGCACTGCCCGCCGACGAGGCTGACACCGCCGGGCCGGACCCTGAAGCCTCGGGGCCGGACGACGCGGCGAAGGTGAGGGATTTCTTCGAGTTCCCCGGCCCGCTCTACAGCGCGTTCGTCTCTCCCGCCTCGACCGTGGTACGGGCGAAGTCGGAAGCGTCGTTCCGCTGCGTCGCGCGCGACAGGAGCCGGCGTGTCATCGACGAGGGCGTGCAGGTCGCCTGGCGGGTTGCCGAGGGTGAAGGACGGATCTCGGCCGACACTGGCGAGATCATCACCTTCACCGCGCCGGAGGAGCCGGGGCTGTGCATCCTCGAGGCCACGGCGACCCAGGGCGACCTCACGGCGAGCGCCCGGGCTGTCGTCACGGTCAGCGAGACGCTGATCGAGCACGAGCCGGGCGCGGGCGAGAACCGCGGCAGGGGATTGCCGGGGTACACGTTCCAGCGCGTGGCGGGCGAGCTGTGGCGGTCGCGGTTCGACGAGAAGAACAACCTGGTGGTGATCAACAACGGTCACCGGGATTACCGGTACGCGGCGCAGAAGCACGCGCGCAAACTGCGCTACATCTGCCGCCTGTTCTCGAAGGAGCTCGTGCTCGCAAACTTCCCCGGCTTCGGCAGTTCCGATCTCCTCGAGCGCATGATCGAGCTGTCGATGTACACGGAGGAACACCTGAAGTAGGGCCGGAGGGTCGGAGAGGTGCCGTGACCCGCGGGCCTATTCCTTCTTCATGGCCCTCACTGCCGCCCGGGCGCCCTTCATTACTCCCAGCACTCCACCGCCGCCCTCGCTCTGGGATCCGGCGAACCACAGGTTCCGGATCGGGGTTCGGTAGCTCGGGTTGGGCCGATCACGCACCGGCGCGATGCCGCCGAACGAGTGGTGATGCTGCCGCACCCGGCGGCGGAAGTCGGCCGGCGTGACGATGACCCTCGTGCGTGTCGCGGCAGCGAGGCCCGGCACGTGCTTCTCCGCGCAGGCCACGAGGTGGTCCGCGTACTGCTCCTTGCGGTCTTCCCAGTCCGCGCCCTGGATCACGTTGGGCGCGACGGTGTAGATCGTGACCGCATGGTATCCTGGCGGCGCCATCCCGGGCGAGTGGCGGGAGGTGACGTAGAGGACGAATCCGTCTTCTCCGTCGTGGTAGCGGCCAGCCCGGATGTCCCGCACTCCCTTGTCCACGTCGTACCTCCCGTAGTAGTAGCAGAGCGCGCTCGCCTGGGCCGGCTCACGGTCGACCCCGAGGTGCACCATGAACACGGATTCCATCTCCACCTGCCCGTCGATGACAGCGCGGTACTCGCTGGTCAGGTGGTCGGCTCCCAGGAGCTCGTAGAACGTCTCCCGCGCGCCGGCCGTGGAGACGACGATGTCGGCCGGCTCGCTCTTCCCGTTCACCACGACGCCGGTGGCTTCACCGCCTTCGGTCGTGATCCGCGTGACGGTCGCGGAGGTGCGCACCACGCCGCCGGCCGCCACCAGGGCATCCTGCGCCGCGCTCACCAGGGACCCGCAGCCGCCGCGGATGTACCGGTAGACCGATCGCGGCCCGGGTCGCCCGCTGCCTTCAAGGGTACGGGCGTCGAATGCCGACTCGAAGTTGAGCAGGGGGACCCCAAGGGCAGGGAACTCGCCTGGCGTGACCATTAGGTCGGCGAGGATGCTGGTGTAGACCGCGCGCAGCTTCTCGGATGCGAAGAAGCGCCCCATGAGCTCCGCGGCGGAGAGAGAACCGAAGCGCTTGACGAGCAGGTAGTTCAAGGCCATCCGGAGTCGATCAAGCGGGGCCGCGCGGCCGTCGGTGGCCTCAGAGCGGCGACTGAGGGCCACCAGCCGTTCCATCCTCCGGTAGAACCGGTAGTAGCGATCGAGACCCCGTGTCTCCTCGGGGAAGAGGCGCTCGAGGTGATCCTTTCGCCACAGCGCGCCCTGGTACACGGCGGGTCGCCACAGCGCGAAGTCGGGAAAGACGATGCCGCGGTCGCACGGCTCGGTGACGAGGTTCCGGACGCGGTCTGCCGGCACGCCGATCTC
>JAPLSM010000406.1 GCA_026398635.1 Spirochaetota bacterium | reverse complement strand
CGGGGTACCACTCGCCGCTGCCGATGTCGCCCTTCCCGTCGATCGGCCGACCCATCGAATCGAGCGTGCGGCCGAGCAGCTTGTCGGACACGGCCACCGAGAGGCGCTCGCCGCTCGCCACGACGAGGGCGCCGACCTCGATGCCCTCCATCTCGTCGTAGGGCATCAGCTGCACCGTGCGGCCGCGCAGGCCCGCCACCTCGGCCCAGACGACCCCCCGGCCCCGGGGCACCAGCACCTGGCACAGCTCGCCGACGGTCGCCGATGGGCCATTGCTCTCGATCAGCAGGCCCTGTACGCGCTCGACGATGCCCGTGTACTTGATGGGGTCGAGCCCCGTCAGAACCGACTCGTACTTGTCGAAGACGCCCATCTTCAACCGCCCCCTACTCGCCCTTCGCACGGATCGGCATGAGCTCGAGGATCTTCTCCTCGATCTCGTGCAGCTGCGAGCTGACCCGGCCGTCGATCTGGCCGAAGTCGGTCTCGATGATGCAGCCGCCCTTGTCCACCGAGGAATCCTCCAGCACCGTGATGCTCTTGACGTTCTCCACCATCTTCATGAAGTCCTTCACGTGCTCGGAGGTCAGCTGCAGGTCCGCGAGGTTCACCCGGATCACCACGTCACCCCGACTGCGCAGCTTTCGCAGCGCCTGCACCACGTTGTTGATGACCACGTTCTTCTGGTTCTCGGAGATGACCTTGATGACCTTCTTCACGATCAGGAGCACGAGGTTGATGATCTGCGTCTCGGACTCCTGGATGATCTCGCCCCGCTTCTCGATGGCCTTCGACAGGATGGTGTGGAGGCGCTCCACGAGGCGTCCGGCCTCGGCCCGGCCCTCGCCGTAGCCCTGCTCCCGGCCTTCCGCCACACCCTTCTCGAACGCTTCCCGCTCGGTCTGCGCGACCCGGCCCTTGATGTCGCTCTCGAGGTCGCCGGCCTTCTTCCCCGCCTCCGCGAGGATGCGTCGGGCCTCGTCCTCCGCTTCCTGGCGGATCTTCTGCGCCTGGGTGTTCTTGCGCTTGACCTCTTCGAAGGCCGCGCGCTCGGCGTCCGCGCGAATCTTCTCGGCCTCGGCCCGGGCCACGGCGAGCATCCGCTCCTTCTCGGCTTCGAATCCCTGGCGGAACTCGTCGGCTTCCCGCCGCAGGTCGTCGACCGTCGGGCCGGTGTATTCCCCCTGCGCCTCGAGCGGCTCCACCTCCTCGGGCTCTTCGACCGTCGCGATGCGGGGCGGCTCGATGAAGACCCTGCGCGAGAGGTACTGGATCTCCTGCGGCTTGAACACGTTCTTGGCCACGATCTCGCTCCTAGTCCATGGATGGACGGAGGGCGGCGCGGACATGGATGTCCAGGCGCCGCCCCGCGCCTATCGGGGTGCTGGATGCCCTTCGGTCCTCAGACAACCAATTCCTCTTCTCCCGCTCTCGCGACCACGATCTCGCCCTGCTCCTCGAGCTTGCGGATGATGGCCACGATGCGCTGCTGCGCCTCCTCGACGTCCTTCAGGCGGATGGGACCCATGTAGTCCATGTCCTCCTTCAGCAGGGTCGAGGCCCGCTTGGACATGTTGCGGAAGATCTTGTCCTGCACCTCGCTGTCGACGCTCTTCAGCGCCTTGGCGAGCTCCGCGGTGTCCACCTCCCGCAGGACCTTCTGGATGGCCCGGTCGTCGAGCAGCACGATGTCCTCGAACACGAACATGCGCTTCTTGATCTCCTCGGCCAGCTCGGGGTCGTCCTCCTCGAGACTCTCCACGATCGTCTTCTCCGTCGAGCGGTCGACCATGTTGAGGATCTCGACGATGCTCTCCACGCCGCCGGCCGCGGTAAAGTCCTCGCTCGAAATCGTCGAGAGCTTCTTTTCCAGCACGCGCTCGACCTCGCGCAAGACCTCGGGCGAGGTGCGGTCCATGGTGGCGATCCGCTTCGCCACGTCGCTCTGGATCTCGTGCGGCAGGCTCGAGAGGATCACCGAGGCCTTCTGCGGCTCGAGGTAGGCGAGGATCAGCGCCGCGCGTAGTCGATGCCGCCCGTGGAGATGAACTCCTGGGCCATCATCAGCTCGTGGAACTCCATCAGGACCTGGTCGCGATCCTGGGGCTCGATCGCCTCGAGGCGCGCGATCTCGAAGGTGAGCTGCTCGATCTCGTCCTCGCGCAGGTGCTTGAAGATCTCCGCCGCGATCTCCGAGCCGAGGGTGACGAGGAACACCGCCGCCTTCTGCCGCCCGGTGAGCGCCTTCTTGTGCCCGGCCGCGCCGCGCCGGCCCGTGCCGGAGGGCGCCGGGGCTGCGGCGGCCTCCTCCTTCGCGCCGGGCGTGCGCCCGCGCGCGGGGGCCGGCCTGGTCGCCTGCTTCGCCATGTGCTACTCCTCCACCAGCCAGGTGCGGATGAGCTGGGCCACGTCCTCGGGGTGCTCGCGCGCCATGTTGACGGCGTTCTCCTGCATCTCGAGTCGCGCCCGGTCCTCCACCGACAGCTCGATCTCCACGCCCTGCTCCTCCGCGGTGCGGAGGGCCGCCTCGCGCATCGCCTGGTGCTGACGGGCCAGCTCCTCCTCGCGGAGGCGCCGGCGGCGCTCCAGCTCCTTGGCGATCAGCCGGTAGACCAGGGCGATCAGCAGGAGGCCGCCCAGGGCGGCCAGCCCGATGTACAGGGTCCGGCGCAGGGCCATCTGGCGCCGGAAGCCCGCATCCTCCTCTTCGAACTGCTTGCTGCGGTCGAAGGAGAGGGTCTGCACCTCGACCAGGTCGCCCCGCACGGCGTCGTAGCCGATCGCGCCCTGGATGACCTTTTTCGCCTTCGCAATCTCCTCGTCGGTCACGGGGTTGTACATCCGCTTCACCGAGCCGTCGGGGTTGATGATCAGGCGACCATTCGTGTCGTATTGCTTCTTCCAGAGGCCGTCCAGGCCGACGCCCGCGGTGATCCGGTTGATGGCCCAGGGCCGGCTCTCCGTGTCCGTGACGGTTTTGTTGACCTCGTTGTTGCGCGTCACGACGGTCTTGTCGTACTTGCCCACGAGGTTCGACAGGTCCTTGTAGGCGGGCGGGGTCTGGCCCTCCGTGCCCGCGGGACCCTCGGGGTTGTACCCCGTACCCTGGAAGTGCTCCTCCTGGTTCTGGGTCGAACGCGGCAGGGTTTCAACGTACTCCGTCTCGTCGTACGGCGTCTTCGGGTTGTCGGGCCGCATGACGATGGGGGTGTACTCCTCGGCGGTCTGCTTCACCTTGCTCGTGTCGAGGTCGATGTCGATGCGGACGAACCCCACCCGGTCGGAGCCGAAGATGTTCTGCAGGCCCTTCACGATCTCGGCCCGGATCTTGTTCTCGAGGTCCTGCTTCACCTTCAGCTCGCGCTTGGCCAGTTCGAGCCGATCGAGCTCCACGAGGCCGGCGAAGTCGTTGATCTGAATGCCGTTCTGGTCGGTGATGACGATGTTGTCGGCGGAGAGGCCGGACACGGCCAGCTCGATCAAGCGCTGCACGCCCTCGACCTTCTTGCGGTTGGTGGCGAAGTCCGACCCCGGCTTGGGCGTGACGATGATCGACGCGGTCGTCGGCTTCTGGTCCTCGGTGAAAAGCTCCTTCTCGGGCACCACGAGGGTGACGCTGACGTTGTCCACGTCGTCGAGGGCGAGGATGTGCTGCTCGAGCTGCTGCGTGATGGCCCGCTGCAGGTTGACGTCGCGCTCGAAGTCCGTGATGGTCCAGCGCTCCATGTCGAACAGCGCCCACGGGTCGGTGCCCTTCGGGATCAGGTCCTCCTGGATCAGGATGGCTTTGGCCCGGCGGGCGGTCTTCGGGTCGGAGACGTAGAAGATGTTGTCGGCACGCAGCTGGTATGGCACCCCCAGCTCGTCGAGCTTGGTGGCGATGCGCAGGCGCGCGTCCTCGTCGGTGATCGCCGTCGAGATGAGCGGCTCCATCGCCGGCTGGGCGCTGAGCACCGTGAGCAGCACGACCGCCAGGATTCCGGCGCCGATCACCCCGAACAGGATGATCTTCTGCGTGGTGTTCCAGCGTTTCCAGAGGCCTTTGGCCTGGTCAAGAAGCCGTTTCAGCCACTCGTTCATGTCCCCTCCCCCGCATGATCCCGCCGCCCCTAGGGCGATGGTTTCTGTCGCCCCTAGGGCGATGGTCTCCGTTGCCCCTGGTCCCGGGCGCCCAGTTACGCCCCGGGGGGGCCAGCATTATCTCACGTTGATGATCTCCCGGTATGCCGCGAGGGCCCGGTCGACGACCGCCTTGGTCATCGACAGGGCCAGGTTGGCCTCGGCGAGCGCGATGGTGACATCGTGCACGTCCACCGAGTCCGGGTCCGTGATCATCGCCTGCGCCAGGTCGACCGCGGTCACCTGGCTGTCGTTCACCTGGTTCAGCGCCTTCAGCAACAGGTCGCCGAAGGCCGCCTCCACGCCCGTCGTTTCGGCGGGCTTCCCGCCCACGCCCGCGAGGTGCTTCGCGTTCGTGCGCGTCATCGTCACCACGTCGCCCAGGGCCTCGAGGGAAAGCAGCTGCGCCACGGCCTACCTCCCGATCTCCAGGGCCTTCATGAACATGGCCTTGGTACCGTTGATGATGGCGGAGTTCGCCTCGTACGCCCGCGAGGCGTCGATCATGTCGACCATCTCGTCGACGATGTTGACGTTCGGGTACTCGACGTAGCCGGCCCGGGGCCCGCTCTTGATGGCGTCGGGGTGCGTGGGGTCGTAGACCATGCGCAGCTCGGAGTCGTAATCCTTCTCGACCTTCGCCACCCGCACGCCCCTTCCCACCTCGTCCTGGAGGTTGGTCGGAAGGAACGGGCTGCGCCAGTAGGGCTGGTCGACCCGGGGCCGGAAGATGGCCCGGCTGCGCCGGAACGCCCCGCCCTCGGTGGTGCGGGTCGTCGTCGCGTTTGCGATGTTGTCCGCGATGACGTCGAGGCGGAGCTTCTGCGCCGTAAGCCCCGATGCCGCGGTGTTGATACTGCTGAACATGCCCATGCGCCGTCTCCCCCTACTTCAGCACGATGTTCACGCGCTGGAACTCGCTCGAGATCACCTGGGCGAGCGTGGTGTAGAGGAGCTGGTTGTTGAGCGAATCCATGCCCTCCTCCTCGATGTCCACGTTGTTGCCGTTGTTCTTCGCCTCGGTGAGGTAGTCGAGCACCCGCCGGGGCGACACGTCCTGCCAGTCCATCGACTTGTCGAAGACGATGTGACGGCTGTCGGTGAGGTACTGCGGGAACGCCACGGTCTTCTCGCTGTCGAGGGCCCGCTTGAGCTGGCTCTCGAAGTTCACCACGCTGCGCTTGAAGTTCGGCGTGTCCGCGTTCGCCACGTTGTTCGCGATCACGTCCCGCCGGAGCACCGAGATGTCCATCTCGCGGGTGAGGATGCCGAGATTCTTGCCGAACATGCCGCCGAACATGGTTCTAGGTCCCCCCTCCTCCTATCTTCGGACGGTTTCCCGCCCCCGCTGAGCCCTATCTATCATAGTATGTACCTGCTCAGGTCCTGGTCCTTGACCACCCCGGCGAGGCGTTCGTCGACGTAGGCCCGGGTGATCCGGATGGTCTCGCCCCGGATCTCGGGGGCGCGGAACGACGCCTCCTCGAGCAGCAGCTCCATGATCGTGTGGAGGCGCCGGGCTCCGATGTTCTCCGACCGGGAGTTGACCTCGGCGGCGAGTTCCGCGAGGCGCTCGATGGACTCGGGCTCGAAGACCAGCTCCACCCCCTCGGTCTTCAGCAGCTCGATGTACTGGGTGATCAGCGCGTTCGCCGGCTGGGTGAGGATCTTCACGAAATCGTCCCGGCCCAGGGCGGAGAGCTCCACCCGCAGGGGGAACCGGCCCTGCAGCTCGGGGATCAGGTCCGAGGGCTTCGAGCTGTGGAAGGCGCCGGCGGCGATGAACAGCACGTGCCGGGTGTCCACCATGCCGTGCCGGGTGTTGACCTTCGAGCCCTCCACGATCGGCAGGATGTCGCGCTGCACGCCCTCGCGGGACACGTCCGGGCCCATCTTCTCGCCGCGCGAGGCGATCTTGTCGATCTCGTCGATGAAGATGATGCCCATCTGCTCCACCCGGGTCCGGGCCAGCTCGCTCACCTGGTCCATGTCCACGAGCTTGTCCATCTCCTCGGACAGCAGCAGCTCGCGCGCCTGCCGGACCGTGGCCTTCTTCCGCTTCTTCTTCTTTCCGCCGCCGAACATGCCCGCGAGGTTCCCGAGGTCCATCTGGAGATCCTCGATGTTCATGCCCGAGAAGATCTCGATGGAGGGGCCGGCCCCCCGCGAGACGTCCACCTCCACGATCCGCTCGTCGAGCAGGCCGCGGGTGAGCATGTCGCGCAGGCGCTCGCGGGTGCTGCGGGCGATGCCGGACCCCGCGGCCGTGTGGTCGGGGTCACCGGGGCCGGCCGGCTCGGCGTCGGCGGCGCCGCCGTCCTCCACCGCAGCGAGGTCCGTCGGCTCGTCGCCGCGACGCCGCCCGCCGGGCAGCAGCAGGTCGAGCAGCGCCTCCTCGGCCCTCTTCGCCGCTTCGCCCCGCACCTCCTCGGACAACTCGGCCTTCACCATCGATACGCCCACGGACATGAGGTCGCGCACCATCGACTCCACGTCCCGGCCCACGTAGCCGACCTCCGTGTACTTGGTGGCCTCCACCTTGAGGAACGGGGCACCGCAGAGCTTCGCCAGGCGCCGGGCGATCTCCGTCTTGCCCACGCCCGTGGGCCCGATCATGATGATATTCTTCGGCGCCACCTCGTCGCGCAGCTCCTCGGGAAGACGCTGACGGCGCACCCGGTTGCGCAGGGCGATCGCCACGGACTTCTTGGCCTTCTCCTGGCCGATGATGTAGCGGTCGAGCTCCGCGACGATCTGCCGGGGGGTCAGATCCGAGGCGTCCTTCATGCAAGTTCCTCCACGAGGATCTCGGTGTTGGTGTAGATGCAGATCTCCGCGGCGATCGCGAGCGCGCGCTCGGCGATCTCGCGCGCGCCGAGCTCCGTGGCGGAAAGATACGCCCGGGCCGCCGCGTACGCGTAGGGTCCGCCGCTGCCGATGGCGATGGCGCCCTCCTCGGGTTCGACCACGTCGCCGGTTCCCGAGATGAGGAACGTGGCCGTGCGATCCGCCACGAGCAGCATGGCCTCGAGGCGCCGGAGGATCCGGTCGGTGCGCCAGTCCTTGGCCAACTCCACCGCGGCCCGGGTGATGTCCCCGCCGAACTCCTTCGCCCGGCCTTCAAAGCGCTCGAATAGGGTGAAGCCGTCGGCGGTGGCCCCCGCAAATCCGATGAGCACCTTTCCGTCGAGGATGGTGCGCACCTTGCGCGCCCGGGCCTTCATCACCGTCGCGCCCATGGTGACCTGGCCGTCGCCGGCCATGGCCACCCGGCCCGCCCTGCGTACCGCGAGGATCGTCGTTCCGTGAAACATCTCAGCAGGCATGGGGATGGGCCCTCCGGTAGACCTTCTTGAGGCGCTCGAGCCCCACGTGGGTGTAGACCTGGGTGGTCGACAGGCTCGCGTGGCCGAGCAGCTCCTGCACGGCGCGGATGTCCGCGCCCCGGTCGAGCAGGTGCGTGGCGAACGAGTGGCGGAACGTGTGCGGGGTGACCCGTTTGCCGAGGCCGGCCCGGGCCAGCCAGCCCGAGAGAATGAACCGGACGCCGCGGTCGGTGATGCGCCGGCCGCGCTGGTTCAGGAACAGGGCGGCGAGCGAGTCCGCATCCGCGGCAGTCCGACCGGTGCGCCGGCCGAGGTAGTCGCGCAGGGCGGCGAGCGCGGAGCCGCCGAGGAACACGTTGCGCTCCCGATCGCCCTTCCCTATCACCCGCGCGGTGCCCGTGCCGAGGTCGAGGTCCGCAAGGTCCAGGGCCACGAGCTCGGACACCCGGCAGCCCGTGGAGTACAGGACCTCGAGCACCGCGTGGTCCCGGAGGCGCCAGAACGGGTCGTCCGCGCGCCGCGAGGGCGCCCCCCGATCCGCGACGGTGCCCCCCGCCGCGGTCTCGGGCAGCTCGACGAGGCGCGCCATCTCGTCCTCGAAGAGGAACGACGGCAGGCGCTTCGGTGCCCGCAGGCCGCGCACCTCGGCGAAGGGGTTTGAGGCGGCCCGGCCCCGCCGTTCGCGGAACCGGTAGTAGCCCCGCACCCCCGAAACGATGCGGTTGACCGAGCGCGGCGAGAGACCATTCCGGCCGAGCCACCCCACGAACCCCCGGGCGTCGGAAGCGGTGACCGCCTCCTCGGCGAGGCCCCGTTCGGCGAGGTACTCGCCGTACTTCTCGAGGTCGCGGCGGTAGGACGACAGGGTGCGGGGCGAGAGGCGGCGCACAGCCTCGAGCCAGACGAAGTAGTCGTCACGCACGCTGGTCTTCCGCCTCCCGGGTGTGGAGGTAGTCGCACGAGGGGTTGATGCAGGACTTGTAGGTGCCCCGCTGGCGGTCCTCCTTCTCCACGAGGAACATGCCGCATTTCGGACAGCGCTGGTCGATTGGCTTGAAGTACGTGACGAAGTCGCACTCGGGGTAGCGCGTGCAGCCGTAGAACTCCCGGCCCCGGCCCTTCTTGCGCTTGCGCGCGACCACCTGGCCGGTGCAGCCCGGCTTCGGGCAGGCGGCGAGGGGCACGGGGCGGGTGTTACGGCACTCGGGGAACCCGGTGCAGGCGATGAAGAAGCCGTAGCGGCCGAGCTTCTTCACCATGGGCCGGCCGCAGACCTCGCAGACCGCGCTGGTCTGCTCGTCCATCACGCCCTTCTGGCTCTCGAGACTCTGTTGCACCTGCTCCACCCGGGAGGCGAACGGGCCGTAGAACTCGCGGATCATGCTCTGCCAGTCCGATCGGCCATCCTCGATGCTGTCGAGCTTCTCCTCCATGCCCGCGGTGAAGTTGGGGTCGAGCAGCTCGGGGAACGAACGGGTGAGCAGGTCGTTGATGATCCGGCCGAGCACAGTCGGCACGAGCTGCCGGGCCTTGCGCACCACGTAGTACCGGTCGAGGAGTACGGAGATGATCGGCGCGTACGTGGAGGGCCGGCCGATGCCCTTCTCCTCGAGGGTCTTCACGATCGAGGCGTCGGTGTAGCGCGCCGGTCCCGAGGTAAAGTGCTGCTCGGGGTGGAAGCCCAGCCACTCCAGCGTCTCGCCCGTCGCGAGGGCCGGCAGGGCCTTCGTGGTCTCCTTCGCGGCGAGCACGGCGAGCGCCTTCTGGAAGCCCTTCTCCACCATCCGTGTGCTCGTGGCGCGGAACACCGCCGGCGCCCCCCCGCCGGGGGGGGCTGCCCCGATGTCGACGGTCACCGTGTGGGTGCGGGCCGGGCCCATCTGCGAGGAGACGAAGCGCTCCCAGATGATCGCGTACAGCCGGTACTGCTCGCTCGTGAGATGCTTCTTCAGCTCCGCCGGCGTGCGGGTGACGTAGGTCGGACGGATGGCCTCGTGCGCGTCCTGCGCGCCCTTGCCGGACACGTAGACGTTGGGCTCGGCGGGGAGGTCCCCGGGGAACGCGGCTCCGATATACTCCCGCACCTCCGCGAGCGCGCTGTCGGCCACCCGGATCGAGTCGGTGCGCATGTAGGTGATGAGGCCGAGGCGCTGCGCGCCGATCGCGGCGCCCTCGTAGAGGCTCTGGGCGACCTGCATGGTCTTGCGCGCGGTGAAGCCGAACCGGTTCGCCGCCGCCTGCTGGAGGGTGGAGGTGGTGAACGGCGGCCGGGGCTTCAGCAGCTTCTCGGTCTCCCGCACGTCCGCCACCCGGAACGCCGCTCCCTTCAGGGAGTCGATCACCGCCTGGGTGTCCGCCTGCCGGCGCAGCTCGGGCTTCGCGTCCGCGAGCGAAACGAGCGCGGCCCGGAAGCTGCTGCGGCCCTTCTCCTTCTTGAGCTCGGCCTCGAGCGTCCAGTACTCCTCGGGGATGAAGGCCTCGATCTCCGCCTCGCGCTCGCAGATGAGGCGCAGCGCGACGGACTGCACCCGGCCGGCGGACAGGCCGTTCTTCACCTTTTTCCACAAGAGCGGCGAGAGGGAGTAGCCCACGATCCGGTCCAGGACGCGCCGGGCCTTCTGGGCATTCACCTTGCTCATGTCGATCGTGCCCGGGTGCGCGACCGCATCGCGGATTGCGCGCGGGGTGATCTCGTTGAACGTGATGCGCCGGATCTCGGCCGGCGTGCTGCCGTTGGAGAGGGCGTTTTTCAGGTGAAAGGAGATGGCCTCCCCCTCCCGGTCGTTATCCGAGGCGAGCAGGATCCGGTCGACCTTCTTCGCCTTCTGTTTCAGATCCTTCAGGATCTTCGCCTTGCCGCGCACGGTGATGTACTCGGGCTCGAACGTGCCCGCTCCCACGTCGATGGCGAGGCGCGATTTCGGCAGGTCGATGAGGTGTCCCATGGAGGCGGCCACCGTGTACCCCTTGCCGAGGTACTTCTCGATGGTCTTGCCCTTCGCGGGCGACTCCACGATCAGCAGCGTCTTCACAGCTTTCGGTGCCATTCACGCTCCCCCGTACGGCCCGTCGAGCCGTGCGTCGCCCGAGCCGTCGATTTCTTCTCGCGCGAGGCGCGCGATTGCCGCGCCTGCTTCGGCCGTCGTGCGCGGCGAGGGTGCGCGTGAACGGCTGCGTGCGGAGTCGGCAGCGCTACGCGCGGACCCTGCCGCGCGGGCCTGCCATCCCCAGTCCGCGAGAAGGCCGGCTGCCGAGCGGACCACCGTGGCCCCGGCCTCCGCCAGCCGCCTCGTGCCCGCCCCGGTCGAGCCCGCGAGTCCGGCCGCGTGCACGTAGAGGTCCCGACCCTGCTCGAGCGCGAAGTCCGCGGTGTACAGCGCGCCCGATCCATCAGGTGCCTCGACCACCACCACCGAGCGGCACAGGCCGCTGATGATGCGGTTGCGCTCGGGGAAGTGCCAGGGGCGCGGCAGCGTTCCCGGCGGGTACTCGGACAGCAGCATGCCGCCCGCTTCGAGCAGTCGGCGGGCGGCCCCGCGGCTCGCGGCGGGCACGATGAGGTCCGGGCCGCAGCCGAGCACCGCGATGGAGTAGCCGCCCGTTCGCGAGCAGCCCTCGTGCGCCTCGCGGTCCACGCCCCGGGCGAGGCCGGAGACCACGCCAATGGATTCCCGGGCCAGCTCGAAGCCGAGACGGAAGGCCGCGTCCCGGCCTGCGCCCGTCGGCAGGCGCGTGCCCACCACGCCGACCAGCGGTCGTCCCGGATCCGGCGCCGCACCCCGGTGGAACAGCACCGCCGGGGGATCGTGGATCTCGGCGAGCAGCGCCGGGTACTCCGGGTCGCTCCAGCACGTGCAGGAGAACTGGCCGCGATCGACGAGTCGTGCGGTGCACTCCGCCGCGGCCAAAAGTCCCGCCGGATCCCACCCACCCGTTCGCACCGCACGACCGAGCAGGTGCGCGAGGTCGTCGGTGGTAAGCCCGACAAGGCGTTCGGTGCCGCCGAGCATGCCGGCCAGCGCGATGCGCTCCGGAGCGCGGAGGAACCGGGCATGCGCGAGGACGAGGAGGCAGTCGCGCTCAGGGCGCTTCATAGAGCGCTCCCTTCACCTGCCGCATGTTCTGCTCGGCCTGATCGCGCAGCTTCTCGGGCGGCCGGGCGGCCAGGATCCGGTCGTAGCAGTCCACCGCGTCCTCGTATCGGCCACCCGCGTACGCGATGCGGCCGAGCAGGAACAGGGCGTCGAGGTTCTTCGGCTCCCGCTCCAGCACCGTGGCGAGCAGCGGCTCCGCATCGGCCGGCCGGTCCAGCTCGAGGGCGAGCAGCACCGACAGGCCGTACAGCGCGTTGACGTAGGTCGGGTCGAGGAATATCGCCCTCCGGTAGGCGGCTTCCGCCCGGGCGAGGAGTCGCGCCTGCTCTGCGGCATCGGCCACCCGGCCCTTGGCCGCCCGCGCCGCGCTGACCCCCATGTACTGGAACAGGATCGGGTTCTCGGGGTACACGGCCACCGCTTCGTCGAGCGCGTCCAGGGCGAGGACGAACATGCCGTTGTCGACGTACTTCAGGGCCAGCATCTTCCAGTACACCCCGAGGTTCTGCGCTGCGCTCACCTTCCGGTCCACCTCCGCCTGGTAGCGATCGATGCCCTTCCGCAATTCCTCGATGGCGGCATTGCTGGGGGTCCCGCCGGGCTCGAGCGTTTTCAGCGGCTCGATCCAACCCGCGCCGGAGCGGCGGCAGCCCGCGAGCGACGCGAGCGCCAGGGCGGATGCGCACGCAATGGACAACGGCCTCCGGGAGCACGCCGCTTTCACGGCCTGCCTCCCGCAGCAGCAACGTCGGCGACGACCGCGGCAGCGGTCCGGGCGCCTCCCTGTTGGCCGGCGACCACGGCGGCGGCGCTGGCGACGGTGCCGGTGGCACCGTCGCCGGGGCGGAACCCGCGGGGGTGCAGAGTGTTGTGCACCCGGCGCAGGGCGTCCTGGCTGACGTGCGTGTAGATCTGCGTGGTCGAGATGTCCGCGTGGCCGAGCAGCTCCTGCACGGAGCGCAGGTCCGCGCCGCCCGAGAGCAGGTGCGTGGCGAACGAGTGCCGCAGCGTGTGCACCGTACCCTCGAGGCCGGCCAGCGCCGCGAGGCGCTTGAACGCGCGCCACACGGTCTTCCGCGACAGCTTGCGGCCCAGCCGGCCGAGGAAAAGCGCGTCGCACGGACGGCCCGCCCGGGCCAGGCTCGGCCGGGCTTCCGCGAGGTATCGCGCCAGCATGGCTTTCGCGCGATCGCCCACCGGCACGAGGCGCTCCCGGGAGCCCTTTCCCATCACCCGCACGATCCCCTCCGCCGGCGACACGCGCTCGAGGGTGAGATCGACGGCCTCCGATGCGCGCAGGCCGCAGGAGTAGACGAGCTCGAAAAGCGCTGCGTCACGCAGGCCCACCGGGTCGGCCGAGTCGCAGGAGGCCAGGAGCCGGTCGACCTCATCGGGGGCGAGGCAGCGCGGGATGCGCATCGGGACCCGCGGGGACTCCAGGAGCCGGGCCGGGTTCGTTCCGGCGAGCCCCTCGTCCACGAGGAAACGGAACAGGCTCCGCAGGGCGGAGTTCGCCTTGGCGAGGGTGCGCGCCTCAGCTCCTCCGAGCTGCCGCACGGCGGCCCATGCGGCCACGTCTCCGATCGCGGCCTCCGCCGGGGACTTCCCCGCCGTTTCCATGAAGGAGATGAACGCCCGCGCGTCGGCGGTGTAGGCGGCGACCGTGCCGGGGGCGAGGCCCTGCGAGGCCGCGAGCCAGTCGCCGAACCGCTCCGCGAGGTCCATGGACGGCCTAGTCCTTCCCCGCCGTGCGCCGCTCGCGCAGGATGGTGGGCACGCTGAGGTCCGCCTCCCGCGAGTTTCTGCCCAGCAGGAAATCCTCGGCGTGCTTGCGGCCGGCGGTCCGGCCCATCGAGGCCCACTCCTCGTAGGGGATGATCTCGGGGGGCTCGGCCGGGCGCCGGGCGGGGGTTTCCACCAGCTGCAGCGCGGGCTGTTTCGCCTCTCGCGAGAAGCCGGTGGCGATCACGGTGACCTTGACCTTCTCGTTCATCGACTCGACGATCGAGGTGCCCGCGATGATCAGCGCGTCGTCGTCCGCGTTCGCGGTGATGATCTTGAGCACCTCCTCGTACTCGGACAGGCAGAGGTCGCTGCCACCGGTGACGTTCACGAGCAGGCCCTTGGCGCCCTCGACGTGCGCGTCCTCGAGGAGGGGGTTGTTGATCGCGTTGGTCGCCGCGTCGGTGGCCCGGTTTTCCCCGGTGCCGATGCCGATGCCCATGAGGGCGTCGCCCGTTCCCTTCATGATCGTGCGCACGTCGGCGAAGTCGATGTTGATCTCGCCCGGCTCGGTGATGAGGTCCGAGATGCCCTGCACGCCCTGGCGCAGGACCTCGTCAGCCATGAAGAACGCCTCGCGGATCGGGGTGCGCTTCTCGGCGATGCGCAGCAGGTGCTGGTTGGGGATGGTGATGAGGGTGTCGACCTCGCGGCGGAGGCGCTCGGTGCCCTCCTCGGCCAGCTGCGCCTTGCGCTTGCCCTCGAAGTCGAACGGCTTGGTCACGACCGCCACCGTGAGCGCGCCGAGCTCGCGGGCGATGTGCGCCACCACGGGCGCGCCGCCGGTACCCGTGCCGCCGCCCATGCCGGCGGTGATGAACACCATGTCCGCCCCGCGCAGCAGGTCCTGGATGGACTCCTGGTCCTCGAGGGCGGCCTTCTCGCCGATCTCGGGGATGCCGCCGGCGCCGAGGCCGCCGGTGAGCTTCGTGCCGATGGCGAACCGCGTCTCGGCGTTCGAGGCGTGCAGGGCCTGCTGATCGGTGTTGATCGCGACGAACGACACGTTTTTCAGGCCCATCGCGATCATGCGGTTGACGGCATTGGAGCCGCCGCCGCCCACGCCGACGACCTTGATGACGGTCGGGCTCAGGCCGTTCGAGTCGAAGAGCTCGATGTTCATGTCCCCTCCCCTTTGAGAACCAGGCGTCCCGTCTATCTCATCTTCAGAAGAAATCCTTGAACCAGCGGCGCATCCGCTCCCAGACGCTCGTGAAGTCCCCCTCGCCCGCCCCCAGCTCGAACGGCTCGCTCGCCTCGCGCGAGGCGCCGTGCAGCACGAGGCCGACCCCCGTGGCGTACATCGGGCTGGCGTACTCCGCGACCAGGCCGCCGAGGCGCACGGGGTAGCCGATGCGCGCGGGCAGGCCGAAGATCTCCGCGGCCAGGTCGGCGGCCCCGCCGACGAGCGAAGCGCCGCCCGTCAGCACGACGCCGCCGCCGAGGTGGTGCAGGTAGCCCTTGCGCTCGACCTGCTCGCGCACCATGCCGAGGATCTCCGCCATCCGGGGCTGGATGATCTCCGCGATGCGCCGGCGCCCGATCTTCCGCGGCGGCCGGCCGCCGACGCCCGGGATGGCGATCTCGACGTCCTCGAGCACCGCCGGCACGTAGCAGCAGCCGTGCTCCTTCTTCACCTTCTCCGCCACCTCGAGGGGCGCCTTCAGCATGATCGAGAGGTCGCTCGTGACCTGCTCGCCGCCGATGGACAGCACCTCCGTGTGGTCCGGGGCGCCCTCGAGGTGCACGAGTACGTCCGTCGTGCCGCCGCCGAGGTCGATGAGCAGCACCCCCAGCTCGCGCTCGTCGCCGGTCAGCACGGCCTTCGAGGAGGCCAGGGGCTCGAGCACGATGTCGTTCACCTTGAAGCCGGCACGGTTCACGCACTTGACGATGTTCTGCGCCGAGGTGACCGCCCCGGTGATGATGTGGGCCTCGGCCTCGAGGCGCACGCCAACCATGCCCACGGGGTTGCGGATGCCGCCCTGCTGGTCGACGATGAACTCCTGGGGGATGACGTGGAGCACCTCGCGGTCCATCGGGATGACGATGGCCTTGGCCGCGTCGATCACCCGGTCCACGTCCTCCTTGGTTATCTCCCGGTCGCGGCCCGTGACGGCCACCACGCCCCGGGAGTTGATGCCCTCGATGTGCCCGCCCGCGATGCCGGTGGTCACGCCGTGCACCTCCCGGCCCGACATCAGCTCGGCGCTTTCGATGGCGTTCTGGATGGACTTCACGGTGCTCTCGATGTTGATGACCACGCCGCGGCGCAGGCCCCGCGAAGGGGTCGTGCCGACGCCGATGATCTCCAGGGACCCCGTCTCGCTGTACGTGCCGATGATGGCGCAGACCTTCGTGGTCCCGATGTCGAGGCCGACGATGAGCTCCTCGGTGGCCACCGCTTCAGTCCTCCTTCATCCGGTAGACGACCTCCCCGCCGCGGAAGTCGAGTTCCTGAATATCGTCCAGGATACCCTGATTCGACAAGAGGTCCTGCGCCATGAGGCTGTACTGCAGCAGACGCTCGTCCAGCGAGCCGCGGGCGCGCACGGGCACCGGGGACGAGACGAGGTACAGGAGGAACTCGGGTCCGGCGAAGCCCTCCGTGGCTCTCGCCGCGGCCCCCGCGGCCCCTTCGGCGGTTCCCGCCGCGGTCCCCTCCGCAGTCCCCGCCGCAGTCCCTTCCGCGGACCCGACGGGGACTGTCGACTCCAGCCGTACCTCGGACACCGCACGGAAGAGCGCTGGCGAGCGCTCGCGCAGCAGCGCGAGATCCGCGAGCAGCGAAGCCGAGCCGGCACCGAGCGACGAACCGATGCCGGCCTCCCCGAGGCGGATGCCCGACAGCACGGGGAGGTCCGCCTCCTCGGGGCGGCGCGCCATGGCGAAGATCGTGCCGTCGGCGTCCACGAGCGCGGGCAGGCTCCGACCACCGCTCTCGGCCACCACGAGCGCCACGGCCTCCCGCCGGACCAGCGTCAGCCGCACCGTGCCGGGGAAGAGCACCCGCACCTCGGCGCGGCGGACCAGCGGCAGCGCCTCGAGGCGCGCGCGCACTCCTTCCGGGTCGAGGCCGACGAGCGGCTCGCCGGTCCTGATGCCGGCCGCGGCGAGCACCTCCGCCTCCGGCAGGGGGGACTCGCCGGCCACCAGCACGTGGCGCACCGCGAGCAGCGGTCCCGTGGCCACGCGTGCCACGAGCCACGCCGCGCCGAGGGCCGCGAGCACGACCGCGGCGCGGCGCAGCGCCCGCAGGGCGGGCGCGGGCGACCGGACAGCCGCGACATTAGACATGGACCGGCCTCCCCGCGCGCCGGTCGGCGCGGACCTGCGGGTGGGCGCACCGGGACACGTTCACCAGGACGCCGCAGAGGGCCAGGGTGGCGAGCATCGACGAGCCGCCCGCGGAAAAGAACGGGAGGGTGACGCCGGTCGTGGGCACCAGCCCCACGGCGACCGCCATGTTCAGCATCG
>JAPLSM010000111.1 GCA_026398635.1 Spirochaetota bacterium | reverse complement strand
GCCTTGCCGCTGAAGGTGCCCGAGGCTTCCTCGTCGGGCAGCGGCCGCTCGGTGATGAAGTTCGCGGTCATGCCGGTGACCTTTTTAATGTCGCCGACGAGGTAGCGCGCGAGGTCTACGCTGTGGGAGTTGAGGTCTCCCTGGGGACCGGAGCCCGCGAACTGCTTCTGCAGGTGCCAGGTCAGCGGGAAGGTCGGGTCCACGATCCACGACTGCAGGTAGCACCCCCGCCAGTGGAAGATCTTGCCCACGCGGCCCTCGTACGTAGTGCGTGAGGCCCTTCTTCTCGGCCAGCTCGTACATCTCCCGGGCCTGCTGGACGTTCATCGCGAGCGGCTTCTCGCAGAACACGTGCTTGCCGGCTCGCAGCGCCTCCATGGTGATGTCGTAGTGCAGGTACTGCGGCGCGCTCACGTCCACGATGTCCACGTCGTCGCGACGGACCATCTTCTTCCAGTCGCTCTCCGTGTACTCCCAGCCCCACCGGTCCGCGAACGCCTTCAGGGATTCCTGGTGCCTACCGCACGCCACCTTCAGCACGGGCTTCGCCTCGGGGTCGAAGAACACCGACGCCTGCCGCCATGCGTTCGAGTGGGCCTTGCCCATGAACTTGTAGCCGACGATCCCGACGTTAAGGGTCTTCATGTGAACCTCCTAGGTATGTTTTTCGGTCTCGGCAAGCTTGCCCGCCTCGCGACGGATCTCCTTCAGCGCGTTCGAGTACTCCCGCTCGTACGTCGAGCATCCCACCGGCCGCTGCCGTATGAGAAACTCGATGCAGTTGTCGCACACGGTGCACCAGTTGACCTCGTCCTCTTTCTCGCGGTAGATCGAGTTGTTCGACCCGATGACCACCGTCTGCGGCTTCAGCACGCCCTTCAGCTGTTTCTGGAAGCCGAAGTGCAGGTACGAGGTCTCAGGCACGTTCTTGTACGCCTGCACGAGCGACAGCGTGAGAGACGGGTTTCCGGCGCTCTCGATGATGAACTTCGCGCCCCGCGCCTCCAGGCCCTTCGCCAGGTCGAGGGGCTCGGTGAGGTCCATGATCGGTGTGTCGGGCCCGGCCGATCCAACCCCGCCCGGCAGGCCCTCCCACATGGACATCTTGGACCCGACGAGGAAGGCCGGGTCGTTGATCTCCTTCGCGACGCGCTCGTAGAACTCGTAGGCGAACCGGGTCCGGTTGCCCCACGACCCGCCGTACTTCCACTTCCGGTCGTTGAACGGCCTTAAGACCTGGGTGCCGAGGTAGCCGTGGCACAGCTTGAAGTCCACGCCGTCGGCCCCGCAGTCGTGCGCCATCTTCGCGGCGAACACGAAGCGCTCGAGGATCTCGTCCATCTCCCCGTCGGAGAGCAGGCGCCCTTCGTAGCCGGGGAACGGCTTCACGCAGACGCGCTCCGAGAACTCGGGGCTCGAGAGCTCGCCCGAGTGGGTGAGCTGCCAGACGATGAGCGGTTTCGGGTTGGTCTTCCGCATGAGGGCCACGAGGTCGGTGAGCCCCTTCTGGTTCTGGGGCAGGGCCGTCAGCTGGTGCAGCCGGCCCCGGTTCTCATCGACCACCGACAGCGCCTCGACCACGATGACACCCGCGTTCCCCCGCGCGAGGCGCTCGTAACGCCGGAAGGCGGTCTCGGTGGGGTTGCCGTTCGTGTCCGCGTCGCAGCACTCCATCGCGTTGATGGCGATGCGATTAGCGGCCGTGCGGGTCCCGATACGGAGCGGCGTAAGCAATGGCATGCGTTCGCTCATGTGCGCTTCTCTCCCGTTGACGTGATGGGCTGGCAGAACTCCAGGGTGACCCCGTTCGGGTCGAGGAACAGCAGAACCCGGGCGCCCAGCGACGGAATGTCCGTGGTCGGCAACACGATGGTCACACCCTTTTCCCGCAGCAGCTTCTCGGCGGCCGCCACGTCGTCGACGGAGAAGGCGAGGTGCCGCAGCCCCGTGTCGCTTTCTTCCCGCTGGACGGCGCGGCTCTTGCCGGCGTAGTCGAAGAGCTCCATCCGGCCTCCGCCGGGGATCTCGAAGTAGGTTATCGAGAAGCCACCTTCCATGGCCACGGTCTCACGCCGTCGAAACCCCAGCACCCCGGCGTAGAACCTCGCCGAGGCCTCCAGGTCCTGGACGTTGATCGACACGTGGTCGATGCCCCGCACCTTCATGGGTTGTCCGCCACCCGCCTACTTTGCGAGGATTTCCCGCTTGGAAATCTCCGTGGACACGAACACCTTGATCAGGTTGGGGTCCGTGCGCAGCTGCTTGAGGGCCGACTCCAACTCCTCCACGGGCACGATCATCGAGAACATCGACTGCGGCTTGATGTGGCCGTTGGCGAGGAGCGCGATCGCGTCCGGCCAGTCAGGGCCGACCCCCGCGCAGGAACCCACGACGGTCTTCTCGCCCAGGACGAGGTCGTACGGCCGCACCTTGATCGTGTCGTCGCCCGCGCAGATGCCGAAGGCCGCGATCGTTCCGCCCGGGCGTACCATCTCGAAGGCCTGCTCGTAGGTCTTCGGCGTGCCGACCGCCTCCACGACAAAGTCAGCACCGCGACCGCCGGTGAGCTTCTTCACCTCGGCGACCGGGTCCTTACCTTCCTTTATGTTGATCGTGACGTCGACGCCGAACTCCTTCGCGATGGCCAAGCGCTTCGCGTTGTCGCCGATCACGATGACTGGGGCCGCACCGCGCAGGCGCGCCAGGAGGCCATGGAGTACTCCGAGCCCGCTGCCGATGACCGCCACCGAGCTGCCGTGAGTCACCTTCGCTGCCTTCGACGAGTGGATGACGCAGGATACCGGTTCGATGAACGCACCTGAGAGGAAGTCCAGGGAATCCGGCAGCACGTGCACCTGGTCGTAGGGAGCCTTCACATATTCGGCGTAGGTGCCGTCGATGTGGATGCCAAGCTGCAGGAAATCCCGGCACATGAGTTTCTGCCCGCGTCGGCAGTAAAAGCAGGTTCCACAGGACATGTTGATGTCCGCGGTCACCCGGTCGCCTTCCTTCAGGCCCCTCGCCTTCTTCCCAACCTGGGCGATCGTACCGGAGAACTCGTGCCCCGCAATGAGAGGGAGCCGGTCTGCGGAGTACTTGCCCGTGTAGATGCTCCAGTCCGTGCCGCAGATACCGGTGTACTTGACCTTGATCAGCACCTCGTGGTCGTCGATCGTCGGCACAGGCACCTGCTTGACCGTCAGCTGCGATCGTCTTGGTGATGCCGTCCCGCCGGCTCATGGTGACGTCCTCGTGCTCGTAGCTCATCACGTAGTCGTAGCCGATCAGGCTGAGCTCGGTGAGGACCTTGCGCCAGGGCACGGAGCCCCAGCCGGGGATGCGGAAGCGGAACCCGCGGCCCAGCCGCTGCCAGTCGCCCTGGGGGATACGGCCCGACCGCTTCACGTTGTGGTCCACCACCTCGCCGTCCTTGGCGTGCACGTGGAAGATTCGGCCCCGCAGCTGGTCGATGAAGTTCTCGACGTGGACGTCGAGGTAGATGAGGTTGGCAGGGTCGAAGTTGAACCCGAACTCCTTCCTGCCGCCCATCAACTCCACGGCGCGCAGGGCCGTGTCCACGTCGTAGACCAGCTCGTTGGGGTGCGGCTCGTGGGCGAACTTCACCCCGTACTCGCCGAACTTGTCGAGGATCTTTCCCCACCGGTCCACGAACTCCTTCTCCATGTCCGCCCAGCCCTTCGAGTACGGCCAGGGGAAGAACCGGCCGAAGTTCTCGCACCCGAGGAAGCCGGTGACCACCGGGCAGCCCAGCGCGTTCGCGGCCTTCGCGTTCGAGCCCTTGACGATCTCCTCGATGTCGAGGTGCGGGTTGCCGGCGAACGCCGGCAGCTCCACGGCCTGGTAGCCCAGGCCGGCCGCCATGGCGCAGACCTCCTCGAGCTTCGTATCGAGGAAGGTGGCGGTGACCAAGCCGATCTTCATGACGTGCCCTCCTTCAGCCCAGGTCGATTCCGTGCAGCAGCTCGCCGAGCTCGGCCTGCTGCCGGCGCAGCATTTCGAATGCCGGCATGAGCCGGCGGTACTTCTCGACGTTCGCGGGGATGGGCCGGCAGACGTCCTGCACCCGGTGCGCCTCGTCGACCTTCCCGAAGTCCTTCCACAGCCCGGCGCCCACGGCCGCCACGGCGGCGGCGCCCAGGGAGGCCGCGTCCTGGTCGACGTTCGTCTTCACGCAGTCCATGCGGAACACGTCCGCGAAAATCTGCAGCCACAGCCGGCTGCGGCTGCCCCCGCCCACCATGAGCATCTCGGGCGCGAGCGGCACGAAACGGCGCAGCACCTCGAGCACCGCGCCGAGGTTCATGGCAATCCCTTCCATGCCGGCCCGCACTAGGTCGGCCCGGGTGTGCCGCAGGTCGATTCCCGCGAACGCGCCCCGGATGCGCGGGCTCGGCTCCTGGGAACTCCCGCCCGCGAGGCTCGGGTTGAACAGGAGCCGGTTGGCGCCGACGGGTGAAGCGGCCGCTATCTCGTTCATCGCATCATACTCCGCCACGGCCTCTCCGCCCAGCACGGCGTCGCGGATCCAGCGGAAGGAGCTGCCGCCCGAGAAGATGCTCACGGCCGAAGTGAAGAGGCCGGGGATCACGTGAGTGAACACGTAGGGCTTTGCGACCGGGTCCAGCACCGGTTTCGCCGAAGAAACCGCGATCCACGAGGAGGAGCCGAGCGAGGTGTACACCCTGCCCTCGCCGGTGTTTCGCGCGCCGAGAGCCATGCACGAGTTGTCCACGCCGCCACAGGCGACCTTCACGCTGCGCGGCAGGCCGAGCGCGTCCGCGGCCCCGGCGGTGAGATTCCCGATGATCCGCGTGGAGGGAACGATCTCGGGGAAGAGCGACTCGGGGAGCCCGCTGGCCCTCATGAATCCGGGATGATACTTCCACCCGGCGAGGTCGTAGACGCCGGTGCCCGAGGCGTACGAGAAGTCGGTGAAGGCCTTCCCGGTGAGCCGGAGGTTGAGCCAGTCCTTGGACCCGAGCACCAGCCGGGCCTTCGCGAGGAGGGCCGGCTCGTTGTCCCGGTACCACATGATCTTGAACACGGAGTAGCACTCCGCGGGGAAGCCGTTGCCGGTGGCGAGATACCACGCCGTGCGGTCGACTTCCCTGAAAAAAGCCGCGGTCTGAGCCGAGGCGCGCGTGTCGGACCAGATGGGGATGCTTTCGCGCAGGGGCGAACCTGCCGCATCCACCGGGATCACCGCGAGGCTCTGGCCCGAGATGGCGAGGCACTCCACGTCGGCGGCCGGGGTCCGGCTCTCTGCGAGCAGGGCCCGGGTGCTCTTCACCACGGCGTCCCACCAGTCCGCAGGCCGCTGCTCGTGCCAGCCCGTATCCGGGTAGAGGGTCTCGTAGGGAACGAAGGTGCTCGCGAGGCAGGCGCCCCCGACGTCGTAGAGCGATGCCTTCGCCCCTCCCGTGCCCAGGTCGTAGGCGACGATGGTTTTCGCCACGGCTACCCCTCGACCGCGCCCCCGGGCATGGCGGCGACCGATTGAACGATCTCCACGGCCGAGTGCTGGTTGATGCCGAACCGGGCCACACCGATGGCGCGCATCTTCACGAGCGTGTCGAGGCTGCGGATGCTGCCCGCTGCCTTCACCTTGATCGCGGACCCGACGAACGACGTGATGAACTGCACCACCTCGAGGGTGGCGCCGCTCGCGGCCCAGCCGGTCGCGGTCTTCACGAACGCGGCCCCTGCCCTGATCGCCACTTCGCAGGCGCGCTTCAGCTGCTCGCGGTCGAGGTAGTGCACCTCGAGAATCACCTTCACGGGCACCGCGCCCGCGGCCTGCACCACGGCCCGGATGTCGTCCTCGCAGTACCGGTCTTCACCCGAGCGCAGCTTGCCGACGTTCAGCATCATGTCCATTTCCTGCACGCCGTCCTGGACGAGCAGGCGCGCCTCGGCCGCCTTGATCTCCGTGCGGTGAGCGCCGCCGGGGAAACCCACGGGCGCGCCGATCAGGACGTCCGAGCCGGCCAGGAGACCCTTCAGGAACGGGACCCAGCATGGCAGCACGTGGACCGCGACGAAGTGGTACTGCTTCGCGCTCTCGACGAGGCTGCGGATCTCCGCGGCGCCGTGCGGGGCCTGGACCGCGCTGATGTCGATGAGCTGGGCTACATCTCGGGCAGTGAGTTTCATGGACGCTCCGTCAGCGGTCGCTTCGCGGGGCGCGGTGGCCGTTCCCTCGTGTGCACGCAGTACTCGTACCGGTCGGCCACGACGAGGAGGAGCGCCTCCTCGATCGGACGGCCGCCGCTGTGAGAGACCCGGCGCACGACTAACAGGGGGGAGTCTGCGGGGATCCGGAGCCGGGCAGCCTCCTCGGGACCGGCCTGCCGGGCCGAGATGAAGTCCGTGGCAGCCTCGATGACAAGCCCGTACTCGGATTCGAGGAACGAATACAGCGAGTCCATGCCGCCGATGCGCCGCGCGATGTCGGGCACGATCTCGGGCAGCAGCCAGTTCGTCATGAGCGCGATCGGGGTGCCGTTGGCGAGGGTGACCCGGTCGATCTTCACGAGCGGAGAGCCCGGCGCCACCCCGAGGCTGTCCGCGGTCCTGCGGGGCGCCGGGACGGTCTCGACCCGGATGTCCGCCTGCGTCACCGTGAACCCCTGCTCGCGGAGCGTCTCTGAGAACGAGGTGACGAAGGCGAGCTTCTGCGTGGCCTTGAAATCGAGGATCTGTGTTCCCCGGCCCTGCCGGACGTAGACGAAGCCGTGCTGCCCGAGCATCTCCATCGCTTTGCGCACCGTGGTGCGGCTGACGTTGAACATCCGCTGCAGCTCGGGCTCGGGCGGCAGGAAGTCGCCGACCTTGAAGTCCTCGACCTCGATGCGGTTCTTCAGGGAGTTGTATACCCACTGGTATCGGGGAATGGCCCGTTCCCTAGTGCTCATCATAACATCACGATGTTTCGGGAGCGTCAGAGTAACATCGTGATGTTTGCCTGTCAAGGTTTTACTTGACGAACCACAGCCGCCGGGCCCGTGGCCTTCGGCACGGTCGACGACGTGGCGCGGGACTGCCGGCAGGTCCTGGACGTCATGATGCCCGGGGGCTCAGACCAGCGCAGCCACTGCGTACGGCACGATCGCGAGCAGCGCGGCCCATGCCTTCCGGCTGGGCTGCCGCGCCCGGGAGTCCCACTCGAAAAGGAGCCCGGCGAGCAGGAAGCTCGTGAGCGCGCTCGCGGCGAGCACGCCGAGGGAGAGCCACGGCGTCCCCGATCCTTCCGGCATCGATACACCGGCAAAGACACGCATGGCATGGGAGGCCGGCAGAAGCTGCGACAGCCTCGCGAGCGCCGGCGGCAGGATCGATGCCGGTACCATCAGCCCGCCGAGGATGATTGAGGGAATGTAGATGAGCTGGCCCACGAGGATGGACACCGTGGCGTTCCCGGCGGCGACGCCGATGAGCACGCCGATGCCCGCGTAGGCCAGGTACGCGAGCAGCGCGGCCGCGGCGAAGCCGATCGGGCTGGCCGGCGCGATGCCGCCGAACAGTCTCGGCCCTGCCAGCGAGATGAGCAGGGAAACCACGGTCATGTGCACCGCTGTGCCGATGACCGGAATGGCGATGATCGATGCCACCGGCACCCCATTGATGCGGTAGCTCCTGAACACCCCCTCCTCGCGTGCACCGACCAGGAGGCTGGGGAGGTTGAGCAATGTCGCGCACATGAGGGCGAACAGCACCATGGCCGGCAGCATCGTCTGGTTGAAGCCCGGATTCACGGCAGCCATCAGTGAGCCGACGAGGGCAAAGAACACGAGCGGGAACAGGTAGAACATCATGAGCTTGGACCGGTCGCGGATGCCGGTCCGGAAATCGTGGGCGAGGTGGTGGAGGAAAGCTTTCACGGCTGCGCTCCTTTGCCGGTCTGGCTCGAGGTGATCTCGAGAAACCGCTCTTCGAGGGTGGGCCGCTCCACCCGCAGATCGAGCAGGGCGTCGCCGGCCTGGTCCAGCCATGCGAGGATCGCGGCTACCGCCCTGCCCGGCTCCGCGGAGAGATACATCGCGTAGCCATCCTTCGGCGCCTGCACCTCGGCGAACGGCATCTTGACCTGCCGTACGAGGAGGCTCCCCTCCTGGGTGGAGACAGAGATGCGCGTGCGACGGTCGCCAGCCGCGGTGAGCTGCCGCGGGCTGCCGACCGCGGCAATCTCTCCCCGCAGGAGAATCGCGGCGCGATCGGCGAGCTTCTCCACCTCGGCCATGTCGTGGGAAGCGAGGATCACCGTCGCGCCCTTGTCCCGGAGCCCGCGAACGAGCGCGTGCAGATCGACCCGGGACTGCACGTCGAGCCCTGCCGTGGGCTCGTCGAGAAAGATCACCGCGGGGTCGTGCGCGACAGCGATCGCGAGGCTGAGCCTCCGCTGCTGCCCGACCGAGAGCTGCCCGTACTGGGTCCTGCGCTTCTCGGCAAGACCGAGCCGCTCGACCAGGTCGTCGCGCGCCGGCACCCCGTGGTAGGCGCAGAAGAACCGCATCGCCTCCTCCACGGTCATGGCGCCGGGCAGGGCCGAAGTCTGCAGCTGGACTCCGATGAGGTTTCGAAGCCGGCGCGGCTGACGCGCAGGGTCGATGTCTCCGATGCGAAGGCTGCCTCCGTCTGGCCGGCGAAGGCCTTCGAGGCTCTCCAGCGTCGTGGTTTTGCCTGAACCGTTCGGGCCCAGGAGCGCGAAGATCTCTCCCCGCTGCACCTCGAAGCTGATGTCCTTTGCTGCTACGGTTTCACCGTAACGCTTGTGGAATTCGCGTACCCGCACCATTGGCTCGTTCACGACGTGCCCCCTTCCTGCCCATAGATGGCGGCACCCATCTCCAAGAGGAGCGACGCAATGCGCTCGTCCGACAGATCGATGATGCCGCTCGAGATCAGGGATGCCAGGCCGTGTGAAAAGGCCCAGTTCTTGAGGACCCGGGGATCCTGCATCGCGGTCGCGGCCTGGTCAGTGAGGTCCACCACGCCGCCCAGGGCGACGGCGTCCCTTGCCCGCCCCGGCTTCTCACGCCGGCCGGGAGATTGCGTGACGGCGAGCGGCCGGTCCACGTAAAGGAATCGAAAGAGGTGTTTCTCATCCCGCGCGAACACGGCGTAGCCAACCGCGGCGTTCAGCAATGGATCCGTGGAAAAGGTCCGGCGCTGATAACCTTGCATGCAGGCTTCTGCGCGCATGCGGACTTCTCTTGCGATGACCTCCATCGATCCGAGGCTGGAGTACAGCGGCATGGTCGAGGATTTGAGCTTGCGAGCGATATTCCGCGCGGTCACGCCCGCCCAACCCTGCTTCCGTGTCAGTTCGTAGGCTGCTGAAGCGATCATCTCTTTCGTGAAGGTTGTTCTCTGTGCCATGTGGTCACAACGTATAACTTACGTTATAATAAATAACATAAGTTATACTAAATGTCAAGAGCCTTTTATAGCCCTGCGCGACACTCCAGCCGGTCTGTTCGTGAGCCGATACGCACACCTCGTCACCTTCGTAGCACCGCTCGTCGACTCCGCCTCGTGTGGATGAATGGCTGCCGGACGATCATCTGACGTACTTCATCCACGACGTAGTGGAAACGCTGGACCTGGGGGCGATCCATTCAGGTGATCAGGTGAGCGAGGGCGGCCGGCTTCCCTACGATCCGCGCATGATGGTGGGCCGGTGCTCTACGCGTACCGCGCCGGGGTGTACAGGCGAGCACGGAGACCGCGTAAAGCTTGCGACGGCAAGACTTGCCTGCGACATCAGGCACTGACAGAGTGAACGGGCTACGCCATCAATAAGCAGTCTTGGCAGCTGGTTTCGCGACAGGCTCCCAGCGCCTCGCGCGTCCGGGCGAGATCCATGGAGGGCACGTGCATCCACCTCGGCGGCCGGGCATCGCGTTCAGGGAAGGCGCGGCAACCAGAATGCGGCGGGAGCAGTCAGCAATGGATATCCGGCGGGAGCCGTTTTCTTGAACCCATTGCCGCGGTCCAGGAGCTGAGCAGCCGGAACGCCCAGCGCTTTCTGGAACCGGATCAGGTTGGGTGACGGGGTGTCGTCGTCCGTCTTTGTCTCGACGAGGAACAGGGGCTTGCGGTTCTGCGACACGAGGAAGTCGACTTCGCGTCCCTCCTTCGTCCGGATGTAGTGCAGGCCGAAGCTCCCCCACCCCATGTCGTTCCAGTTCGAGACCGCACGGAACAGCTCCAGCGCCACCATGTTTTCGAACTTCGCCGCAGGATCCTCTATTCCCGCATAGTCGAAGAGGTAGGTCTTGCGCTCCTTGTGAATGGAGCGCGCGATCTGCGGAGTCCACGGCGAGAGGCTGAAGGTGAGGTAGAAGCGGTCGAAGATGCCCAGCCAGCTCTTGACCGTGTTGTAGGCCGCCTTCAGATCTGTGGCAAGGCCCGGTATCGACAACGGGGCGCCAACCCTGGACGGCAGGAGGGCGAAAAGGATTTCCATGTCGTCCACGTGCTTCACGTCGGTCATGTCACGGATATCCTCGCGGATGAGCTGACGGTGGTAGGCGGCGGCCCAGCGGCGATAGCTTGATTCCTTGCCTGACAGATACGGCTCCGGAAATCCGCTGCTGCGTGCGAGCCGGTCCCACGTTGATTGAACGGCTCCCGTTTGATCGGCATGAGGCTGGATCGGATTCTCGCGAAAATCATCGAAGCTGACTCCGGCGTTGTGAAGTTCCGCCAGGGTCAGAGGCCAGAGATGCATCAGGTAATAGCGCCCGGCGAGCGAATCCCCTCCCTTGCGGAAGAGGTCGAGTCTCCCGCTGCCGGACACGAGGAACAGGAATTCGGCGTGAAAGCGGTCGTAGATGCCTTTCAGGTAGTTCTTCCAATCCTTGTACTTGTGGATCTCGTCGAGAATGACCAGCGGCCGGGAAGAGTCTCTCCTGACGAGCTCCTCAAAAAAGTGGGGATTCTCGATCAGCCTCCGCTTGTTGGTTGCGATGTCCCAGTTGAAATACAGCTTGTTCGCGTAGGACTCCGACAGCGAGCGCGCAAGAGTCGTCTTCCCGCATTGCCTGGGTCCCGCAAGGAGCACCATGCTTTTTTCAGCGGATAGCTCGCTCCAGATGGCTGCATACAGCGCACGATCAAGCATGGCAACAATATTTCAATGTATTGCAAAATAGTCAAGGCCAGTTTTCAGTCGGGTGAATTGATCGGCAGAGGGAGAGCCCTCCGTGTCACCGGCGACCACGATTCCGCTCCTGCGCGACACTCCAGCCGGTCTGTTCGTGAGCCGATACGCACACCTCGAGCCGAACCGTCACGGTTGAACGCCTGATCGCTGCACTCAAACAACGTTCTCGCGCTCTATTCCTGGCTCGACAGTCATAAGTTCTTGACCCCGCTGAATCTTCTCACAGACCTGCATCAAGCTTGAGCAGTTCCATATTCAGGACGGTCATCTCTTCGACTATCGCCAGCAACCGTTTGTAATTCTGCGAATACTCCTGCGCCTTTTCTATCCGATCTTTCCCAAGGTAGATCAAGCGAGTCTTTTTGTCCTT
>JAPLSM010000114.1 GCA_026398635.1 Spirochaetota bacterium | reverse complement strand
CGTGAGGTCGAGGACACCCACGGCCCTGCCTCCCGCAGTCAAGGCCGGCCACAACGGCAGGCAACCGAGGAACACGAGAACGGTCGGCATCAGGTGGAACCCCAGGAAGCTCACGGGCCAGTACCAGATCCCGAGCCGTCGGTACCCGGCGTAGCGCCAGTCCTCCTGGTCGAGCCCCCGCCACTTGGCGAGGCAGTTCACGGTGAGCCGCGCGGCCCATGCAGCAACCAGGAGCAGGACCGCGGCCTGGCGCGTCCGGATGCCGGCGGCACCTGTTGCGAGCAGCCAGAAGAGCGAGATCGGCACGGGCGCCACACTCCAGTAGGGATCGTAGATGCTGGAGTTGTCGAAGCCGGCGCTGAAGCAGAACACGACGACCGTGGCCAGGACGTCTGCTGCGCCGGCGAGGAGCACCGGGTGCAGGCGGGGCGTGAGGTGCCGGGCGATCGCCGCTGCGACCACGGCGATTGCCCCCGCCAGGAGGTACGCGAGCAGCAGGGCGCTGAAGGAGAGCCGGCGGTCGGGACGTGCTGCGTTCACCACGGGATCGCCCGCTTTCCGCCGACGGTCCCCTCGGCAGGCTGGCACCGGGGGCAGAAGAAGGCGTCGTAGCCGAGCACGCCGATCCGCCGAATGGTCGTCCCGCAGACCGGGCAGGGCTCGCCCAGCCGGTTCCTCACCTTCACGTGGTCCCTCACCTTGTCCTCCAGGGGCTGGCCTGCCCGCTCCACCTCGTCGATGCCCCAGGCGATGACGCCCCGGATGGCCTCGTAGAGCCTGCCGCGCCGCTCCTCAGCGAGCCGGTTGCACGGCGTCTTGGGGTGGATGCCTGCGGCGAACAGGATCTCGTCCGCGTAGGCGTTGCCGATCGCGCTCAGCGTCGATTGATCCATGACGAATACCCGGACCTGATCGCGCCGGCCCGCGATGAGCCGCTCGAAGGACTCGCGCGTGAAGGCCGGTGACAGGATGTCCACGCCCTGCTCCCGCCATCCCGGGATTCCCTCGCGGCTTCCCTCCCGGACCAGGTACACCTTCCCCATGCGTTTCTCGTCCCCGTAGCGCAGGCTCGAGCTATTGTCGAGGTCGAGGGAGAAGCAGAGGTGAGCGAGGGGCTTCGACCCGGCCGGCGCCAGCTGAAAACGGCCCGTGAGCATGTGGTGCACGATCAGCTCGAGACCGCCGTCCAGCGCGAAGCGAACGAACGGCCCGTGGCGTTCCACACCGGCGAAGGTCCGGCCCTCGAGCGCGGGGGCGAACGACGAGCCGGGCACAAGCACCCGCAGCACGATCGGCTCGCGCACCGCAACGCGAACGACAGTCCGTCCGGGCAGGACGGGCGCGAGGACCTTGACGAGGTGCACGAGGTCGGGAAGCTCGGGCACGGCGGACGTCCCGGCCCCTACAGCTGCCGCCGGTCCACGACCCGCTTCAGCTTGCCCTCGCCGGCCCGGGCCAGCGACTTGGGCTCCGCGAGGGTCACCTTCGCGGGGATGGCGAGCGAGGCGGCGAGCCGGCGGGCGATCCGCTCCTTGAGGTGTTCGATTGCGCGGACCTCGTCGACCCCCGGCAGGTCCTCCGCGATCTCGACGTGCACCTCGAGGGTGTCCATGCCGTCGACCCGGTCGACCACGATCTCGTAGTGCGGCTCCACGCCCTCGGTGGCGGCGAGCACCTCCTCGATCTGCGACGGGAACACCTTGACGTCGCCGAGATTGATCATGTCGTCGATCCTGCCCCGGATGCGCGCCATGCGCGCTAACGTCCGCCCGCAGGGGCACGGTGACGGGTCGAGCGTCGTGAGGTCGCCGGTGCGGTACCGCACGAGGGGAAAGCCCTCCTTGGTGATCGTGGTGAGAACCAGCTCGCCCTCCTCGCCCGGGCGCTTGACCTCGAGCGTGACCGGGTCGATCACCTCGGCGATGAAGTGGTCCTCGTTCACGTGCAGGCCGCGCCGGGCCGGACACTCGAAGGAAACCCCGGGGCCGAGCACCTCGGTAAGGCCGTAGTTGTCCAAAGCTGCGATTCCCATGCGCGATTCGAGCTGCTCGCGGAGGCTCTCGCTCCAGGGCTCGGCGCCGAAGAACCCCGCGCGCAGCGAGAGGCTGCCCAGCTCGACGCCGCTCTCGGCGAGGGCGCCCGCGAGGGCCAGCGCGTAGCCCGGCGTGCAGGCGAGCGCCGAGGTCTTGAAGTCCCGCATGATC
>JAPLSM010000431.1 GCA_026398635.1 Spirochaetota bacterium | reverse complement strand
ACCGGCGCACGTCGTCGGTGGTCGCAGCTCCGGGCACCTTGCCCGTGCGCAGGTACTGCACGAACAGGCCCTTTTCGGGGTCGGACCACAGCGGACCCTCGAAGAAGTTCCCGGGGCAGACCGCGTTCACCTTGATGCCGTAGTCCACGAGCTCGAGGGCGAACGACTGCGTCAGCCCGATGCCCCCGAACTTGCCGCCGGCGTAAGCGAAGTTGTGGTTCGAGCCCTGCAGGCCGCTCTTCGAGTTCACCTGCACGATGTCCATCGTGAGGCCGGGCCGGAATCGGCGCTGCAGCCGCATGACGGGCGCGAAGGCCTTCACGCAGAGGAAGTAGCCGGTGTAGTTGACCCGGGTCACGAAATCGAAGGCCTCCGGACTCATCTCCTCGAGGCTGCCGGCCCGCAGTACGCCCGCGTTCGACACGAGGAGGTCGACGCCCCCGAACCGAGAAACTGTCTCGACCGCGAGGCGCGCAAGCGAGGCCGGGTCGGTGACGTCTGCCCGGACGAACGCCGCGGCATTCCTGCCCGGCTTCGCGTTGAGCCCGGCCGCGAGTTCCGCGCCGGCGGCTTCGTTCACGTCCGCGATCACCACGTTCGCGCCCTCGGCGAACAGCCCCGCGGCGATTCCCCGGCCGAACCCCTGCGCCGCGCCGGTCACGAGCGCGATCTTCCCCTCCACGCGCCGGCCCGCGCCCCCGGTCGAGACCGAGCGCCGGTAGCTCTCCACCTCCCAGGTCTCGATGAACCGGATCGCCTCGGGTGAAAGGAACGCCGGACCGCCGAACGCGCGCGAGAGAAAGCTGATCTTCAGGCGATCCTCAAACACGTCGAGACAGGTCTCGACGGACCGCTTCGACTCGTCCACGCCGATCATGCCGAGGCCGGGTGCGAGGATCACCCGGGGCTGCCCCCCGCGCCGCTTCGCGTACTCCTCGAGCAGCCGGGGAAATGCCTCGAGGAACCGGGCCGCGTCTCCTTCGAAGGCGGCCTCGAGCGGTGCGGTGCGGCAGTAGACGATATGGTCGGGCGTGAAGGGCAGCGCGGCTCCCGGCCGTTCGCGGGGCTGGAGGAAGTGCTGCACGAGTGCATTGCTGCGGATCACGGCGATCTTCGTCGGCCCGTCGACCGGGGAGCACATCATGCGGATCGCCGGCAGCAGCTCCACCACGGAGCCGGGAACCGGAAGCGATGTGGTGTCGGGCAGCGGGCTCAGAGCGGCGGCGACTTTCGCCATGACCCCGGCGGTGGTCGCGTGGACCTCGGCCGGCGTGTCGCCGGCCACCACAAGGCCGTGGTTCTGAAGCAGGATGACCGTCGGGTCGTCGCGCCGGGTCTTCCGCCACCCGGCCAGGGCCTCCTCCATGCGCTTCGCCAGCGTGTAGCCCGGGTCGGAGGCGGGCACCAGCAGGGCCGCGTCGCCGAAGAGCCGCCGCACGGCCGCGACGCAGTCCCGGGAGCAGAGCAGCGCGTTGACCGCGCAGGGGTGCGTGTGCACGACGTAGCGCCGGCGCACCATGTCGTGCAGCGACGCCTCCACCGAGGGCCGGCCTCCCCGCTCGGGATCGAGGCGGGCGGCAAGCAGGTCGCGCTTCACCTCGGCCTCGCGCTTGAACGGGTCGCTGCTGTACGCACAGCCGAGCATCGCCGCGAGGTCGGCACGGCGCAGGAGCACGAAGCCGTCCTCGCCGATGGTGCGCAGGCGCTCGCCGCTCGCCTTGACGGCGAGCGTCTCGTCGTCCTTGCACGAGGTGTTCCCACCGCCCGCGAGGGCGAACTCGTCGGCGCCGTAGCGCCGGCTGATCTCCACCAGGTCCTTGAGGTCCATCGCTGCCACGGTATACCCGCGGCCCCCGGCATGGCAACCGTTGACGACGACACCTGCGGCGCGCTGGCACGGCCGGGTCGGCCTCGTGGTGAATGCTCCCCCGGAGGCGGACATGGGCAGGACGAAGGTCGTCATCACCCTGGGCAGCCCGCGCGAGAAGGGCAACAGCTCGCTGCTCGCGCTTCGGGCCGCGGACGGCGTGCGGGAGTCGGGCGGGGAGCCCGTGATCTTCAAGCTGCATGCGATGCGTGCCAGCGGAACAAGGACTTCCGGTGCCTCCAGCCCGACGACATGACATCCGTCTACGAGGCCCTGTGCGAGGCCGGGGGCCTGCTGATCGCCTCCCCCGTCTACTGGTTCAGCCTGTCAGCCCAGACGAAGCTGTTCATGGACCGGCTCTACGCCTTTATCGGCCCGTCGGGGCACGGGCTCGCAGGGAAGCGCATTGGCATCGCGCTCACCTACGGCGACGCGGACCCCTTCAGCTCAGGCGCGGTGAATGCGTTGCGCACCTGCCAGGACGCGTTCCGCTACATCGGGGCGCCTATCGTGGGCATGGTCTACGGTACCGCGGGGGCTGCCGGCGAGGTGGCCGGCAACGCGGCACTCATGCAGGAGGCGTTCGAGCTGGGAAAGGCGCTCGCGGGCGCGGAGTAGGTGCCGGGCCGGGCGCTGCCTCTGCCCGCCCGGCCGGTCCGCACCGTCAGGCGGCGCGCCGGCGCCGGATCCTCCGCACGATCTTCACGATCAGGACCACCAGCAGCACGACGATCGCGAGCGCGACGGCCGCGACGCCGATGACCGCCCATGTCACCCACGAGGCGTGCGAGACGAGCGACGCCGGGCTCCAGCTCGGCTCCCGGAGGTTCCTGCCGAGCTTCGACAGGTACTTCGCGGGCACCTCGGGCACGCCGTCGCCGTCGGGGTCGGGGAAGGTCCTGACGAACTCCATCAGGCCGACCCACGACTTCAGCTCCTGGATGCCGGGGGCGGAGCGGTCAGCGTCGAGACGCGCAGCGACCAGGTCGGCGATCGGCTTCCCCTCACGATCCTTGGGCACGATGTCGAGCACGTGGTAGGTGTAGTTGCCGACGATCTTGAGGAACGTGGCGTTGTAGAGGTTCGCCACGATTCGGTAGAGCTGCCGGTTCGACACGGAGTAATCGAGCGGGGTCCACCCCTCCTCCTCGCTGCCGAGGTCGATCCGGGTGACCCGGTCAAAGAGCATCCGGTTCGGGTTGTATGCGAAGCGAAGCCCGGAACACTGGAGGAAGTAGTCGCTGCCCTTCATCGGGTAGATGCTGGTGACGATCTCGAGCGCCTTCTTGATCTCCCCGGCCGTGAGGTACACCCCAATCAGGGGGTAGGCCATGGTGCCGTCCATGCCCACGCCCAGCGGCAGCACCCGGAAGAGGTCGCTCACCTGGATCCGGCCCGTGGAACCCTTGAGGATGTCGTCCCTGATGATGCCGTTCGACTCGAAGGCGACCGCCACCGGGGTCGGGTCGGCGGGGTCCGCGGCTGCCGTGTTCGCGTACCAGCGGATCGCGTCGGCGACCAGGTTGCCGAGACCGCACTCGTCGTTCGCCATCGTCATGTCCGCCGACGTCTCGACGATCTCCTGACGGTAGGCGAGGCCGTGCGGCGCGAGCACCGCCCGGTCGATCTCCGCGATGGCGGCGTCGACGGCGCCCTGGACCAGCCAGTCGCCGGCCGTGGCGTCGTCCACGGGGAGCGCCTTCCACGCCTTCAGGCTCACCTTCCCGGCGTCGATCGCGAGGTCGAGCACGCCCAGCTGCTTCCCGTGCTCCCACGCCTGTACGATGATCGTGCTGCCCGCCACGCGCGGCTTGTCGATCCGCGTGTGGGTATGCCCGCTGATGATGATGTCGATACCCGGCACGGCCTTCGCGAGCAGCTCGTCCTCCGACTTCTCGGGATCGGCCCACAGTCCCGAGTGGGAGATGCAGACCACGAGGTCGACCTTTTCCTGCTCCCGCAGCAGGGTCACCATCTCCTTCGCGACCTCGGCCGCCGGCCGGAACGTTACCGGCGAGGCGAACGGCGACACCTCGGCCGCCTCGTCGCCGATCACCCCGAACAGGCCCACCTTCAAGCCGCCGGCGTCGATCACCGCATGACGCTTCACCAAGCCCCGGTCGAAGGCCTGCTGCAGGCTGTCGTCCTTCGAGCTCTTCGCGTCGAAGACCGCGCTCGAGAACACCACGAGCGGCAGGCCTCCCCGGTCGTACGCGGCGGAGAGGATCCGGGCCAGGCCGTCGGGCATGAGGTCGAATTCGTGGTTGCCCAGCCCGACCGCGTCGTAGCCGATCGCCTTCAGAAGGCGCAGCTCTACGGCCTCCTCCCGGCTCACCATGTGGAACAGGCTGCCCATGAGGAAGTCGCCCGCGTCGATGGCGAGCACGGGATTGGCCCGCCCGGCCCGCACGCCCCGGATGAGGGAGGCGAGGCGCGAGATTCCGCCGATCGTCGCGTCATTGCCCGTGACGAGCGGGGAGAAGTCGCCCTCGGGCGAGAAGCCCTGCAGGTGCGAGTGCATGTCGTTGGTATGCACGATGGTAAGCAGCCTCTCCTCGGCGCCGGCCGTTCCCGCGGCGAGCGCCGCGAGCGCAGCAGCTGCGAACAGGGCACGTTTCAGACTCCACTTCATGGGTTCACCTCCCCGAGGCGCGCGACCACCGCACCGCCTCCGCCATGCAGGATATCGCCTCCTGCATCCGGTCGAGCTCCTCGTAGCCGTACGAGATCCTCAGCTGCCGCCTGCCCAGCGCCACCAGCTTCCCCCTGGGGTGGACGCAGTGCTCGCCCGGGATGTACGCCACCCGGGGCCTTCGGTTTGCCGGCGCTCCGTCGACGGCCGGGTCGCCGGTCGCCCGGGACAGAAAACGGAAGAACGCGGAATCCTCGGTGGTCTCGACGCCCGCGAGCGTCAGGTAGTAGTAGAATCCGGCGCTGCCGCCCCGACACTCCTCGACCGAGCGGCCCAGCAGGCCGTCGATCCACCCCTTCACCGCGAGGGCTTTCTCCCGGTATCCCTTCAGCACCGCGGCGACCTGCGCGTCGATGACGTTGTCGAGCAGCCAGCTCGCGATCTCCTGGTTCACGAGCGGCGCGCTGAAGCCCGCGTCGCTGGTCTTCTGCACGAGGGCCGCGAGCAGCGGACCGTCGCGGCCGACCAGGTAGCCGATGCGCAGCCCCGGGGCGAGGATCTTCGACAGGGTGCCGATCTCGAGCACCACGTCGTCCTCGTCCCAGAGGAACCCCGAGAGCGGCTTCTCGACGGCCGGATCGTGCACCAGGTCCTCGTAGGCCTTGTCCAGGACGAGGGGCACGGTGCGGCCGAGCCGGCGGGAGAGAGCCGTGACCAGGCCGACGAGCACCTGCTTCTCCCGGTTGGCCATGATCGTGGAGGTCGGGTTGTTCACCGTGACCACGTAGAAGAAGCTGATGTCAGCGGCAGCGTCGCCGAGCTCCGCCAGCGCCCGTTCCACGGATTCCGCGGCCAGGCCGTCCCGCCCCTCGGGCACCGCGAGCACCCGGAACCCCGCGCGCTCGAGGAAGTTGCAGTAGATGTAGTAGTTCGGGTCCGTGGTCACCACGATGCCGGGTTTCAGCACGTACGCGAGGCTCTCGAGCAGGCTCGTTGCGCCGTTGCCTCCCACGATGATCTGGCGCCGGTCCAGCAGGTCCTTCGTGAGGCCGCCCACGCCGCGGGAGAGGTGCCAGGCGCGCAAGGACTCCACGAGGTTGCGTGACCCCGCTGCGCCGCCGTAGTTGAGCGCCGCGCGGTAGCGGTCGGGGTTCGAGAGCACCGCGTCCAGGGCCTCCCGCACCTGGCCGCGGGGGATGGTGCGCTCGTTCACGTACCCGACGCCCAGGTTGATGTCCACGCCCTCGCGGAAATCGAGCGCGAAGGAGGCCATCATGCGGTTGACCGGCGACGGCCGCGAGGACCGGCCACCGTACTCCGAAAGCTGGATGTGCTGCGCGTGCTCCGTCATCAGGGCATTCATTCTACCGGGACGGCCCCGCATTGACAACGTGGCCGAGCGCCCCCGCTATGGCGCGCATGCAGCGCTCGACCGCGCCCTCCTAGTCCTCCTCGGGCTGGCTGCTCCTCAGCCGCTTCGAGGCCCCACGCCGCTTCTTGGAGGCCAGACGCGCCTCCCGCGAACCGGTGCTCGGCCGAGTCTCCACGCGGCGCTTAGGCCGGCGCATCGACCCGGCCACGAGCGCGGCCGCCCGCCGGACGGCGATCTCGCGATTCTTTGCCTGGTCGCGGGTGTCCTGCACGGTCATCACGAGGTCGCCCCGGTCGTTCAGCCTCCGGCCGAGCTTCGCGCGAACCCGGGCGATCTCCGCTTCCGACAGGCCGGCGAGACCGGCGAACCGACCGAGCGGAAGCCGCAGAATCGCCTTCGACGAGACCTTATTGACGTTCTGCCCACCGGGACCGCCGGATCGGGCGAAGGTGAAGATCGCGGAGGCGCGGATGGTTTCCTCGATGCGATGCGAATCCATGGGGTGCCGCCGGGGAACACCGTAGTGCACCGGACCCGGGTCTGGCAAGGCAGTCACGTCATCCGATGGATGACGTGGCTACCCCGACCCGTCCGCCGGGGCGGCGCCGGGCGGGTGCGCGCCGTCAGGCCGTCGCGGGGCTCTTCCCCATGGCGATGCGGAACGTCGTGCCCTTGCCGACCTCGGAGGAGACGTCGATGGTCCAGCCGTGGCCTTCCACGATGGATTTCACCGTGGCTAGACCGAGGCCGAAACCCTGCTCGCGCCGGGAGTTGGTGCCCCGGTAGAACGGATCGAAAATGCGGGGGAGGTCCTCGGCCGGGATGCCGATGCCCGTATCCCGGATGGTGAGGACCGGGACCCCGTTCTCGAGCGACGCCCTGAGGCCGATGGAGCCGCCTTCGCCCGTGTAGCGGATCGCATTGCCGATCAGGTTTTCGAGCGCCCTGCCCATGAGCGCCTCGTCCATGGACACCTCGAGGCCCTCCGGCAGCTCGATCGCGTGCGTGAAGGAGCGGCGGAGGATGGCCGCGTCCTCCGCGTACCGCTGGGCGATGGGCCGGAGGAACGGAGCGAGGCGCACGGGCCGGTGGGTCATCTTCCATTCCCCGGTGTCCATGCGCACGAACTCGATGAGGTCCGTCACCATGCCGTCGAGCGCCCGTGTCTTGTCCTGCACGATCGAGAGGTACTTCCGGCGCGTGTCGGGCTCCTCGGCCAGGCCGTCCGACACCGCCTCCACGTATCCCTGGATCAGCGTGAGCGGCGTGCGCAGATCGTGCGAGACGCCCATGATGAACCGGGCGCGCCGGGCGAACTCCTCCTTCAGCGCCGTGCGCATGCGGTCGAACGAGCGGGTGAGCGACGAGACCTCGTCGTTGCCGCGCACGGGCAGGCTGAAATCCAGGTCGCCGTCCGCCACCTTCCGGGTGGCGGCCTCGAGCTTGCGCACCGAGCGGTTGAACCCGCGCACGATCCAGAAGGAGACGCCCGACGCGAAGAGCAGGAGGCCGAGGGCGGGATAGATCAGGGTCTCGATCACCCGGCTGCGGATGACCCTCAGCACGTTCGGCTGCTCGACGGGCGGGGGCGGAAGGCGCACGAGGAAGAGGGGTTCGGAGGTCGATCCCCCGGCCGATACGGCGTCCTGCCTCGGCTCGCGCGGCCGGTACAGGGTTGCGTCCTCGTTCTCGCGTAGGTACTGCAGGACGGCCTCCGCGTCGATGGAGCTGCCGGCCACGAACCCGGGGATGGTGGAAAACTCCACGGTGCGGTCCGCGCCGAGCACCACGACCTCCATGCCCGGCGGCCGCTGGCCCGCGAGGCCGCGCAGCTCGCCGACCCGCTGGCTGCGGGAGGTCCCGCTGCGGATCCACGTGCCGGGGAGGAACCGCTCGGGGTCGCGCGCGCTGCTGCGTGCGTTGAGGTACTGGAGCATCAGTACCGACGCGGCCACGAGAAACGGCACCACCACGATGCCGCCGACGAGCAGGGCAAGCTGGCTGCGCAGCTTCACGGCCCGCCCCCGGGGCTGAACCGGTACCCCTTGCCCGTGACGGTCTGGAGGAACCGGGGGTGGGACGGATCGTCCTCGATCTTGCGCCGGAGGCGCTGGATGTACACCGCCACCGCGGTGATGTCGCCGAACTCCTGGCGCCAGACGTCCGCGTAGATCGTGTCGGGCGAGAGCGCCTTGTCGGGGTGCGCCGCGAGGTATGCCAGCACCTCGAACTCCCGGTTGGACAGGGGCACCTTCGCGCCGCCGCGCCGCAGGAGGTACGCGTCGGGCTCGAGCACGAACTCGCCGAAGCGCACGGCGTTGCCCGAGCGCAGCTCCGTGGCCCGGCGGAGCAGGGCCCGGATGCGTGCCACGAGCACTTTGGGTGAAAACGGCTTGGTGACGAACTCGTCGGCCCCGATGCCGAGGCCGAGCACCATGTCCTCGTCGGCGTCGCGCGCGGAAACGATCACTACGGGCACCGCGCTCTCGCGCCGCAGGTGCTGGAGGAACTCGAAGCCGTCCATGCCAGGCAGGTTGATGTCGAGCACCACGAGATCGAACCGCGACGAGCGGAACCTCTCGAGCCCCTCCTCGCCGGTCTGGCAGGAGACGACCTCCATGCCCTCGCCGCCGAGGTAGAGGCCGATCAGGTCGGCCATCTCCCGCACGTCCTCGATCACGAGAATCCGCGCTTTCACGCTGGATCGCCCTCCGCCGGTACCATCACGCCGCCCGCCTGCCGGAGCCTACTTCAGCCCCTTGCGGTATTCCTGCATGTTCTTGACGAACGCGTCGAGCATCTGCTTGCGCAGTTCGGCCGGGTCCATCTGCTGCCGCTGGCCCTGCGCCTGTCCGCCCTGCGTCCCCTGACCGCCCTGCGTCCCCTGACCGCCCTGCCCCTGCGTACCGTTCCGGGACTGGAACTGCTTGCGCATCTCCTCCACCGCCTTGTCCCGCTCCTTGGCGTACTTGTCGTAAGCGTCCCTCTGCTGCTTGGTGACAGTCGCGTCCACGATCGTGGTGATCTTCTTCGCCTGCGACGGTGTGGGGAACGGCGTCTTCCGCAGATCCTGGAGCACCGGCAGGAGCACGTCGACCTGCTTGGCCGTGAGCATCAACCCGGCGTCACGCTTGAACTCGGGGAAGTTGGCCCTGCCCGGCCGCTGCCCAGCCTGCGTGCCCTGCGGCCCCTGCTGCGCGCCCTGGGGCGCGGCCTGCTGGCCCGAGCCCGGCTGCCCGCCCTGCTGGGCGCCCGGGGCAGCGCCGCCCGGACCCCCCGGTCCGCCCGGTCCGGCCGGGCCGCCGGGTCCGCCGAAACCGCCCCGGAAGCTCGCGTACTGTTCCGGCATGAAAAGCGTTAGTTCCATCAGGAGGTTCTCGACGCTGAAACCGGTCTGGGCGGTCGGCGTGCCCGTCGCCTGGGCGCCCGCCGATGCCGCGGTGAAGACGAGCCCCGCGACGACTGCCGCCGTGATGAACATCCGTTTCCGCCTAGTCATGCGCATACGCTCCTTTCGATCACTCGAAGTGCAGCGCCTGGATCGGGTCCATGCGCGAGGCCTTGTTGGCCGGGTAGATGCCGAAGAACACGCCCACGGCCACGGAGAATCCGAGGGCGAGGATCACGGTGGCGGGGGCGATCACCGTCGTGGTACCGAGGCTGGAAATGATGCGCGACGCGGCCCAGCCGAGAGCCCAGACGAGCACGCCGCCGATGCCCGAGAGGATCACCGCCTCGGTGAGGAACTGCGCGAGGATGTCGCGGCGCCGGGCGCCGAGGGCCTTGCGGATGCCGATCTCCCGCGTACGCTCGGTGACCGACACGAGCATGATGTTCATGATGCCGATGCCGCCCACCAGCAGGCTGATGCCGGCGATGCTCGCGAGCAGCAGCGTCATGGTCTGCGACACGCCCTGCACGGTTTTGAGGATGTCCTCCTGACTGGTGATGGTGAAGTCGTCCGCGGACCCGTCCTCGGCCAGCTTGTGCCGCTCGCGCAGCAGCGCGGAGATGTCCGCCCTGACGGCGTTCATCTGGTTCTTCTCCTCAACGGACACAGCCATGGACCGGATCACCTTCCGTCCGGTGAAACGGGCCTGGGCAGTGAGAATGGGCACGATGATGGTGTTGTCCTGGCTGAAGAAGCTGCTGCCCGTGCCCTTCTGCTCGAGCACGCCGACCACCTTGAAGCTGACGGGCCCGAGCTTGACGACCTTGCCGATGGGGTCGGCGTCCTCCCCGAAGAGGTTGGTCACCACGTCCACGCCGAGCACGGCGACCGTCCGCTTGTTCTTGTTGTCCTCGTCGGTGAAGAACGCGCCGGAGCCCAGGGCCCAGTTGCGCACGGTCGGGTAGTCGGCCGTGGTGCCGACGATGGAGGTGATCCACGTGTTGCGGAGGTACCGGGACTGCACCCGGCTCTCCATCTCCGGTGCCACGCCCGTGATGCTGGCGATCTTCTCCTTGATCGCATCCGCGTCGTCGTAGGTGAGGGTTGTCGCGGAGCCGGAGCCCTGGCGGACCCCGCCGGAGGTGGTGCTTCCGGCCATGATCGTGAGCAGGTTGGAGCCCAGCCCCTGGATCCGGTTCTGGATCGACGCGGTCGAGCCCTGCCCCACCGACACCATGGCGATCACCGCGCCGACGCCGATCAGGATGCCGAGCGCGGTGAGCACGGCGCGCATCCGGTTCTGCCACAGCGACCGGGCCGCGGAGCGGATGTTCTCCCACAGCTCGCCGAGGTCGAGGACGCTGCGCCGCTTCGCGTGCTTGCCTCCGAGACGTGCACGAAGCTGCGAGAGGTCTACCCGCGGGCCGTCCGTGGCGTGCATGCGCACCAGCGGCTCGTCGCTCACGATGAGGCCGTCCTTGAACCGGACCAGCCGGTGCGCGTAGGCCGCGATGTCTTCCTCGTGGGTCACCATGAGGATGGTCATGCCGGCCTCGTTCAGCGACTGGAGGATGCTCATGATCTCCCGGCTCATCGCCGAGTCCAGATTGCCCGTGGGCTCGTCGGCCAGGATGATCGAGGGCGCATTCACCAGCGATCGGGCGATGGCCACGCGCTGCTGCTCGCCGCCCGACAGCTCGTTCGGGGTGTGGTGCGCCCTGCCGGGCAGGCCCACCGCCTCCAGCAGATCGCTGGCCGGCGTTTCCCGGCTGCGGCGGCCGTTGTACACGAGGGGCAGTTCCACGTTGTGCAGGGCCGTGGTGCGCGACAGCAGGTTGAAGCCCTGGAACACGAAGCCAATGGAGTGGTTTCGGATGGCCGCGAGCTGGTCGTCGGACAGGGTGGCAACGTCCGTGCCGTCGAGATAGTACGCGCCGGAGGTGGGGTGGTCGAGGCAGCCCACGAGGTTGAGGAAGGTGGACTTGCCCGAACCCGAGGGGCCCATGACCGCCACAAACTCCCCACGCTCGAGGGTGAGCGAGACGCCCTTGAGCGCCGGCACCTCCACCCGCCCCGTCCGGTAGGTCTTGGTCAGGTTCTCGACCCGGATGACGGGACTGTCGCTCATCAATCCCTCCCGCCGAAGAACATCATCCCGCCCGCGGGTCCACCGCCCTGGCGTTGGTTGTTGCCTGTGGTCGTGGTCGTCGTCGTCGTCGCCTTCTTCACCACGGCGACCTCGTCGCCCTCGGCCAGGCCGCCGAGGATCTCGTACTTCGAGCCGTCCGTGGCCCCGAGCTGCACGTCCCAGCTGATGGGCTTGCCCTCGTCGAAGATGGTCACGGTGCCGGTGCCCGTGCCCGAGGTCTTGACCGCCGAAGTCGGCAGGGTCAGCACGCCCTTCACCGAGAGTACCGCAAGTTCCGCGTCCGCGTTCATGCCCCACATCAGCTTGTGGTCCTTGTTGGGCACCTGGATGGCGACCTTGAAGGTCGACACGTTGCCCTGAACCGTGCCCCGCATGTCCATCAGGGTCACCGTGCCGGGCAGGGGCATCTCGGGGTAGCCGGCGGCGGTCACCGTCGCCTTCTGCCCGATGACGACCTGTCCGATGTCGTTCTCGTTGACGGCGGCCTGCAGGGTCATGGTGTCGAGGTCGCCGATGCTCAGCATGGCGGTGTTGTTCTCGATCAGGTCGCCCACCTTCACGAAGATCTCGGTCACGGTGCCGCTGATCGGCGCGTGGATCGCGGCGGATTCGTAGACGAGCTTCGCCTGCAGGTAGTTGTTGTAGGACTGCGCCACCGCCGCCTCCTGGGCGTTGATGACGTCCGCGGTGGATCCGGCCTTCACGTCGTTGTACGAAAGGGTGGCCGCCTCCAGCTTCAACTTCGATAGGGAAAGCGACCGCTCGGCGCTATCCAGGTCGCCCTTGGCCGCGAGGTTCTTATCAACCAGGGCCTTGGTGCTGTTATAGGTCGCCTGCTGGGTGACGAGGTCGAGCTGGGCCTGCTTCAGGCTGCTCTCGGCCTGGGCGAGTTCCGTCGCGGTCGGCCCAGCCTTGAGGTTGGCGAGCTTCACCTTCGCGCTCTCGTAGGTGGCCTTTGCGCTGGCCAGGTCGAGGTCCAGGCCGGAGGTCTCGATCTCGGCGATCAGCTGCCCCTCGCGCACCGTGTCGCCCTTCTTGACGTACAGCTTCAGGAGCTTACGGTAGGAGGGCATATTGGAGTCGGGGTAGATGGTGGCATAGGACACCGGTTCCAGCGTGCCGGAAACGGCGACAGTGATGCTGAGGTCGTCCTTCGCCACCTTCTGGATGGTGTACGTGGTGGCCGCGTCCGCCTTCGCCGCGGACGGGAACAGCTTCCCGCGCAGCAGGAACACGAGCACGCCCGCGACGGCGAGCACGACGGCGGCGATGATGATGATCTTCGGTCCCTTCTTCACGGTGTCACTCCTCGATGGTTCCGATGGCGTCCTGCAGGCGCAGGATGCCGAGGTACACGTCGCTCTTCGTTTTGGACAGGCTGACGTCGGCCTCGGTGAGGCTCACCAGGGCGTCAAGCACGTCGAGCGTGGACCCTATACCCAGCCCGAGCTTCGCCTGGGCTAACTCGTATCGGGCCCGAGCCAGGTCGCGCCGGGCAGTCGCGAGTTCGGCCCGTGCGAGCAGGTCTTTCAGGTCGGTCACGGCGACCGTCACTTCCGTGGTGACGGTTTCCGCCAGCTGCGCAGCCTGGTGGCGCGCGGTCTCGTTCGAGATCTCGGTCTCCCTGACCTGCGCTGCGGTGAGACCGGAGTCGATCAGGGGAATCTGCCCCGAGACGCCGAAACTCCAGGTGACCAGCGAAACGCTGCCGTTCGCGCTCACCGTCGGCGACTTCGCGGCCTTACGCAGGGCGAGCGTGATGGCCGCGGACTGCGCGTTCAGCTCCTGCTGCCGCACGTCGATGCGCTTCTCCATGGCCGTGGCGACGAGCGCCGCGATGTCGAGCGCGGGCGCAACGGGATCCGGGGCTTCGGCCACGGTGTAGAGCCGGTCGCCCGGCCAGCCCGCAGCCAGCGAAAGCGTCCGGCGGCTCGCGGTGAGGGCGGCCTCCGACGTGGCAAGGTCCAGCTCGGAGGTCCGGGCATTGATCTCGGCCTGCCGCACGTCCAGGCTGGTGGCGAGCTGGTTGTCGGCCAGCGCCTTCGTGCGCTCGTACTGAGCCTGCTGCTGGCTGAGCGCCTCGCGGCGCGCGGTCACTGTGTGCTGGGCCGACAGCAGCGCGTAGTAGGCCTGCTTGACCTTGGAGATGACGTCCTGCCGCGAGGATTCGACGGAAAGTTCCTTCACCTGGAGCGAGAGAGCGGACTGCTTCAGCGAGGCCGCGCTCTTCCCGCCGTCGATGGGCGAGCCGTAGCCGTCCCAGATCGTCTGGCCAACCCTCAGCTCCGCGCCGAAGGCGTTGTGGGTGATGCCGTAGCTCGCCGAGACGTCGGCGCTGGTCATGGTCCGCGGCAGGGAAAAGGAAAGACCGGCGCCCAGGGAATCGGCCTTGTCCCGCGAGTAGCCGGCGCTCGCGTTGCCGTCCAGGCTGGGCGACGACTGGGCGACGGCCTGGTCGTACTGCACCTGGGCGGCTTCGAGGGTGAGGCCGGTGATCTTCGCGTCGGGGCCACCCTGGAGGGCCGCCTGTAGGGCCTGGGTGAGCGTGACTGTTTCGGTCGGGTTTTCCGCAACCGCGAAGGAGATGGCACTTAGGAGGAGGAAAAGAGGTAACACCACCCTCGCCCCATGCCGCAGACGATCGTCCATGTCGCTTCCTTTCGCGATGATCCTTGCAGGGAATCTACCGGCGGTCGGCGCCGGTCGCAATAGACCGGATATGAAAAGAAGATAACGAAATGTTATCCTCGGTACGAGGCATGCGATCGTGCGCAAACCCGATGTGCCCGGCTTCTTCAGCTGGTTCGGATATTCCTTGCCGATCGAGGACCGATTGCGACTCATCAGCGAAGCCGGTTTCGACCGGGTCTCAATCTGGCTGGGGGATGAAGAGGCATGCGTCTCGGAACACCGGCCCGCCGACCTGTGTGCCGCCGCGGCCTGGAACGGACTCTGCGTGGAATGCGCCCACGCCCCGTACGATGACTGCAATCTCCTCTGGAGCGACGAGGATTCCGCTGCGAACCCGCTCATCGGGCGAATGGTTTCCTGGATCCGCTTCTGCGGCACCCAGGGCATCCCGGTCATGGTGATGCATCTCACCAGGGGGGATGACCCGCCGCACCCTTCGGCCGCGGGCTTTTCCCGGATCGAAGACCTCGTCGAAGAGGCTTCCCGGTCGTCGGTGGTCGTCGCCCTGGAGAACACGAGGAAGACCGCCGCGGTCGACCTCGCCCTTTCGGCGATCGACTCTCCCCACCTGGGATTCTGCTACGACTCTTCCCATGACTTCCTGTACGCTTCGCACCCGACGGACATCCTGCATCGCTGGGGAGAAAGACTCGCCACCACGCACCTTTCGGACAACGACGGTACCCGGGACCGTCACTGGATCCCCGGGCGAGGCACGATCGACTGGGCCAGGATCAGGGAGGCCCTTCCGAAGCAGCGCCCCCTGCCGCTGTCGCTCGAGGTTGTCCCGATCGACCCCGGCAGTCAGAGCAGCGAAAGTTTTCTGTGTGAGTCGATGGAGAGGGGAATGGCCCTCGTGCGGATGCTGACGGGGGAAAAAGCATGAGCCGGATCGTGGACTTCTACCGGGGGGAGGCCCGACACCCGCAGGGGGTCAGCATCGAGACCATCTGGGGGTGGGACGATCACCAGTTGGAGTACGAGCATACCTACATTCAATGGCTTTTTCCGCTGCGGGAACCTTCGCGGGCGGTGCCGGGGAGCCCGACGATAACGGATGCCGAGGTCGCGGAGTTCCGGCGCGATCCCGAACTGCGGGAGAGAGTCCTGCGATCGTTCCGGGTCATGCTGGGCTTCTACGGCTTCGCCATACGCCCGGTGGCAGAACCCGCGGTCGGCGTGGCCATCACGGCGGCCGGCGACTTCGACGCGAAGAGCCGCAACTGGCTGACGAGAGTGAACCACAATCACCTGCGGATCACCCGCATCTTGAAATCGCTGAGCATCCTGGGGTTGAAGCGCGAGGCGGTCGAATGGTTCGCCGCGCTGCAGCGCGTGTGCGTGGCCAACGCCGAGGTCATCGGTCCGACGACGTACGAGTACTGGCGGAACGCGGTCAGGTAAAGCTGCCGAATCCCGATCCTCGGCTACCAGGTCTTCGATTCCCAGGGGGCCACCATGGCGGGGGGATGGGGCGTGGCCACGCTGGCGTTCGCCGGCGTTCCCATAATGCAGGCGGCACTGCCGCTCTCCGTCGGCGTCGTGTTCGGGGTGCTGTACGCGATAGCCGCGATCCGCAAGGGATGAGGGGCTCGCCCTACCCCAGGATCTCCTTCGCGATGCCCGCGGTACCGAAGTAGTCCCTGACCAGCGAGACGGTACGCTCGTACGTCGCCTCGACGGCTCGTGCCGGCCCGCCCTCCGCGAGGCCCTTCTCGTAGGCCTGCCGGATCTCGGTGCCGACGTTGATCTTCGCGATCCCCTTCTTCATCGCGATCAGCACGTCGGCCTGCCGCACGCCCGAGCCGCCGTGCAGCACCAGCGGGATCCCCGTTGCCGCCGCGAGGCGCGACAGGTGATCCAGACTCAGGCGAGCCTCGACTTTCTTCGCGTTCTTCAGCGCGTCCGACACCGCGCCGTGCACGCTTCCGACCGCCACCGAGAGCCAGTCGACGCCCGTCTCGCGCACGAACCGCGTTGCCTCCTCCACCCGGGTGAAGCCCCGCCCGGAGGCGAACAGCTCCTCGTAGGGCGGCAGCGGCCCCGCCTCGTGGCCGAGCACCGCGCCGAGCTCCGCCTCGCATGCGGCGCCCACCGCGTGCGCCATCGCGGCTGCTTCGCGGCTCGCCGCGATGTTGTCCTCGAGGGCGAGGCGCGAGCCGTCAAGCATCACCGACGCGTACCCGAGGGCGAGCGCCTCGGCGATCGACGCGCGCCAGTCGACCCGGTTCCCGTCCTCGTCGATCACCGGAACATGGTCGAGGTGCAGCCGCACGTGCTTCGGGTCGTCGAAACGGCGGAACTCCTCCGCCACGGCGGCCATGCTGCGGGCGCCGAACTTGAGGCAGTCAATGCGCGACACTTCTACCAGAGCGAACGAACGCTGGTCGCGGACGGCCCGGATGACCGGCTCCACCATGGGCAGGTGGGCGATGTTGAACGCGGGCAGGGCCACGCCCATCGCGCGCGCCTTCGCTACGATTTCCGCCGAGCTCTTCATGATTCCTCCATGCGAACGACGGCACCCGTCGCGGCCAGGCGGTGCACCGCGCTCTTCAGGAACACCGCCTCCGCCTCTGCGGTCCAATACTGGCCGTCGAGCAGGCGCGGCAGGATGTCCGGCAGCTCCTTCGCGAGCTCCGCGATCGAGCGCAGGCCCAGGCCGTCCGCGAAGGGGAAGATCACCACCTTGCCCGCGAAGGTGTTGTCGATCAGCGCCTGCAGGCCCCGCGACACGAAGGCCATGTCGCCGATTGCAGCAAGGGAGAGCGCGGTCGCCAGGCGCCCGTCCTCGGTCAGCGCGAGGGTATCGCGCATGGCCGACAGGGGCGACCCCGACGAGCCGGTGATCCGCACCTTGCGCGCTACGATGGGCTCGAGGGGCAGATCCGCGATCGTGCCGACCTTCACGCCCGCGAAGATGTTGTACACCCCCTGGGAAGCGAACCACCGCGAGGCGTCCGTGATGATGGCCGGAACCGGCACGAGCCCCACCACGTCGTCGAACCCGCCGAACCCCTCGAGCTCGGCCGGTGTGACGGCCTTCGCGTTGCGGACCGTAAGCTCCACCTTCCTCCCGCCCTTCTTCGCGAGGATCGAGACGAGGTGGCCGAGGTTGGCCAAGCGCTCGTCGGACATGTCGGTGACGAGCACGGTGGAGGGGCCCTGCTCGTCCATGATCGCTTTGATCACGTGCATGGTCCCCATGGGCCCGGCCCCGCCGACGAACCACGCCTTTCCGCCCGGCTTCAGCGTCTCGCGGGGGTTGTCCCGGTAGGCGGCGCACACGCCGCCGTCGGTCGAGCCGACCAGGCGCACGCCCCGGTAGTGGACCCGGCCCACGTCGACCGGCAGGTCCGCCTTCGGCGCGGAGGTGTGCACGCCGATGACCGCGTCGGCGTCGACCATCTCCTGGATAGCGAGGAACCGCTCGCGGGATGGAGTGCCGGCGCACACCACGTCGGTCGGCTTCAGCCCGGCGGAGCCCGACTGGACCGTCCTGCCGAGCCGGCGCGCGAGCGCCCCGAGCTTCGCCGCGTTGTCCGCGGACAGGCCGTCCGCCGCGATCGCCACGAACTTCCCGGCCTCCAGGCCCTCGAGGTCCAGGGTCACCTGGCCCTCCGCCGAGCCGGCGACGTAGATCACGCCTCCGGTCTTCGGCGCCGTCCTGGCCTTGATCTGGTACGAGGCGATGACGCAGGTCCAGGGTTCCACGAGCGCGGCCTCCACCCGGCCCGTCTTCGCGGCGATCGGCAGGAGGTAGCAGCCGTCGTCGCCTTCGAGCACCGGGGAGCCGAGCACCACGTACTGCGACAGTCCGCCGGGCAGCGCGTAGCCGAAAGCCACCCCCTTGCCCTTCACGTAGATGTCGGCCTGCAGGATGTAGCGGCTGCCGAGCGTGAACTTCCCCTTCCACCGGTACCCCACCCCGACGACAGTCAGGCTGACCTCGTGGCCGGGCACCGTGGGGTCCTTCGCAAGGTCACGGCCCTCGATGCGCGGGTGCGCATTGCCCGCGCCGATCAGCTTGATGTCGGAGAAGCAGAGCCCGCAGGCGTCGACCCGGGCGACCAGGTCGTCTTCGGTGTACGGGGGGAACGGCACGGTATCGGGTTTCCCATCGGTGCCGAGATTGGCCAGGCCGGTGCCCTTGAGGCGCCACGAGAGCATGGTCGCGGGCATCGGGTACAGGAACTGCATGATCGGGATCTCCTTTGCGCTCGGTGCCTGATACTACCCGGGCACGCATTGAGGTGCAACCGGCCAGCCACGTTCCGCGAAACGGAACGTGGCGACCCCTCACGCCGGCACCAGGCCCTCCACCCGTCCTGGATTCCGGGGATCGATGCGCCTCCCGATCGACGCGTAGGCGACGATGCGTTCCAACAATGGCTGGTCCGCCATGGGGTTGTCGGGGTGGAAGAGGCCGTACCGGTCGCCGGCAGCCTGGAGCTTTTCGTGGGCGATCAGGGCCCAGGTTGCGTCCACGAGGTGCACGAACTCCGGCTGCAGCACCTCGGGGCAGGTGAAGACCTGCCGGGGGCTGTTGATGTCAACCCCGCTGATCTCCATCAGCCCGTGCTCCGCGCACAGGCGGCGCACCCGCAGCAGCTGCGCGAGGGTGTTGCGCGGCGGCATGTACGCGACGGCCCGGAAGCCCAGCCTCTTCACCTCGACGATGAGCTCGTCGAGCCATGCGTCCTCGAAGCGCTCCGCCTTCTTGTCGCCCGTGGGCGATTCCCCCACGTCGCCGAGGTAGCCGTAGCACGGGATGGCACCGACCGAGACGCCGAAGCGCACGACGCAGGCCACCGGCACGCACTCGACGGCGTCCGGCTGGATGAAGATGCGGTCGAGGAACCCGCTCTTCAGCACGCCGAGCAGGTCGTAGGCGAGGAACGGGTTCGCCGGCTCCGCGAGGAGCGCTGCGAGCCGGGCTGGCAGCGCCAGCCCCAGCCGGTCGCGGAGCCACTCGGGCAGGCCGGGTCCCCTGCCCGCAGCCGCCAGGATGCGTCCGCTCAGCGCGAACAGGAGGTGCCGCTCCGTGATCGTGCCGCCGGCGTCCGCCCGGGAGATCGCCCGCACGTCGCGCTCGAAATCGAGCGCCGGCAGGCCGAGGCCCGGCAGCAGCCGGTTCAGCTCGCCCGTCATGCGGGCGGTGCGACGCGCGCGCGAGGCCTGGATCGGTTTCAGGAAGGCGGAGACCTCACCGAGTCTACGGGCCGGGATGCCGTGGAGCATCACGTACATGATGCCCGGCGAATCGGGGTTGTTGATCATCCGGCCGGCGAGCGCGGTGCCCGCGGCGCTCACCCGAAGCTCCACGCCCGCGGTGGTTGCGATGCCCAGATGCCGGCCGGCTCCGTGCAACTCCCCGGCACCCGCGATGCTGTCGTGGTCCATGATGCCGACCGCCGCGAGGCCCGCGGCGACCGCCTTCTCCACCGCCGCGGCCGGGGTGTAGGGGCTGAACGAATAGGTGGTGTGGACGTGGTTGTTGACCTCGACCGGGCCGGCTGTCGGCAGCATGCGCGCATGATGACGGCGCCGCGCCGCCACTGTCAACGCGGGCGCCCGGGGGATAGACTCGCCCCGTGGCGGAATCGACGGAACGCATCCTCCTGGACACGGACATCGGCAGCGACATCGACGACGCCCTCTGCCTCGCGTACCTGCTCGCCCGGCACGGCAGTGATCTCGCCGGCATCACGACGGTGAGCGGCGAACCCGGGCGGCGCGCCGCGATCGCAAGCGCCCTCTGCAGCGCCGCAGGGAAGGACGTACCGATCCACGCGGGATCACCGCTGCCCATGCTCGTCGATCAGCGCCAGCCCCGGGCGCCCCAGGCCGATGCGCTGGCCGTCGACGGCCGGATCCGCTGGCCGCACCGGGCCGATTTCCCGCCCGGCACGGCGGTCGAGTTCCTCCGGGGCACGATTCGCGACGATCCCGGGAATCTGACTCTCCTCGCGATCGGCCCGCTCACCAACCTCGGCCTGTTGTTCCGGATCGATCCTGAAATCCCTTCCCTGCTGAAGCGGCTCGTGCTGATGTGCGGAAGCTTCCTGGGCACGCCGTCCCGGCACGACGGGGCCGAATGGAACGCGTTGTGCGACCCCCACGCGGCCTCCATCGTCTACGCCGCACCGGTACGCGAGCACCGGTCGGTCGGCCTCGACGTGACCATGAAGGTGTCCATCGACGCGAATGAAGCTCGCCGGCGGTTCCAGCGCGGGCTGCTGCGCCCCGTGCTCGATCTCGCGGAGGTCTGGTTCCGCGACGCCGGGCGGATTGTGTTCCACGACCCGCTCGCAGCCGTGTCGATCTTCGAGCCGGACGTCTGCCGCTTCGCCCGGGGAACGGTCGGCGTCGAACTCACCGGCGGGACCGAGCCCGGCCGCACTTCCTGGGCGCCGGCCGCGGATGGCCCCCACGAGGTTGCCGTCGCGGTCGACCCCCAGCGCTTCCTCGATGCTTTCTTCGGGTCGTTCGACGTTGTAGAGAACCTGCCATGAGCGAACAGCGGAACATCGTCCCGTGCCGGCCCCGGTGGAAGGGCACCCTGAGCGACCGGGAGCGCTTCAACCGGCAGATGCACTACCGGAGCGTGGACCGGTGCTTTAACATGGAGTTCGGGTACTGGAACGAGAACTTCACGGAGTGGGACCTCTTCGTCGCGAACGGTATCCGGAACAACGACGAGGCCGACGTCTTCTTCAGCTTCGACCGGACGGTCGTCGTCTCGGGCCAGATCGGCATGAACCCGACGTTCGAGGAGCGGCTGATCTCCGAGACGGAGACCACCCGGATCCTCCAGAACCCGGACGGCCTGATCGCCGAGGTACCCCGCGACGGCCACGACACCATCCCCCACTACCTGAAGGCTTCGATCGTCACGCCCGAGGACTGGCGCCGGGTGAAGGAGGAGCGCTTCCGGCTCGACGACCCGGCCCGCCGGGTGGACGTGGAGGCACTGCGCCGGCTGCATCGACAATATCGCGACTACCCGCTCGGCGTTCACTGCGGCTCGATGATCGGCCGGATCCGCGACATGCTGACGTTCGAAGGCATCGCGTACGCCATGTACGACTACCCCGACATGGTCGAGGACATGGTGGAGACCCACTGCCGCCTCGTCGAGCTGTTCCTCGACCAGGTGCTCGGAAAGTTCGACTTCGACTACGCCACGGGTTGGGAGGACATCGCATTCAAGAACGGACCGATCGTCGGGGTGGACTTCTTCCGGGACGTGGTCACCCCCCGCTACAAGCGCATCGGCCGGAAACTGCACGCGGCGGGCATTGACCTGTGGTACACGGACTGCGACGGCGACGTGCGGCTTCTTTTACCATTCTTCCTCGAGGCCGGCATCAACTGCTTGTTCCCCTTCGAGGTGAACTCCTGCACGCACCCCAAGGTGCTGCTCGACGAGTACGGGAAGGACCTGCGGATCATGGGCGGGTTCGACAAGATCGAGATGGGAAAGGGACCCGAGGCCATCCGGCGGTACATGGAGAGCCTCGTGCCGCTGGTGGAGCGCGGCGGCTACATCCCCTTCTGCGACCACCGGTGCCCGCCCAATGTGAAGCCCGCGGACTACCTCTACTACCTCGACCTGAAGGAGCGGATGTTCGGCATCGACGGCCCGGTGTTCGGGCGGCGGTAGGGAAGGCCGGGGCGCATCCTTCAGGCGATCGAGTGTTCCCTCACCTGGCCCTGGCCTGGAGCTCCCCGCGACCACGCGCTCGTGCAGATGCCGAGGATCGCCGTGCCGAGGGATGCGCGCACCGCGATCAGCCCCGCGATGGCCGGCGCCGCTGCGGAGCCGATCTGCTCCATGAAGCTCAGCATCGCGTTGGCGGTGCTTCGGACCTCGGGCTCGGTCACATCGTAGATCGTCGATATCGCATTCGCCGCGGCGAGCGGCATGAAGATGGCCGCAAAGCCGACGAGGATTTCGAAAGCCAACCGAGGGGATAGCCGGCAGCGAGCACCAGCACGACGATCACCATGAAGACGAACATCCTGCCGGGTGGGTACGCGCGTTCCTTCTCGAGGTAGCGGAAGAACCAGAAGGTGATGACCTGCCATGGGAACACCCCGAAGAAGCCATTGAAGAAGAGGAGGACCAGGCTGCGCTTCTTCAGTAGGCCGAAGGCCACCTTCCAGCTGAACTTGAACTCGACCTTGTGCGCAGCCGCGGCGATCTCGGGCTCGCTCGCGCCCCGGGCAGGCTCCCGCACGAAGAAAAAGATCACCACCGAGAGCACCACGCCCACCGCGCCGGTGAGGAAGAAGACATTCCTCCATCCGATGGAATCCTTCAGGAAGATGGCGATCGCCATGCCGAGGAGGTAGCCCGCCGGCTGCCCGAGGCCGAGGATTCCGTTGACCCGTCCCCGCTTGCGCGGCTCGAAGTAGTCGGCCACGGTGTTGTAGATGCCGGGATAGCAGGAGTCGTCGATGCCGGTGCTCGCGCGCGTCACGACGAAGAGGGGGAAACTTCGGGCGATCGCGCTGAGCCACGTCGTGGAGCCCCAGATGAGCGAGGCGAGGGCCAGCAGGCGCGTGCGCCGGAACAGGTCGAACAGCAGGCCCCACAGGGGGTAGCAGACCGCGCCGACGAGCACGGCGACGGAGAACACCAAGCCCATTCGCGCCTCGTCGATGCCGAAGGTTTCCATGATGGGGGTGGTCAGCGGCCCGATCAGCAGCTTGTCGGCCTGGTGCAGCAGGATGAACATGAGGAACGTCGAGACCACGAACCAGCGGTACCGGGATTTGCGCATGCACTCCTCCTTGCCCGGGCATGATAAAACCGCGCCCTCGCGCGCGCAAGGTGCGCCCACGCGATCTACAGCGATTCGCCCCCATGCCGATCGGCGCGGGGCGTGTGTTCAGCGGGACAGTATCCGGGCTGGATTGTCGACGCTCATCGCGGTTATGTGCGCCTGGGCCACTCCGAGGCGATGTAGGATGGGAATGACGAAACCGGTGAGCCACGTATACCCCTCGCCTCCCCGCCTTCGGGTGAGGAGCTTCAGGAAGATGTCGGTGCCCAGGACGATCTGGGAGGAGTAGCCGGCCTCCACCAGCCCCACCAGGCCGGCGAGCCTCTGCCAATCCGCGATGCAGGTGCGGCCGAGAGGCTCCGCGTCGTAGAAGTGACCGAAGGAATCGATGGAGACATTGAAGCCCGCGTCCAGCAGTTCCTTCGCGAAGTCCACGTTCACCCTCGACGCCAGGGGATCCCTGACCAGGGACGCGATATCCTGCGAAGCGAAAAACATCTCGGCGTGCGCGATCACCGCCCTGCCCGGGGTCATTCCCGCCGCGCGCATCGACCGGACCACCTCGCGGGCAGCCTCCCTTGTGTCCAGGGGAGGATGCACGGTGAGCGAAAGCCCCGTCTCTTCGGACACACGCACCGCGGCCCTGAGCAGGGCTCTCTGCCGATCGCTGAAGGGAGCCACCCCGGGAGCCGATGAATCGGTGATCGCCACCTTGATGTGCCCGGCCTTGATGCCGGTCCCGTCGATGCCTTCCTCGATCTCGCTGCGCATGAACGCGGCGAGCTCCTCGATGCCCATCGAGGTGAATCTCTGGGGCCACGAGTCTTCCGAGTACAAGCCGGTCGTCGCGACGATGTGCACGCCGGTCTTTTCGGAGATGCGCCGCAGTGCCGCGAGATCGACTCGGAGCCCCGGCGTGCTCATCTCGACCATCGCCTGCCCGCCGGTGGCCCGGAAATCCGACACCTCGGCGGCCATCAGCTCCTCGTCGCGCAGGTCCATGGTGTCGCGGGAGAGGATGAAGGCGTGGCGGAGGATACCGAGATTGTCCAGGGCGATGGGGTCATCCAGGGCGACCGGAGCGTTTGGGGGGATCAAGGCGCCGTGCCGGCGGAGGAATACGCTCGTATCGCAGAGGATGTGCTCGTGCATGGAAGTGAAACCGAGTTCGCTGGGCGCAATCGGCCCGCGCACGGTCATGATCTCAGCCATCTGCCCTCCCTTTCGTTGCAGGACAGGTGATTATACAATGGACGCGCGTCCCGGTAAGGAGTCGGCGGCATGGAGTCGGGTCGATGAGCAGCACCATCTTT
>JAPLSM010000015.1 GCA_026398635.1 Spirochaetota bacterium | reverse complement strand
GCCGGCCTCGTCACCTGGGCCCTGCTCACCGTCTTTTTCTATCTCATGTTGCGCACGGGCAAGACGCACCGTTATCGCTCCGTGCTGTTCATCAACCTCGCCATCGCGCTGCCCCTGCACCTCATCTCCGGCCTGTTCGAGGCCTACGGGACTAACATGCTGACCGACGAGATGACGTATGCCGGGAAGGCGCAGTTCTGTCCCCTGACGCTGCCGATGCTGTTCCTTCCGGCCGTGGTCAAGGGCGTGGTGATCTTCCCCGGCGCAATACTGATGGGAGCCACATGGTTCCTGCTGTGGGCCGCAACCTCCCTGGCCCTGGGCGGGGGATGGTGCAGCTGGGGCTGCTTCTTTGGCGGCTGGGACGAGCTTTTTTCCCGGCTGCGCAGGAAACCGGTTATCAAGCACGTCGACCGGAAATGGCGATTTGCGCCCTATGCCGTCCTGCTGGCCACCGTGCTCCTCTCCGCGGTGACGTTCCACCCCATCTACTGCGAGTGGCTCTGTCCCTTCAAGGTCGTCAGCGAGTTCGAGGCGCCCACGGCGCTTCGGACCATCGTCAGCTTGGTCATCTTCGTCTCGCTGTTCGCCGGCCTGGTGATCGTGCTGCCGCTCCTGACCCGGAAGCGCATCCAATGTGCGCTGTTCTGCCCCTTCGGGGCGCTGCAGTCCTTCTTCAACAAGATCAACATCTTCGAGGTGCGCATCGATACCGCCAAATGCACCGAATGCAAACGGTGCCTCCGTGAGTGCCCGACATTCTCCCTTGACGAGGGCAGCCTGAAGAGCGGTAAAGCGCTGATGAACTGCAACAAGTGCGGGCAGTGCGTGGACACGTGCCCCGAGGGCGCGATGTCGTTCCACATCAAAGGTACAGCCGTGGGCGTCAAGCCCAACACGGCCCGGCTGCTCTACCTGTACCCGGCGTACACTCTTCTCGCCGTCCTCGGCGGAGGGATCATCGCCATCGGGTTGTGGCGCGTCCTGAAGCTGATCACGACCGGAAGCATGATCTGACGGGGAAGGAGCGACGGGAATGGCGACCGTGAAATCCGTTTTAGGCTATACCGCGGCTGCGCTGGGCATACCGATCATGGTGGTGGGGCTGCTAGGTTTTGCCGGCATTGACCTCGGCGGACCGTTCCTCAAGGCAACCGGCCTCAAGACCTCCGCCAACTGGACCGGCGGCGAGGTGGCGCAGACCATCGACCACGGAAATTACCGCACGGAGGTCCATCGCCCGGTCTTCGACGCACTGATTGGCGAACGCAAGGAGGGGTTCATCCAGGTGGCCTGGCGACCGCCGGATTCCCTGCCCGCACGGATCGACGAGCAGATCGACGTCGACGCGGACGGGCAGGCGGATTTCCGGGTCGTGCTGGAGACGGCGACCCGGGAGGCGACCGTGACGCCCTCTTCGCCCGACGTCATGGAACTGGAGGGCGTGTACGATCTCGGCGAGTCGCTCGCCGTCCGGGTGAAGCTCAAGAACCCGCGCCGGTGACGCTCGCGGCGTAATCGCCGCACCTGAGAGAGCGGTTTCCTCGCGTTGACAGGAAAGTACGAAATGTCTATCGTGGCGCCACGTTCGCGAAGCGAGGTTACCGATGGTGAAGCTTGATCCCGTATTGTTGAAGAAAAACCAGCAATCCGAAATTTCCTCCTACCTCATCGCGGCCGATGAAGTCGAGAAGAGCCTCGGCCGCAACCGGGAGGAGCTCGTTCGCATTGCCCGGTTCCTGAAGGACTACGCGCCCGACCGCATCCTGCTGCTCGGAAGCGGTGCATCCTGGGTCACCCTGTACTCCGGATACTATTTCCTGCAAACCTGCACCTCGCTGCCGGTCACTCACCGTTACGGCCCCGAGTTCCTTGCTGATGAGCCGCGGCAGCATGCGAAGGCACGGACCGTGGCGATCCTGGCCTCCTACTCGGGGAACACCGCGGACACGGTGAACGCCGCCCGCGCCTGCCGGGAGCGGGGCTATCCCACGATCGCCCTCTGCCGCACCCGCAAGGGCAAGCTCATGGAGCTGGCCGATCATCTCGTCACCTACGAGTCGGTATGCCTCTACACGTCGGCCATGGCCAATCTGCTGTGGCTGCTGGCCGAGTACGCGGAACTGCGGGGGGAGCGTGTCGAGGCCGCCCGCATGAAGGAGGAGCTGGAGCACCTCCCCGGCAAGCTGCGCGCGTGCCTTGCGAAGAGCGAGGAGGTCGCGGGGGAGGCCGTCGAGCGGCTCAAGGACGAGCGCTTCTTCTACGTGCTCGGCGACGGGGCGGTGTGGGGGTTGGCCTACCAGTGGGGCTACACCAACCTCATGGAGTACGCGAAGATCAACGCCGCCTGCCTGCGAAGCTCGGAGTGGCGGCACGGACCGCTCGAGGTGCTGCCCAGCTCGCCGGCCATGGTGCAGTTCGTGGGGAGCGACGCCTCGCGGGAGTACTCGATCGGCACCCAGGCCTACTGCCGCTCACGGGGCGCCCGGCTTGCCGTCTTCGACAGCCAGGACTACTTCAGCACCCACCCGGTGCTTGCGCCGTTCGCCCTGCACACGGTGAGCCAGCTGTTCCTGATCTCCTACTGCACCCTGCACGGCCGCGACATGGATGCCTACGGCGAGATGCACAAGCGGCCGTACCTCCCCGGCGAGACCTATTTCTGAGCCGTGATCTCCCGCGCGGTGCTGACGCCGCCTACTGTCCCAGGATCTGCAGGACCCAGGTCCGCTCCTGTGGACCGTCGAGCTCCACGAAGTAGATCGTCTGCCGTGCGCCCCTGATAAGGCGGCCGTTCTCGATCGGGAAGAACACCTCGAAACCGAGCAGCGCGCCGCGCAGGTGCGAGGGCGCGTTGATGGCCATCTGCCCGTCCTCGTGGAGGAACCGGGCGTGGCGGTATGACAGGTTTTCCGGTACCAGTCGGTGCAGACAGTCGGCGATGTCCTGCTCGAGGTCGGGCAATCCCTCGTTTACGGTCAGCCCGGTGGTGGTGTGCAGGGACAGGATGAACGCCGTGCCGGACTGCACGCCGGCAGCTTCTACTTCTTCCAGCACCCGGTCGGTGATGTTGATGAGCTCGGTTTCGTGATGCGTCACGATCGTGAACCGCTTGACAATGCTCTTCATAGCAGCTCCTCGGCATTCGTTCGGGTCAGGCGTTCGCGCAGGGAGGGACTGAGGGGCAGCGCCGCGATGCCGCGCGCCGTTCGGCGGATGTCGGCCCGCGGGTAGTTCGAGCCGAAGAGGACCTGCCGCGGCAGGCTGCGCTCCAAAACGTCCAGGCCGATGCGCTCGGCCAGCACGTGCCGGAGAGCATCCGCGGGGGTGCCGCTGTACACGATCGAGGTGTCCA
>JAPLSM010000313.1 GCA_026398635.1 Spirochaetota bacterium | reverse complement strand
CGACTATCCCGATCTGGTGCACGAGCTGCTCGCCGTCGTCACGGACACCTACATCGCATTCAGGAACATGATGGACCCCCTGCTGACCGACCGTGCAGGGGACGGGGCCGTCTACCTGCACGGATGCCTGTTCGGCGGGAAGGTCCTGATCAAGGATGATACGGCCATCGTCAACCTGTCGGAAGAGATGCACCGGGCCTTCTCGAAGACGTACAATGACAGGATTTTTAAGGCATTCGGCGGCGGATCCATGCATTACTGCGGACCGTCGAGGACGTGGGCGCACGAGGCCGTCGGCAGTCCGTGGCTGAGAGGCATCAACTACGGCAACCCGGAGATGCAGAACCTGGCCGGGGAGTACGCGTACTGGCGCGACCGGAAGGTACCCATCCTGCTCTGGGGTGATTCCCTTCGCGGCCAGCGCCAGGAGGGAGGTACCCTCGACGACATCCGTTCCCTGGGCATACGGACGGGGATGAGCCTGGCGATCCGGGTTGATGACGAGAAAAAAGCGCGAGCCGTGCTCGACGCGCACCGGCGGGCGTCGGGAGCATGAAACACGCGGGGGGCGCCGAGGTAGCGCACCACGGCAGCGAAGGAAACGCGCATCCCACGAGCAGCAGCCGCTTCCTGGTGACCGGAGCCCGGGGGTTCATCGGCAGCTGGGTGACGAGAAACCTGGTCGACCGCGGGTTCGACGTCACGGCGTTCGATGTCGATGACCGGTCGGAGCGGCTTTCCCTCCTGCTGTCTCCGCAGGAGCTGAGCAGGATCCATTTCGTCCGCGGGGATGTCAATGATCTCGAGCTCCTCGAGAAAGTGCTGCGGGAGGGGTCGATCTCCCACGTGATCCACACCGCAGGCCTTCAGACGCCCGATTGCCGGGCACGACCTATCGCGGGAGCCACGGTCAACGTGCTGGGCACGCTGGCGGTCTTCGAAGCGGTCAAGGCCTGTGGGGGCCAGGTCTCCTGTGTGGTCTATGCCTCTTCCGGCGCAGTCCTGGGCACCGATGATCAGCGCGCTACCCATCCTCTGCCGGACGAAGCGCCCCGGAGTCCCGAGACCCTCTATGGCGTGTTCAAGACGGCGAACGAGCAGTGCGCCCGCGTCTACTGGCAGGATGAGGGGATCCGCAGTGTCGGCCTGAGACCACCGGTTGTCTATGGAGTCGGCCGCGACAAGGGGCTCACTGCGGGAACGACGCTGGCGATCCAGGCGGCGCTGCTCGGCCGGGCGTACGAAATCGGATTCTCGGGCCCCGCGAACGTGGAGTACGTCGAGGATGTGGCCACGTGTTTCGTCGCCGGATGTGGCCACGTGTTTCGTCGCCGGCGCCCTGAAGGCGCCGGAAGGTGCGCCCGTGTACAACATGCTCGGAGAGGTCCTCACCGTGGAGGACATGATCGGCGTGATCGAGGAGATGTTCCCTTCGGCCAGGGGGACGATCACCTGCCGGCAGCCGAGGAACAGGATGGCGAACGACGTTTCAGACGCCGGGCTCCAGGAGCTTATCGGGCCCTTCCGTCCGGCAACCTACCGGGAAGGCGCTGCGAGGACCGCAGAGCTCTTCCGCTCCCTCATGGCAGCGGGCAGGCTCTGACCAACAGCCGCACCGCGCGGCTGCCGTCATTTCATCAGGCGGGTCATGAGCAGGACCGTCTGGGGTATGTAGGTGATGATGGCGAGCGCGACGAGCTCAACACCCACCAGCGGCATCGTCTCCCGTATCATGTCCTTGAGCGAGATCTTGCCGATGCCGGCCGTCACGAACAGCAGCATGCCGAACGGCGGCGTCAGCAGGCCGATCATC
>JAPLSM010000180.1 GCA_026398635.1 Spirochaetota bacterium | reverse complement strand
GGGCTACCCGTGCCGCGCCGACTCACTCCGGCGGCGTCGTGAAGAAATCGGCAGGCGGCGCGAAGGAGAACGCCACGTAGGAGAGCAGGGCCGCCGCGAAGACGAGACCGACGAGTGCGTGCAGCGCCGGCCGGAACGATGCGGCGTCCAGCACCTTCTCCAGCCGCAATGCGGCATACACGCCGACGGCGGTCACGATGTTCGCGTAGACCAAGCTCCCACGGGATCACCGGAAGACGGATTCCGAGGGCTTGGACCGTGAATCAGAGGGTGATCGCGAGCCAGGGGTAGGCGACGGCCACGAGCAGGCGCGCGGAAACGAATTGGCCGACCGCGGCGATACGCCGGCGCCGCACCAGGAACTCGACGATGCTCGTGAAGAGGTACGCAAAGAAGAGCATTTTCATATGGAAGAAGGTCGTCTCGCCTTCCTCCCCGATAACCTTGAACAGCATGTTCGGGAACGTCTCGTAGGAGAAGTGGAGCAGCAGGAAGACGCCCCACGTGGCGAGGAACTTGAGCCATGGAAATCGTGCGCGTGTCATGCGCACAAGGTACCGGCCAGCGGCGCGCCGGGGCAAGCGGGTCGATCACGGTGAACTACCCGAACGCCTCGAGGTCGGCAGGGTTTTAACGATCCAGCCCAAATGCGAAAACTCATCGCCTCCCTGGCCCGCCAAGGTCGGGGACCGCTCACGGAGGCATGATCGGGCGCCGAGGCATCGACACGAGGCATCAGCTCGCTTGAAATCCAGCGCGAAACCGTCGAAGATAGCCCGAGCTCGTGTCAACCGTGGCACGCGGGAGGACATCATGAAGTACCGGATGCTGGGAAGGACCGGCATGCGAGTGTCGGAAGTGAGCTTCGGCTCCTGGGCCATCGGGGCTGGATGGGGACCCGTGGATGACGAGGAGTCCCTGGCTGCCCTCGGCCGGGCCGTCGATCTCGGCGTGAACTTCATCGACACGGCGGACGTGTACGGCGACGGCAGGAGCGAGAAGCTCATCGCCCGTCTCAGGAGGGAACGGTCCGAGACCGTCTACGTCGCCACCAAGGCGGGACGGAAACTCTCGCCACACGTCGCGGAGAGCTACACGCCCGCCGCCATCGCGAGGTTCGTCGAGCAAAGCCTGCGAAACCTGAAGACCGAAGCCCTCGACTTGCTGCAGCTCCACTGCCCGCCGACCCAGGCGTACTACATGCCCGAGCTCTTCGCGGGCCTGGACGCGCTGGTGAAAGCCGGCAAGCTCCGGCACTACGGCGTCAGCGTGGAGAAGGTCGAGGAGGCGCTCAAGGCCATCGAGTACCCCGGCGTGGAGACCGTGCAGATCATCTTCAACATGTTCCGCCAGCGGCCGGCGGAACTGTTCTTCAGGGAAGCCAGGGAGCGGAAGGTCGGCATCATCGTGCGCGTGCCCCTGGCGAGCGGACTGCTCACGGGCAGGATGAGCGCCCGGACCCGGTTCTCCCGCGATGACCATCGCTCGTTCAACCGGAAAGGCGCGGCGTTCGATCGGGGGGAGACGTTCGCGGGGGTGGACTTCGAGGAGGGTCTTCGGGCCGTGG
>JAPLSM010000073.1 GCA_026398635.1 Spirochaetota bacterium | reverse complement strand
TCTCGAGCCGATGGAGCGCATCGGCTGGGCCGGCGACTTCGGTCTCCCGGATGCCGCGCACCATCCGGGCGAACGGTCCGGGCTCCAGGGCAATGGGGTCGTCGAGCCCGGAACCGCCGCGGGAGAGCGTGAAGTGCTTCTCCACCACCCTGGCACCGTGGAGGACGGCAAGCGCAGGCACCAGCACCGGATCGAGGGAGTGGTCGGACAGGCCGACCTCGACACCGAAGACCGCGTGCAGGTTCGCGAGCAGGCTGACGTTGTACTCGTCCTCGGGCGCGGGGTAGGCGGTGACGCAGTGCAGGAGCACCACCCGCTCCCTGCCCGTAACCGCCAGGGCGCGCTCGATGTCTGCGAGGGTGGAGACACCTGACGACAGGAGGAGGGGCAGGCCGTAGCCGGCAGCCTCTTCGAGCAGCGGCAGGTGGTTCAGCTCGGGCGAGGCGATCTTCAGGGCGGCGACGCCAAGACTGCGCAGCTCACGGGCGCTGCGCAGTCCGAACGGCGAGCAGAGGAAGAGCAGGCCCTTCGACTCCACGTACCGCTTCAACTCCGCGAAGAAGGAGACAGGCAGCTCCAGCTCCCGGAACCGCTGGTAAAGCTCCACCCGTCCCGTGGGCAGGTCCACGGCGCCCGAAAGGGGGTGGAGGATCTCGTCGGCGTATACGAGCTGGAACTTGGCGCAGTCGGCACCTGCCTCCGCCGCCGCGTCGACGAGCTCGCGGGCGTGTTTTGGGCTGCCGAGGTGACCGGTGCCCAGCTCGGCAACCACGAGACACGGCCTCCCCGGACCGAGGGTCCGGTTACCGATGGTGATCATCACCCCTAGTATCGGAGGATTCGGGCTCCCGATCGCGGAAGGGCCGCTTGCACGCGACCCCCCTTCCGTCATACACCGTCCCCCATGGAAGCCCCCCTCATCCGGCCCAACCGGCTCAAGCGCCTCCTCGACGAGGGAAAGACGCCGATCGGCGTGTTCCTGATCGAGTTCCGGCAGACCTCGGTGCTGCAGATCCTGGCCAACTGCGGGTTCGATTTCGTCGTCATCGACAACGAGCATGGTGTGTTCAGCATCGAAAGCATCGCGGAGCTCAGCCGCGCGGCGCGCCTGCTGGGCCTCACGCCGGTCGTGAGGATCCCCGATCACGCCTATCCCTGGATCGCGCAGGCGCTGGACGCGGGAGCCCAGGGCATCATGGCGCCGCGCATCGAGACCGCGGCCCAGGTGGCCAGCGTGGTGCGCTTCATGAAATACCCGCCGGAAGGGGCGCGGGGTAACGCCCAGGGGCTCGGCTACATGGAGTTCCGCTCCGGTCCGGTGCCCGAGGTGCTCGCCCGGGTGAACGAGGAAACCTTCCTCATCGTGCAGATCGAGACCCGGGCCGCGGCGGAGAACCTCGAGGCCATCATGGCCACCCCGGGCGTGGACGCCGCCCTGGTGGGGCCGAACGACCTTGCCATCGCGCTGGGGGTTCCCGGGCAGACGGACGGGCCGGAGGTCCGCGCGGTCATCGAGCGGGTGATCGAGGTCGGACGCCGGACCGGCAGGGCGTCGGCGGTGCACATGCGCGATCCCGAAGTGGCTGTCCGGTGGCTGCAGCGTGGCGTCAGGTTCCTCAGCTGCGGTTCCGAGACGATCTTCCTCGCGCAGGCCGGCCGCGCGGTGATCGAGCGCCTGCGGGGGGGGCCCGGCTCGCGCGCGGGCTAGGCCCCCGCGCCGAACGCGAAGCTCGAGGCAGCCACGCCCATCACCAGCCCGGAGAACGCGCGCCGGCCGGGGTCCGCGCCACCGGCGCCCGCGGCGATGAAGACCGGTACGAGGTGCTCGCTGCGGGGGTGGCAGGCGCGCGCGTCGGGGGCTGACTCCCAGGCAGCCAGCAGGCGGTCGCGCTCCTCGGGGTCGGGGTGTTCGGCAGCGGCCCGGAGCCACTCGTCGAAGCGCTCGGATGCCGGGCGGGAGCGGGGATCGCCGAAGCCGCGCATGTTGTGGTAGCTGAAACCACTCCCCACGATCAGTACCCCTTCGTCGCGCAGCGGGGCGAGCGCGTGGCCGATGGCGAGGTGGGTCGCCGGGTCGAGCCCCGCCACCAGGGAGAGCTGGGCAACGGGAAGCTTCGCCTCGGGGAGCGCCACCATCATGGGCACGAAGGTGCCGTGGTCGTAACCACGCTCCTCTTCCCGTACCGTGGTGAATCCCGCGCGGCGCAGGAGCTCGTCGATGCGTCGGGCGACGTCGGGCGCGCCCGGGGCCGGCCATTTCAGCCGGTAGGTCTCTTCAGGGAAGCCGTAGTAATCGTAGAGCATCGCCGGCGCCTTGCCGAAGTGCACGGTGGGGACGGGTTCCTCCCAATGCGCGGAAATCACGAGCAGGGCCTTTGCGTGCTTCCGCGCGACGTCGCCCAGCTCCTCGAGGTGCTTCACGAGCGGCTGCCAGGCGGCGCGGCCGCCGAAATCTTCCATCATCACGTGCCACGGTCCGCCGCCGTGGGGGATGTAGTATGCGGGGAGTCGTTCCGCCTTACCGCTCATGGGGCGCTCCTTTCGCGCCGCGCGTGGAACCGGACGGACGGTTCAGAGCCGCTCGTGTCCGGCGATCACCTCGCGGTAGTAGGAGAAGCTGTCCTTGGGCACGCGCCGCCCGTCGACGTAGTCGCAGTACACGATGCCGAAGCGCCGCGTGTACCCGAAGGCCCACTCGAAGTTGTCGAGGAGCGACCAGAGGTAGTAGCCCTCCAGGGGCACGCCGGCGCGGATCGCTTCCGCGCACGCGCCGAGGTGGCCGCGCAGGTAGGCGACGCGGTCCGGATCGTGACAGCGCTGTCCGTCCTCGGTGAGCGCGTCGGGGTACGCGCAGCCGTTCTCGGTGATCACGAGATGCTCGAGCCCGTACTCCTTCCAGATCGCCGTGAGGTGGCGGGTCAGGCCCCCGGGCACCACGTCCCAGCCCATGTGCGTCCGGGGGTGGCTGGTGGGGACCTGCACGAAGCGCTCGGGAGCGTCGGGCGAGTATCCGACGCATTGCTCGAAGTAGTAGTTGATCCCCACGAAGTCGAGCGGCGCCGCGACGAGTTCCATGTCCCCGCTCTGGACGGGGATCCGGGCCTCCGGCCAGGCCGCGAGGTGACGCTCCGGATAGCCGCGCCCGGTGAGCGGGCCGAGGAACATGCGTGTGGGCTTGTCCGCGGCCCGGTCCGCCGCGAGCAGATCCTCCTCGCGCCTCGTGGCCGGCCGGGGCGTGCCGAGGACCAGGGTGATGCCCAGCTTCCCCTTGAAGCCGCCCTGGCGGAAGCGCTGCGCCGCAAGGCCGTGACCCAGCATCAGGTGGTGCGCGGCCTGGTAGGCTGCCGGCCGATCCCGGCGCCCCGGCGCGTGCTCCCCCGTCTCGTACCCCAGAAACGCGGAGCACCAGGGCTCGTTCAGCGTGATCCAGGTGCGGACCTTGTCCCCGAGCTCCCGGAAGCAGGCTTCGGCGAAGTCCGCGAAGCGCATCGCCGTGTCGCGCACCGGCCACCCGCCGGCGTCCTCCAGGTACTGGGGGAGGTCCCAGTGGTACAGCGTCACGGCCGGCTGAATCCCGTTCGCGAGGAGCTCGTCCACGAGCCGGTGGTAGTAGTCGAAACCCCGGGGGTTGCGCGCGAGCGATTTCTGCGGGAACACGCGCGGCCACGCCAGGGAGAAACGGTAGGAGCTCACCCCGAGGTCGCGCATGAGCGCCACGTCATCGCGGTAGCGGTGGAACTGGTCGCACGACACGTCCCCGGTGTGGCGGTGCGCCACGCACCCCGGGGTGCGGCAGAAGGTGTCCCAGATGCTTGGGCCCCGACCTTCCAGATCGTGGCCGCCTTCGACCTGGTAGCTGGCCGTGGCCGTTCCCCAGGTGAAGTCCGCGGGGAATGCCGATTCGCTCATGGTTCCCTCCTGACTCGGCATGGCGGAAGCGCTCGCGCCATGAACGTAGCGATTTCGGCTCTCCTGCTCAAGGCGCGGAGCGCGGAGTCGGCCCGCTGTGGGCGGTTGGGGAAGAGGCGCTGCATGCGGGATGACCGCGGGTGCTTCTCTCGCGTCAAGCCGAGAAGGTTCTCTCTGCTCTGCCATGACACGCGAACGCTGCAAACTTGACAACCGGATAACCCCCCCCATAGAATGATCGGGCACGTCTGGTGACGGATACAGAGCCCGCACTTATTCCGTCGTGTGCTGTTTTCAATGAGCGGGATGAGGAGGGCCACCATCGCCTCGGGTACCGATACCGAAGCGGTACTCTTGCCTCGGCGCGCAGGGATGACGCGGCGCACACGACGCGATGCCCTGACGTTCATCGCGTTCGTCGCGCCGAATTTCCTGCTCCTCGCCGTCTTCACCTTCTGGCCGGTGCTCTACAGCCTCTACCTCAGCTTCTTGAAGTGGAACATGATCGCCAAGGCCAAACCGTTCGTCGGGCTGGCCAACTACCTGACCATGGTCACGGATCCGGTCTTCTGGCTGGTTGTGCGCAACACCTTTGCCCTGGCCGCGGGGACCGTGTTCATCAAGCTTGCGCTGGCCCTTGCGCTGGCCGTGATCCTCAACCGGCGCATCGCCGGCCGTTCGCTCTACCGGGCCATCATCTTCTCGCCGACCTTCACGACGAGCGTCGCGGTGGCGATGGTGTGGGGATGGATCTTCGATCCGAACTACGGGCTGCTCCGCGTGTTCCTCCATTGGGTCGGCCTGGCCTCGCCGAATTGGCTCGGCGATGTCCATTGGGCCCTTCCGGCCGTCATGATCGTGGTCATCTGGAGCGGCTTGGGGTACGACATGGTCATCTTCCTGGCCGGGCTGCAGGGCATCCCCGTCGAGCTCTACGATGCCGCGCGCGTCGATGGCGCTTCTCCCTGGCAGACGTTCTGGAAGCTCACGTTCCCGCTTCTTTCGCCGACGACGTTCTTCCTCGTCGTGACCTCGATCATTGGAGCCCTCAAGGCCTTCGACATCGTCTTCATCATGACGGATGGCGGGCCGCTGAACAGTTCGAACGTCTACGTGCTGTACCTGTACCAGAACGCATTCCGGTGGTTCAAGACCGGCTACGCCTCGGCGCTCGCCCTGGTGTTGTTCGTCGTTATCCTGGCGATCACGGCCGCCCAGGTGCGCCTGTCGAAGCGATGGGTCCACTACTGACGGCTTCGGACGAAGGGAGTGGGGGTGAGGGAAGTCCGGCATTCGCGTACGTCGGGGCGGAAGATGGCCCCGCGGAACGTTTTGACACGCCTGATCACGCAACTGCTTCTCATTGCAACCTGTGTCGCCGTCGGTCTGCCGTTCTTCTGGATGATCACCACCTCGATCAAGGGCCCCACGGAAGTCCAGATTTTCCCGCCCGTGTGGTGGCCCGAGACCCCCCGATTCGACAATTTCGTGGTGGCATGGCAGACGGCGCCGTTCGGCAGGTTCTACGTCAACAGCATCATCACCGCGTGCTCCGGGGTGGTGCTCCAGATGATCATCGCGGCGCTCGCGGCCTACGCCTTCGCCCGCATCAGGTTCCGCTTCCGGGAGCCGCTGTTCATGCTCATGCTCGCGGCGATGATGATTCCCAGCCAGGTGGCGCTGATCCCGAACTACGTCATCCTCAAGCACCTGGGGTGGATCAACACGTACGCCGGAGTGGTCATCCCCCACGTTTCGAGCGTGTTCGGAGCCTTCCTGCTCCGGCAGGCCTTCCTGTCGATGCCGGCGGACCTCTTCGATGCCGCCCACATGGACGGCCTCGGTCACCTGCGCTGCATGCTGAGAATCGCGCTGCCGCTGGCGCGGCCGGTCGTGGCGACCCTGTCGCTGTACTTCTTCATTTCCAAGTGGAACGAATACCTGTGGCCCCTGATCGTCACCAACACCCAGAACATGCGCACCCTGCCTGTCGGACTGTCCATGGTGAAGCAGGCCGAGTACATCATCGGACCCGAGCATCTCATGGCCGCCTCGCTGTTCGTGCTGCTGCCGGTCCTGATCGTGTTCTTCGCGGCGCAGAAACAGCTCATCGAAGGCATCGCGGAGGGCGCGCTCAAGGGCTAGGGAATGAACGCTGAGAAGGAGGTGATCGGGAAAGGAACCGGTCGTCGGTCATGGCTGGCGGAGGATACGCCATCAGTACATCATCCACACAACGGAGGTAGGTTCATGAAAACGCGGAGATTCCGGGTTCTGCTCGTCTCATCGATCGTGTTCCTGATTCTTCTGGCGGCCGTGATGGCCCCCGCGGCGCCGGTCAAGGTCGTGTACTGGCGCGCACTCACCGGCGCTGCCGGAGACGTGCAGGACGAGCTGGTCAAGCGCTTCAACGCGGCGCAGAGCAGCGTCAGCGCGGAGGCCCAGTTCCAGGGCGCCTACGCGGAGGTCGTGCAGAAGCTCCTCGCGGCGATGGCCGCCGGCAGCGTGCCCGACGTCGTGCTGCTCGATTCGCCGTTCGTAGCCCTGTTCGCAAAGGATGGCGCGCTCGTTCAGCTGGACAAGTTCGCATCCGCCCCGAAAACCGGCGTCGACCTCAAGGGCTTCATCGGCGGCCTCCTCAAGGACGGCTACTACCAGGGCAAGCTCTACGCCCTGCCGTTCATGCGCAGCACGCCGCTGCTCTACTTCAACCGGGACATGTTCGCCGAGGCCGGTCTGCCGGATCGCGCCCCGGAAACCTGGGACGATTTCCGGGAGTACTGCCGCAAGATGACGAAGCCCGACCGCTTCGGCGCTGCCTTCACGCTGGGTACGACGACCGCACACTGGTACCTGCAGGGCGCCATCTACTCGTTCGGCGGCGAAGTATCGGACGAGAACTTCAACATCAAGCTCGAGTCGGCACCGGCGATCGCCGCGGCGCAGCTCTGGCAGGACATGGTGTTCAAGGACAAGACGGCCGTTGCGGGCAATGTCCCGGCCGGGGACGCCCAGAACGACCTCCTCACAGGGAGAGCCGGGATGGCGTTCGGCTCGACGGGAAGTATGGCCAACATCATGAGCCGAGCGAAGTTCCGTGTCGGCATCGGTTTCATGCCCGCGAAGGTAAAGCACGCGGTGCCGGTCGGCGGCTCGGTCCTGGCAATGACCAGCACCGACAAGGCGCGGCAGGCTGCGACCTGGGAGCTCATGAAATTCCTGACCAACCCGGCGAGCAACTCCACGATCGTGGTGACCACCGGCTACATGCCCATCAGCAAAGCCGCCATGGAGTATCCGGACACCGTCGAGTACTTCACGAAGTATCCCGAGCGGAAGGTCGCCATAGACCAGCTGGCGTTTGCGCGACCGCAGGCCAGCGTGATCTCGCTCGGCAAGGGGACCGAAATCCTTCGCCAGGCGGTTGAGAAGCTGCTGGTGGGCGGCGTACCCGCCGCGCAGGTGATGAAGGAAGCGGCGGTCGACCTCAAGAAGGAATATGAGGAGAGCTTCAAGTAGGACCCGCGCGCGGGGACCGGCGGGGACCGGCGGGACGGCTGCCTGCGTGGCCGTTCTGCTCCTGATCCTGCCGGCCGCCCCCGCGGCGGCTGATTCCGGCAGCGTGTCCACTCAGGGTTCCGCGGCCGCCGAAGCGCATCGCGTCATCAGGGTCGCGCACCGTGGCGGCGCCGCTCTCGCCCCCGAGAACACCCTCGCGGCGTTTCGGGCGGGCCTGGAGCAGGGAGCGGACGCCCTAGAGCTCGACGTCCACCTCAGCCGCGACGGCGAGCTGGTCGTGATTCACGACGCGGCCCTGGCGCGTACGACCAACGCCGCCGGCGAGGTGGGCGAGATGACGTTCGCGGAGCTGCGCCGGCTGGACGCGTCGGCCCGGTTCTTCGGACCCCCGGTGGAACGACAGCTTATCCCCACGCTGCAGGAGGTCGTGGACCTGGCGAAGGGCCGCGCCTCGCTGCAGATCGAGATCAAGCTGCGGTCGGACGGTTCGCGCTACCCCGGCATTGAGCCACGGGTGGTGGAAACCCTCCGGCAGAGCGGAATGGTGGACGATGCGGTGATCCTTTCGTTCGACTTCCCGACGCTCACCTCGGTGAAGGCTCTGGAGCAGCGCCTGCGTACCTGCGCATTGATTTCCAGGGCCTACCTTCAGAAGGTGGGCAAGCGCGGTCCCGCAGCGGTGGCCGAGGAAATGGCGGCGCTCGGCGTCACGAGCGTCGGCGTCGAAAAGACCTGGCTGCTGGAGCCTTTGTACCGGCAGCTTCGTTCCCGCGGTCTGGGCGTCGGCGTCTGGACGGTCGATGACTCGGGGGAGATGCGGCGTTTCGCGCTGATGGGCGTCGACTTCATCACCTCCAACCGGCCGGACCTGCTGCGGCACGCTCTCGTCGCCTCGGATGGTCCGGGCAGCCCCTAGGGCGCCGATCGCGCGCCGAGCTGCCGCTGGCGGATCGGCGGGTCTGGTCAAGTCCACGAAATCGTATCAACTCCGTGAAAAGGTCATCGCTGGGGATGGCCGCAGAAAACAGGATCTCTCCCGTGGCATGCAACAGCACCTTCATCTCCGGCGGCTTTGGTTTTCTGGGGCAGCATATCGTCAAGGCGGTCCACGACCACGACCCTCATGGCGACCTGCGCGTGCTCGTGCGCACTCCGCGCCGAACTC
>JAPLSM010000230.1 GCA_026398635.1 Spirochaetota bacterium | reverse complement strand
CGGCTGCGAATTGGCATTTCAATATACAGCCGAGGTTCGCATTGATGGCATCTTGCCAGACGGTGCAAAGGACAGTGCCATGGTTCGGATCGCCGCTATTATTCCCTTCCTTGCGATGAAGGGCATGGCCATGGCGGGTCGCCGAATTCAGCCCCCATCTGGGAAACTCGTTGATCAGGGAGGGCCTTCGGCACATCGCTGAGAAGTTTACCTCGCCTGACCACTTTGGGCCGAGGTCGGTCGCCGCGTTCGACGAGATTACCGATCCTGAGGAGCGGGCTATCGTGGAGCGGGACGCATACGAACGAGTGCAAAGTGTGCTTCAGAGGCTGGGCATCACTTAGTCACAGGTCATGACATGACGTTCGGATGCAGGATCGTTGGGGCTACAATGATCAACAAGACCATCAAGACGATCACCGTTATCATCAACATCACCATCATCATCAGCTGGACCGCAGCTGATAAACCGGGGTGATGACAGTAGCAGGCTCACCAAAGTGCCAGCTAGCCGCCTCCCCGTTCGAGCGTGTCTTCGCTCCCCCGGCCGGACTCGAACCTCGGGCTGGGTGGCAAACATCCACCTCAATATTCTTGATTCAGGATGCCTTGCGGCTGCAGCCACGATGCGGCGGACCTTCTGCTCTCCGGGTCAGCCCGGCGATCGCGAGAGCCATCCCGTTGCCGTCCAGGGTATGCTCACGTGACAGGAAGAATAGAAGCCTGTCCTATCGCTGCTGTCGAGTGACGTAAAGATCGAGCAAGCGTCGAATCATCCTTTGATATTGCGTATCATGCTTCTTTGCCTGCTTCTTAAAGAAATCGACACTCCTCCGACTCAGCCCAAGAGTCACCTTGACTGTATCTTCTCTGAAAACAAGTTCTGATGGAGGAGGCAGGAAATCCTCGATCACCCTGATCTCCCCCAGTGGCTCTGCAGTATAATCAGTGGCTCTTCTCATAGATCTCTTTTCCTTTACTCTGCCGACGCAGTAATACCTCTTTTCGGCCTGGCTGTGGCCAATATCCTCAGCTATGACGCGGTCAGGGTCGCCAAAGGCGTACTGTGCCCGATCGAAAGAGATGCTATGCTTCAGTTGATTCTGCCTGTTCTTTTCTTCGTCCCATTCAAAACGGGCCTTCCCCACAATGAAATGCTATCAAGAAATGAGTAGAAAAGCAATACCTGAATACATACGAATATATGGCTCGATTCACTGGATAGCTTGACTGTATGTCGTGGAGCGTTGGCGGTTCTCCAAAATACACATGCGCCTGGTCTATCCCGTTCTGAAGAAGGCCCGAGGACTGGTGATCGCCTCACCCGTGTACTGGTTCTCGGTGTCGGCGCAGACGAAGATTTTCATGGACAGGCTGTACGCCTTCATCGGCCCCAAGGGCCACGGCCTGAAGGGGAAGAACATCGGCATCCTCCTCACCTACGGCGACGTCGACCCGTTCAGCTCGGGGGCCGTGAACGCGCTTCGCATGTTCCAGGACGCCTTCACCTACGTCGGCGCGCCGATCGCGGGAATGGTCTATGGCAGCGCGAATGCGGCAGGAGAGGTGAACGAGAACAAGGCCCTCCTGCGGGATGCGGCCACGCTGGGCAGGCAGGTGGCCGGCGGCGCGTAGGAGACCTGCTGCCGTCGGGGTGCTCCGTCAGCCGGGCGGGCGTTTCCGCGTGCGCCTCTGGTCAATCAGTCAACTGGGCGTATGCGGTCTGGGCACGCATGCGGGAAAAGGTCGAGGATTTGCCTGCAC
>JAPLSM010000343.1 GCA_026398635.1 Spirochaetota bacterium | reverse complement strand
CGCGGAAGGTAGATGGAGAACGTGGTGCCGCTGCCCTGCCTGCTCAGGCACCCTATGTGACCCCCGCTCTGCTTCACGATCCCGTACACGGTGGCAAGTCCAAGGCCCGTGCCCTTCCCTTGTTCCTTCGTGGTGAAAAATGGCTCAAAAAGGTGCGCGCGCACCTCCGGGGGAATGCCCGTACCCGAGTCGCTCACCGTCAGCGCTGCGTACTCCCCCGGTTCCACATCGGGCTGGGCGGGACTCGTTTCGTCTAAGATCACGAGAGAGGTCCTGATCGCGAGGGTGCCGCCGTTGGGCATCGCATCGCGGGCGTTCACGGCGAGGTTCATGAGCACCTGGACGAGATGACCGCGATCGGCCTTGACATCCGGCGTCAATGGGTCGGTCGACACCACGAGCTGGATATCTTCGCCGATCAGGGGCTTGAGCATCGCTTCCGTGTCGGCGACAACCGTTTTCAGGCTCAGCACCACACTCTGGGACACCTGCCTGCGGCTGAACGTGAGGAGCTGCTGGGTGAGCGCGGCGGCGCGCTCCGTCGCCTTGCGAATCTCGCCGATATACATCTGCCTTTTGTCGTCGGAGGGAAGGCTCTTTGCCGTGATGTCGCTGAACCCCTGGATGACCATCAGCATGTTGTTGAAATCGTGGGCCACCCCTCCGGCGAGCCTCCCCACGGCCTCCATCTTCTGCGCCTGGAGAAACCGTTCCTCGAGGCTCCGGTGCTCGGTGGTGTCCATCATCGTGCCCTGGACGCCGACGATCTGCGCACCCCTCAGGATGGGCTGGTTCTGGAACCTGACCCAGCGGGTTTCACCCGATTTCGTCAGTATCCTGCACTCGATCGGTTCCGATCGGCCGAGGAGCGTTTTTCGGTGGTTTTCCATCACGGCGGCGCGATCGTCCGGCAGGATGAACCTACGGAAAGAGCGACCGACGATCTCCGCGAGTCGATACCCGCTCACCCTTTCCGCGGCAGGGTTGATGAAAGTGATGATCCCTCCCCCATTGGCGCTGTACATGATGTCGTTGATGTTCTGCACCAGGGAGCGGTATTTCTCTTCGCTTTTACGCAGCGTTTCTTCGACCCGTTTTCTTTCGCCTATCTCGACGGTAAGAGCCGCGGTTCTCTCCTTCACCTTGTTTTCCAGCTCTCCGGCGAGCCTTTCCAGCTCGCGCTGGGTCGCGGCAAGCCTCCTGTTCACCTGGATGGCGCCCTCGTAGGTGGAGAGCAGGAGCCGCATGATCTGCCGATGGCTGGAAGTGACGCTGTGTTTTCTGCCGGCGTATTCGAACTCGATCAAAGCTTTCGCTCCCTCATCCGGGGCGCCTCCGAAATCGCTGCTCATGCCCCTGATATGGGAGATGAGATATTCCTCGTCGCACGGCTTGGTAAGGAAATAGTCGGCGCCGCATTCGAGGCCAGCGACGACGTCCTCCGTGCTTCCCAACGAAGTCATGAGAATGACGGGGATGCCTCGATAGGACTTGTGTCCCTTGAGGAACCGGCAGAGGGAATACCCATCCATCTCTGGCATGAGGATGTCGGCGATGACCAGGGAAGGGGCGAGGCTGTCGAGGGCCGCGATGGCCTCCTTGCCGTTGGCCGCGGTTCGCACACGGTAGCCGTTGCGCTCGAGAGTGTGTCTCAACGCATCGCGCTGGGTCGCGCTGTCTTCCACCACAAGAATGTCCCGGGCGTCGCTCATGGCAGCTTGCACTCCGGCCCATGCACCCCCGCCATGCCGTTCAAAGCCGCCGCGATCCTTTCCGGCGGAAGCACGTGGGTCGCGGCGCCAAGCTCCCTCGCCTTGCCTGGCATGCCGTCGACCACGGCGCTCTCCCCGTCCTGCACGATCGTGACCGCGCCTTTCTCCCGCATCGTCTTCAGCTCACGCGCGCCGTCCTCCCCCATGCCCGTGAGCAGCACCCCCGCGGCTCGGCTGCCATAATAGGAAGCAACCGATCGGAAGAGAAAGGAGATGGAGGGGCGCAGTCCGCGCTCGGGCGCCTCCGCGCTGAGGAGGATTCGACCGCCCCGCTCAACCCCCAGGTGGACGCCGTCGGGCGCGAGGTAGGCGTGACGGGCGCCGATGAGCTCGCCGGCCCGCGCGATGGAGATCGGGAATCCGGTATCTTGTTGGAGCCATCTCACCATTCCCTCCTGGAATCCGACCGCCATGTGCTGGACCAGGAGGAGGGGGATCGGGAAATCGCTCGCCAGTCCCGA
>JAPLSM010000327.1 GCA_026398635.1 Spirochaetota bacterium | reverse complement strand
TGGCCCATGCCGTTGTTCGCGTCGAGAACCGCCGTGGTCGGGCCGTCCCTGATCACGTCGATCCTGGTGATGGGGTTGATCTGTCCCGCCTTGATACGGTCGACGTAGATGGGCTTGAGCCTTCCGACACCGTGGGAGTCGATGCCGCGCTTGTCCGCGTTCGGTCGAATAAACGGACATTGTCTCCTCCACCGAGGCCTATCCTCGGTTTTCACGCACTATATAGGTCGGCCTCGGTCGTTGCAAGTCGGCAGACTGCCGCACGTGAAGCCTCCCCGAACGGGTACAGATGCTCGAAGAGGTGGGAAAGCTCACCGGCCGTGCCCGACACTGCGCGGCGCCCCCCCGTCACGTCTTCTGCGTCCGTTCGTGGCCCTTCAGGGTCCGGTAGAAGAACGCATCTTCAAGGTTTTTTATCTCGGCGGCCTGCCAGGGGATGTCAGCGGGGCTGTGGCGCCAGTCCAGGTGGTCCCCGCCGTGCACGATGTGCAGACGCACATCGGAGCCCGCTCTCCACAACGCCTCGTAGAGGAACACGCTCTGGCTCAAGGGAACGATGGTGTCCACGTCGCCGTGAAGAATGAGAAACGGCGGTGCCCCTGTTGAGGCATACGTGACGGGGCTCGCGGCCTTCAGCTTGTCCATGTGTTTCGATATGGGTTCGGCCCCGATCAGCCTGCCGAAGAACTGCGCGACGGGGTCGTGGTCCGGATCCGGGCCCGCCAGCGCGCACAGGTCCATGATGCCGAAATAGGCGCAGACGGCCTGGACCCGGCTCGAGCTGCCGGACATCCCGACGGCGCCCTCCAGGGAGGGGACGTCTCCGGTGAGGCCCACCAGGGACGCGAGATGCCCCCCCGCCGAGTCCCCCCAAACGCCGATGTGCACACCGTCGAGATGGTAGTCAGTCGCATGGCTGCGCAGCCAGCGCACCGCGGACTTGCAGTCGTGCAGGTTCGCGGGAAAGGCGCCCCCCTCTTGCAGAAGGCGGTAATCGATGCTGGCCACCGCGTACTCCTGGTCAAGCATCCGCATCGGGTAGGGGCACCAGCTTTTGTCCAGCTCCGACCAGCCGCCGCCGTGGATGTACATGATGATCGGAACGGCGCGCGATGCATTGTTGGGGATGTAGAGGTCCAGCTTCAGATCCCTTCCGCCGACCGCTGCATAAACAATGTCGCGCTTCATGGTAAAACCCGAGTACATGCGTCTTCCTCCATTATGAAAGTCCGACGCAGATGAGCCGTTGATTGCGTCCAGCATCTGGGCCGCGATCAGAGAGTATACACCTCTCAGGAGCTCCTGCCGCGTTGCGGGCGGGGGCTCTTTATTGAGGACGGGCCGGGCGTGCCCTAAAACGCCGAGTGCCTGTCGGCAGAGGGGATAGCGCTTTCCCTGCAGGGGGAAACCGCATCAGGACCGCCTTCGCTCTGTGCAGATCCGTCCTCGCCGGGTAGAATGCCGTATGGCCACATCGAAGTACGTATCGATCTATCGATCTCCGAAGTCGCGCGAACACCTCCTCGCGTACTACGACAGGATCCTCCGCAACTGGCCCATCCCCTGCGAAGAGCGCTTCGTGGAGACGAAGAGCGGAAAAACCCACCTACTGCTCTGCGGCAGGCAAAGCGCCAGGCCCTTGCTGCTGTTTCATGGGACGGGCAACAACTCCCTCATGTGGCGGTACAACGTCGCACAGCTGGGAGAGCACTTCAGGCTGCACCTGGTCGACACCGTAAACGATCCCGGGAAGAGCGAAGCCGCGCCGGAGTTCAACCCGGAGACGGATTATGCACGCTGGACAACGGAGATCCTCGACACCCTGGGAATCGGGAAAGCCCTGCTCGTTGGACACTCGAAGGGTGGATGGATTGCCTTGAATGCCGCGATCAGCTGTCCTACACGAGTGGAGAAGATCGTGCTGCTGGCTCCCGCCGTCGGGATCAACTCGGAGGTCAGCCCGAAGTTCATGCTGAAATCGCTGCGTGTCGGCCTGTTCCCCACGACAAGGGCCGTCGAGTCCTATCTGAAGTACGTTTCCGGTCCCGAAGCACGCATCAGCACCGAGTACGCGGACTACCTCTCGAACGTGATACGCGGAACCAGGCTCAAGCTCGTCAAGCACAGGCAGTTTTCCGACGACGAACTGAGGAGTTTCGATTCACCGGTTCTGCTGGTGTTCGGGGATCACGAAGTCTGCGTTGAGTACCGAAAGGTCGTGGACAGGGCCCAATCCTGCATCAGACGGCTGGAAGTCCAGATCATCGCCGGCACCGGTCATGCCCTTCAGGGAGATAAACCGGATGCCGTGAACCGGCTGATCATCAGCCATCTCCAGGCGTAATCGGTCCCGCGGCATTCTCGAGGGACGGCGGCCCTCACCCTGCTTCGGGGTCGGCCATCCCCCCAACCACGTACTGGACGCTGGGCTGGAACGGGCGGCCCGCCTCGCGCAGCCCGGAGCGTGCGCAGCGCCCGGGGCACGGCGCCGGCGTTACGGCGCCTTCGGGAACGTGACGGTGAAGGTCGAGCCCTTCCCGGGCTTCGACGAGAACGCGATCTTCGCGCCGTAGTCGGACAGCACGCGCTTCACCGTCACGAGGCCCAGGCCCGTGCCGGGGATGCCCGCGGTCCGCTCGTTCTTCACCCGGTAGAACTCGCGGAAGAGGCCCTCGCTCTCGGCGGTGCTCATGCCGATGCCCGTGTCCGAGATCGCCACAGCCCAGCCGTCGTCCGCGTCGGATACCCGGACGTCGATTGCACCGCCGTCGCGGTTGTACTTGATCGAGTTGGACAGCAGATTCATGAAGACCCGGTCGAGGTCGGCCCGATCGGCCCGCACCATGGCGCGCGGAGCGTCGCAGCGCACCGTCACCCGGATGCGGTGCCGTTCGGTCTGCACGGTGAAGAAGTCGACCTGCTCACCGAGCACGGTGCACAGGTCGAAGTCCTCCGCGTCCTTGCGGACCGGCTCCACCTCGCGCCGGTTGATGTACAGCAGGTCGCGCACGAGGTCAAGCAGCGCCTCCCCGCGGATCTTGCAGCGCTCGAGCATCTCCCGGACCCGCTTGGGGTCGGTGTCGAACATGCCAGTGAGAATGACGTTGATGTAGTTGAGGATGGCCGACAGCGGGCTCTTCAACTCGTGGACGACCATCGAAACGAAGCGCAGGCGCTCCTGCTCGGTTTTCCACGTCTCGGTGATGTCGGAGAGCAGGATGACCGCGCCGAGGCCCGTCCCGCCGCCCGTGAAGGGAGAGACGCCCACCTCCAGCACGACCTCTCCCAGCTTGTGGCAGAAGGCCTGGCTGGTGGCCCGGCCTGCGGCGATGGCCGCTTCGAGCGCTGCCCGGGCAGCTGCGTCGGGGAAGAGGTCCGCGAGCGCCACGCTCGGGCTCCAGCGCCGGCCGAGCAGTTGCTCGGCCCGGGGGTTCATCAGGATGATCGCGCGCCGGGCGTCGACGACGATCACCCCCTCGTGCAGGGCGTCGAGAACCTGCAGCGGCAGGGTGCGGTCGTTGCGGTCGCTCACGGTGTGCGCTCCGCCCGGGTTCAGGCCTTGCGCGACCTGCGGGAGAGGTGCTGCTCGATCCTGCCCGTGAGGTGCTCGAGGGGCACCGGCTTGGTGAGCACCTCGTCCACCTTCATCCACTCGCGCCCGGGTCCGGCACCGGCCGCGTCGAAGGTGAAGCCCATCTTTCGGGGCGAGGCGGTCTGCATGATGATCGGAACCTCCGCGAGGCCGGGCAGGTCGCGGACCTTCTTGCAGAACACGAACCCCGAGTCGTAGTGCTCCATCATGAGGTCCACCACGACCACGTCGGGGCGGAACGCCACCGCCTTCTTCAGCCCCGCGTCGATCGTGACCGCAGTCTGGACCTGGTAGCCCTTCGCCTCGAGGTACGCCTGCTGGCCCGCAAGCAGGTCGGTGTCGTCGTCTACGATGAGCACCCGCGCCATCGTGGTCGCCTCCTTGGAATACGCGACGGACTCTACCGTGAATCCGTCGCCGTGTGAAGCCGCACCGGCGCTAGCCCGCGGCCGCCCGCGGCGCATAGGACGTGTGCAGCAGCTCGTGCGCCTTGTGCGAGCCCGGCTTTTCGAGGAACTCCCGGTAGATGTCCGTCACAGCCGGGTTCTTGTACGAGAGACGGACGGTTCGGCGCTTCTCCAGCGCGTAGATGGCCTTGATCCGCTGCTCGACCTTCCCGGGATCGTAGCCGAAAAGCTGGCCGCCGCCGCCCGCGCAGCCGCCCGGGCAGGCCATGATCTCGATGAACTGCCACGGGGAGTTGCCGGCCTTCACCCGGTCGGCGATCTGCCGGGCGTTACCGAGCCGGTTCGCCACGGCGATCTTCAGCTCCCGGTCGCCGATGGTGATCGATGCCTCCTTCACGCCGGCCATTCCCCGGACCGGCTCGAACTCGAGGTGCTCGAGATCCTTCCCGGTCAGCAGGTGGTAGGCGGAGCGGAGGGCGGATTCCATGACACCGCCCGAGGCGGCGAAGATGTCGCCCGAGCCCGTGCTCCCGCCAAAGGGCTTGTCGAACTCCTCCTCGGGCAGGGTGGAGAAGTCGATGCCGAAGATGCGGATGAGACGGGCGAACTGCCGGGTCGTGAGCACGGCGTCCACGTCGGTGACCCCCGCATGAGCGAGCTCGGGCCGAAGGGCCTCGAACTTCTTCGCCGTACAGGGCATCACCGACACCACGTACACATCTTGTGGAGCGATGCCCTGCCGCTTCGCGTAGTAGTTCTTGATGACGGAGCCCATCATTTCCTGCGGCGACTTGCAGCTGGAGATGTTCGGCAGGAGCTCGGGGTAGTAGTGCTCCGCGAACTTGATCCACGCGGGGCAGCACGAGGTGAAGAGGGGGAGGCGCCCGCCCTCCGCGATGCGGCGCACAAGCTCCGTGCTCTCCTCCATGATCGTGAGGTCCGCGGCGAAGTCCGTGTCGAAGACCTGCTTGAAGCCGACCCGGCGGAGCGCCGCGGCCACCCGGCCGGTGACGTTCGCCCCCGGGTCCATGCCGAAGAAGTCGCCGAGCGACACCCGGATGGCGGGCGCCGCCTGGGCCACGACGAACTTCTTCCCCTCCTGCAGCACCTGCATCACGCGCTCGACCACGCGCACCTCGTGCAGCGCGCCCGTGGGGCACGCGAGGGTGCACTGGCCGCAGTTGACGCAGGTGGTCTCGCTCAGGTCCATCTCGAAGGGCGGCAGCACCATCGTGTCGAAGCCGCGCCGGGTGAAGTCGATGGCCGCGACGGTCTGTACCTCCTCGCAGATGCGCACGCACCGGCCGCAGAGGATGCACTTGTCGGGCTCCCGGATGATCGAGGGCGACGAGTAGTCGTCGTAGTGGTGCCGGGTCTTGCCCTCGAACGGCACCCGGTCGATGCCGTACTCGGAGGCGAGGGTCTGCAGCTCGCAGTAGCCGTTCTTCACGCAGGTGAGGCAGTCGAAGGGGTGGCTCGCGAGCAGCAGCTCGATGATCGTGCGGCGCGAGTCGACCACGCGCGGGCTGCGTGTGTCGACCACCATGCCCTCCTCGGCGGGGCAGGCACACGAGGGCACGAGGCCCGGCCGGCCCTTCACCTCGACCACGCACATGCGGCAGGCGCCACTGGGGAAGAGCTCCTTGATGTGGCACAGGGTGGGCACGCGCTCGCCGGCCGCGGTGGCCGCGTCCAGCACGCTCGAGCCCGCGGGCACCTGGACTTTCCGGTCGTTGATCGACAGTGTCACCATGGCCGCCTCCTTTAGGAAACCTTCACCGCGGAGAAGCGGCAGACCTCAGCGCACATGCCGCAGCGGATGCACTTCTCGTCCACGATGTAATGGGCCATCTTCCGCTCGCCGACGATGGCTCCCGCCGGGCACTTGCGCGCGCACAGCGTGCAGCCCGTGCAGGCGTCGTTGGCGATCGCGTAGGTCAGCAGACCCTTGCACTGCTTCGCCGGGCAGCGACGATCGTAGATGTGGGCCTCGTACTCCTTGCGGAAGTAGCGCAGGGTGGAAAGCACGGGGTTCGGCGCCCCCTGCCCCAGCCCGCAGAGCGAGGTGTCCTTGATCACCTTCGCCAGGCTCTCCATGTTCAGGACCCGGTTGAAGCGCAGGAGGTTGTCCTCCTCGCTGCGCATTTTGCTGTAGGGCGACACGATGGCGTCGAGCACCTCGTACAGCCGCTGCGTGCCCTCCCGGCAGGGGATGCACTTGCCGCAGCTTTCGGAAGTGATGAAGCCGAGGAAGAAGCGGGCAATGTCGACCATGCAGGTGTCCTCGTCCATCACCACGAGGCCGCCCGAGCCCATCATCGCGCCGACGGCGCGCAGCGAGTCGTAGTCCACCTTCGTGTCCAGCGCCTCCAGGGGGATGCAGCCGCCGGCCGGACCGCCGATCTGCACGGCCTTGAAGGCCTTGCCGCCGGGGATGCCCCCGCCGATGTCGAAGACGATCTCTCGCAGCGTGGTCCCCATGGCCACCTCGACGAGCCCGGTGTTCTGAACCTTGCCCGTGAGGGCGAAGACCTTCGTTCCCTTCGACTTCTCGGTGCCCATGGACGCGAAGCGTGCGGGGCCCTCGCGCAGGATGTGCGGTACGTTGGCGAAGGTCTCGACGTTGTTGATGATCGTCGGCTTGCCGAACAGGCCCGCCACCGCGGGGTACGGCGGTCGGGGACGAGGCATGCCGCGCCGGCCCTCGACCGAGGCTATCAGCGCGGTCTCCTCGCCGCAGACGAAGGCGCCCGCTCCCTTCTTCACCCGGACCGAGAAGGTGAACCCGGCCGCGTTCAACGGCGTACCGAGGAGCTTCTCGGCCTTGAGGGTGGCGATGGCCTTCTGCAGGCGCTCGATGGCGAGCGGGTACTCGGCCCGGCAGTAGATGATGCCCTCGGAGGCGCCGATGGCGAAGCCAGCCGTGATCATGCCCTCGAGCACGGAGAATGGGTCGCCCTCGAGGATCGAACGGTCCATGAACGCCCCGGGGTCGCCCTCGTCCGCGTTGCAGATGACGTACTTCGCCGGCCCCTTTCCTAGGGCGGGCTGCTGCACCGCCTCAGCCGCGGCCAGCTGCCACTTCTTCCCGGTTGGGAACCCGCCGCCGCCCCGGCCGCGCAGGCCGCTCGCGAGCACCTCGTCGACGACCCCCGCGGGTCCGAGCGACAGCGCGCGCTCGAGGCCCTTGAAGCCGCCCTGCGCCCGGTAGTCCGCCAGGCTCTCGGGGTTGATGATCCCACAGTTCCTGAGCACGTACTTCACCTGCTTGCGGAAGTAGGGGTGCTCGTCGATGAAGGGAACGCCGGCAAGCGGGGCCTTGCCGTTACGGTACTGTCCGAGCATGCCGTCGAGCTTCAGGTTCTTCCGGAGGATGACCTCGTCGAGGATGAAGCTCGCCATGTCGGGGGTGACGTTGCTGAAGGAGACCCGGTGGCCTGACTCCGTCATCACGTCCATGATCGGCTCGACCTGGCAGTAGCCGATGCAGCCCACAGGCGTGATGTCCACGGTGGTGTTGTGCCCGGCCGCCCACTTCTCGACCGCGGCCTTCACCTGCCTTGCTCCGGTGGCGAGCCCGCAGGTGCCCATGCCGATGAAGACCCGGCTCATTCCACCACCTCCCCGGCAGCCCGGAACTTCTCGATGAGCTCCTCGAGCTTCTTTTTGTCGAGCCTTCCGAAGAACCGGCCGTTGGCCGTGATGACCGGCGCGATGGAGCAGCCGCCGAGGCAGGCGACGGTCTCGAGAGTGAACGTGCCGTCCTTCGTGGTCTCGCCAACCTCGACGCCGAGCAGCAGCTTGAGGCTGTCGAGCAGGTTCAACGACCCTTTGACGTGGCAGGCCGTGCCCCAGCAGACCTGGATCTGGATCTTCCCGGGCTTCTTCAGCTTGAACTGGTTGTAGAAGGTTGCCACCCCGTAGATCTTCGAGGGAGGCAGGTGAAGGTATTCCGCGATCCGGTTGATGTTCTCCCGGGACAGGTACCCTTCGGCACCCTGCACGTCTTGCAGGATGGAAATCAGGTGCTCCCTGGAAGGGGGATGCTCTCGG
>JAPLSM010000225.1 GCA_026398635.1 Spirochaetota bacterium | reverse complement strand
CGTCACCGCCCTTGCGGTCTTCGTCGGTCTGCGCTCGGGCTTCGGTTCCGACATCTTCGCGGTGTCCGCGGTGTTCGCGTCCATCGTCGTCTACGACGCATACCGGCTGCGGGGCACGGTCGAGCGTCACGCCCGGGTGCTGCAGGCGCTGGTCGCCGCGCACCCCGGGGTTTCAACCGAGGAGCTTCACGACATGGTGGGCCACACGCTGCCCGAGATCGCGGTCGGCGTCGCGGCGGGCGGCGGCATCGCGGTGGCTGCCTGGCTGCTCCTCTGCTGAGGGACCGTGTCGGCCGGGGCCGGACGGCTCCTCAGATCTGCTTCAGGATCAGCTCCTCCAAGCCGCGCTTGGGCACGTGGTGGGTCCCGTCCGGCTCCCGCCAGTACTTGACGGAACCCCCCGGGGCGAGGCCGTCGAGCACGACCTTCTCCACGGGCTTGCCCAGCGCGATGACCAGCGCGATCTCGAGGGTGTCGGGCAGGCCGAGCCGGCGCCCCAGCTCCTCCCGCCTCACCGAGACGAACACGCACCCGCCGAGGCCGCGCTCGACGGCGCCGAGAAGGATGGTCTGCGCCGATATGCCCGCGTCGAACTCCGCCAACCTGATCTTCACCACCTGGGTGATGGTCCGGTCGAAGAGCATCACGACGTAGGCGGTGGGCCGCTCGTGCACGGGGGGGCCCTTCCACTCCGGCAGGTAGGCGGCCCAGGCGAGCGTCTCGTACACGAGGGCGTTGCCTTCCGCCGAGCACGACAGCACGTACTTCAGGGGCTGGAGGTTGCCGCCCGAAGGCGTGGTTCGCGCCAGGCTCACGAGGTCGCGGAGCACGGTCGCGGGGATCGTGTGAGTCCCGTCGAAGCGCCGGTAGCTCCTGTTGGCGATCACGAGGTCCTTGAACGTCATGGATTCATCATACCACAATGCCACGGCTATGAAGCGGTGGTGTCTTCCCCTCTGCCTGCTCCTCGCCGGTCCCTTCCGCGGCGGACAGCTTCCAGCACAGACCGCCGCCCCGCAGGCGCCGCGCATGCTCACGCTCGGGTTCGTCGGTGACCTGATGATGCACACCGTCAACAACGTCGTGGCGGATTACCGGGACCTCTACCGGGACGTCGAGGCGCTGCTGCAGGACGACGACCTCACCTTTGCGAACCTCGAGTTTCCCGTCGATCCCGGCCGTCCCTACGCCGATTTTCCCCAGTTCAACGGCACCCCCGCCTACCTGCAGGCTGCGGTCGTCGCGGGCATCGACGCCTTTTCGCTCGCGAACAACCACGCCTTCGACGGAGCCGAGGAGGGCGTCCTGCAGACGCTCCGGTCGCTCGACCGGGCCGGGCGCGTGGCCGGCCGCACACTCTACTGGGCCGGCACTCGGGCCAACCCCGGATCTCCGTTCGGGGCGGCGAGGACCGAGGTGAACGGCGTGCGGATCGCATTCCTGGCAGCCACGCAGTTCCTGAACACGCGCGGCGGCGGCGACCGGATCGCGGTGGTGGACTACCGGGACCGCCAGGCGGCCGATGCGTTCGCCGCCCTCGTGAGCGTGGAAAGCGCCTCCTGCGACGTCCTGGTGGTGTCGTACCACTGCGGCGTGGAGTACTCGAGTGCGCCCGGACCCGCCCTGGACGCGTTCTTGAAGCAGCTCGCCTCGTGCGGCGCGACCGTCGTCTACGGCCACCACCCGCACGTCCTGCACGCGCCGCAGTTCGTCTACGCGGGCGTGAACCGGCGGCTCGTGCTGCCTTCGATGGGCAACTTCATTTCGGGCCAGGCCCAGTATCTCGACCCGGCAAGCGGTCAGGGAGCGGAGGCCCCCGGCACGGGCGACTCGGCGCTCGTACGCGTGCGCCTCGCGTGCGGCACGGGGTGGGCGACGGTGATCGGGGTCGA
>JAPLSM010000450.1 GCA_026398635.1 Spirochaetota bacterium | reverse complement strand
CGAGCGTCGCGGCGAGCGGCAGCGACGGGGCGCCCGCCGGCAGTTCCTGGAAGAGGTGCCGCAGGTGCAGCGCGATCAGCCCGGCCCGGTCGCGCTGCACGAGGTGCTGGACCTTGCGGTGAGCGGCCTGCAGCCGCCGGCACAGACGGTCGATGATCGAAAGCCCGATCCGGGGGTTGCGGGTGATCATCTTCACCAGGCCGTCGCGGTCGAAGGCGAGGGCTTCCACCTCGTCGATCGCCGTCACGGTAGCGGTCCGCCGCAGCCGGCTCACGATGGCCATCTCGCCGAAGAACTCGCCTTTCTCGAGCACCGCGATCACGTGCGCCTTGCCCGAGAAGTCCTTACTCACCCGTACCTTGCCGCGCTGGATGATGTACATCTCGTCGCCCGTCTCGCCCTCGTGGAACACCACGGTACCGGGGGCGTACGTCTTGGCGAACTTCTGCAGGGGATCATCGGGCACGTTCTCAGGATAAAAGAAAACCAGGCCGGGGTAAAGCACGGATTCCGCTCCCGAACATCCGCAAGCGCCGTGTACGCCGGGGCCGTGTTCCGGGGGTGGAGGCCCTTCCATGCAGACCCCGATTGGCCGCCCGGCCCGCCGGACGGTGGCTGCCGCGACGCTGGCGCTGCTCGCCGCGTGCGGCCCGCTCCCCTGGCCTCGCGGGTCCGAGACCGACCTGCGCCCGCCCGGCATCGAGGACGTGAGCGTCACGGGGCCCGGATCGCTTGTGATTGCCTTCGACGAGGAAGCGGGGCTGGACATCGGTACGCTTCGCATCGAGCCCGCGCTTCAGGTCCGCGAGGTCTCTCCTCCCGGCCTGACGGTCACCGTCGGCGTCGACACCCAGAGCCCGGGCCGGGAGTATCGCCTGGAGGCCACGGCCCGGGACGGCCGGGGCAATTCGACCACCTTCCTGGCAGGGTTCTATGGGTTCAACCCCACGGTTCCCCGGGTGATCGTGAACGAGTTCACGCCGCGCGGCTCGACCGCCCACCCCGACCTGATCGAGCTGAAGGCGCTCGCCGATGGCGACATGGGGGGGCTGGCATTGTACGTGGGGACACCCGGCTGCTTCGATGCCCGGCTTGTCTTCCCTTCGTTCGAGGTTCGCCGGGGATCGTTCATCCTCGTGCACTGCCGGCCCTCGGGCGATCCAGCCGAGGTCGACGAGACCGGCGATCCGGACGTTTCGGGGGGCATCGACGCCTCACCGTCGGCGCGCGATTTCTGGCTGCGCGGCGGGCAGGGGCTGGGCGGGAATAATGGGGTGATCTCGGTCTACGAGCGGCCTGGCGGGCCGATCATCGACGGGCTGCTGTACAGCAACCGGACATCGGACTCTGACGACCGGTACCGGGGCTTCGGCACTTCTGATGTGCTCGAACGCGCGGAGGAGCTGGCGCGCGATGGTGGCTGGCACATCGCCGGCGCCCTGGTGGCGCCGGAGGACGGGATCAGCCCGGAGGGGTCGACCGCGACCCGGTCGCTCTGCCGGTCGTCGACGTCGGCGGACACGGACGGACGTACCGACTGGCATATCGTCCCCACTCGGGGCTCGACCTTCGGGGCGGACAACTCCGACGAGGCGTACGCGCCGGCTACACCAGTTCCTTGACGATCTTTTCCAGCACCGGGCGGGGGACCGCGCCGATCTGCTGCTTCACCAGCTGCCCGCCCTTGAAAAAGAGGAGCGTGGGGATGCTCTGGATGCCGTAGCGGGAGGCGAGGTCGGGCTCCTCGTCCACGTTGATCTTGGCGACCTTGAGCTTGTCCTTGTAGTCCTTCGCGAGCTCCTTCAGGACGGGGGCGATCATGCGGCAGGGGCCGCACCACTCCGCCCAGAAGTCCGCGACTACGGGGATGGCCGACTTGACCACCTCCGCTTCGAACGTGCCCGTCGTGACCGTCATCTCATCAGACATGGAGCCCCTCCCCAACGCCACCATTCATACACCGTCCCGGAGGAATCACGCAAGGGCGGCGTCAGCGCTCCTCGGCGGCGTTTCTCGTCTTGCGGCGCTTCAGGTCTTTCAGCCGGAAGTCGCCGATGACCCCCCATGTGAAGTCGATGGCTGCGCCGAGGGATTCCTTCGCCTGCGCGTTGAGGTCCTTGTAGACGCGGCGCACGCGTTCGAGGATAGACAGCAGGTCGTTCAGGAAGAAGGCCGCCTCGAGGATGAACTCCTTGTCCTCCCGGTCGATGGCCGCGTAGTTGCGGGGGAAGCGTTTCAGTTGGCCGGTGTACCGGGCGAGGAACTGGGGGACTCCGTCGCGCCCGGGAGCGGACAGGTAGCGCAGCTGGGAGTCGAGGTTGAGCATCTCGAGGGAGTTCATGTTGGAGGCGGTTTCGCGCAGTGCCGAGGTGAGGGCCGGCCAGTGATCCTCGGCGATCTGCTGCAGGGCGCCGAGCAGGCGCCGGGCGTCCTCGCTCGCGTCGGGGTGGAAGCCCGAGTCCCGGTACTTCACGATGCGCTTGCGGTTCTCCTCGATCACCTTGTCGGCGATGTCCGGGCGGGGCTCGCTGGGCGGCGGGAGCACGATCCGGTCCTCCTCGCGCTTGATCAGCTCCTCGATGGCGCCGATTTCCGCGAGGAGGAACGAGGAGACGTCGACCGAGGCCCGCAGCGACCGGAGGTAGCGCTCCTCGAAGGCCTCGCGCAGCGACTTCGACTTGAAGTACTTGTAGATGTACTCTTCGTATTTCTTGCGAATCTTCTCGACGACCGCCGTGATCTCGCCGGGCGTCAACTTCCTGGGGATCACCCGATCGTCATAGCCCAAAGCCCCTGCTTGGTCAAGGAAACCGGCTCCTACATCCTGTTCGGATTGTGCCGGGTCGGCTTGCCTTCCACCTTCTCGATGGGGTCGTTCACGTAGACCTTCCCGAGCCCGATCGCGGAGGTGAGGGTCCCGCCCTTCCGGTCTTCGCTGATGCCGTCCGAATACCCGAGGTCCACGGGCACCTTACCCCTGCCGCCCATCGCGTCCACCACGTAGGTCGGCCGCAGGAACCCGGTGGTGGATCCGCAGAGGTCCCGGCAGATCTCCTTCCCCTTGTACACCTCGGTCCGGAAGTGACCGGTGCCCTCGACGAGATCGGCGTAGTAGAGGTAGTAGGGCCGCACGCCCAGCCTGCCGAGGCCGTGGACGAGGTCGCGCATCACGTCCGTGTCGTCGTTGACGCCCCTCAGCAGCACGGTCTGATTTCCCATCGGGATGCCCAGGTCCCTCAGGATCTTGATCGCCTGGAAGCTCTGCTCGGTGATCTCGTTGGGGTGGTTGAAGTGCGTGTTCATGAACAGGTGCGGATCCTTGAGCGTCTTCGGCGTGTGCTTCCGCAGCACCTCGACCAGCTCCGTGTCCTCGATGATCTTCTGCGGCCAGACGCAGGGGACCCTCGTCCCGATCCTCACGATGTCGAGGTGCGGGATCGCCCTGAGCCGGCCCAGGATCTCGTCGAGCCGCTTCACGGGGATCAGCAGCGGATCGCCGCCCGAAATCAGCACGTCCCGGATGTCCTCGTGCGCTGCGACGTAGTCGATCCCCTTCCCGATCTCCTCCATGGACGGGTTCTTGAGGTCGTCGCCGACCTTGCGCTTGCGGGTACAGAACCGGCAGTACATGGCGCACTCGATCGACACGAACAGCAGCACCCGGTCGGGGTACCGGTGGATGATCGTTCTCGGGCCGCCGAGCGGAATATCTCCCTCCTCGTCCAGCGGGTCCGCGACCAGGTCCATGTGGTGCTCGAGCTCCTCCACGTCGGGGATCGCCTGCTTCCAGATGGGGTCGTTCATCTTCTGGATGAGTCCGAGGTAGTA
>JAPLSM010000328.1 GCA_026398635.1 Spirochaetota bacterium | reverse complement strand
GAGGACGCGGAGGTCCTTCCGCCGGTGGCGCTCGGTTCGCGCCTGCCCCCCGCGGACGCGGCCGTGTTCCCCCAGCTGATCGGCGAGGCGTTCTCGCAGCTCGACAGCCTGAAGCGCCTCCCGGTCCCCGCCCTGGTGCTGACTTCGGACTTCGGCACGGTCAACATGTGGGACTGGGAGATCGTGACGTTCATGAAGAGCCTGGGCATGAAGGTCTTCACGCCGTACGACATCACGCTGACCCGCACGATCTGCCGGGCGCTCGCGCTGCGACGCGAGATGCGGGAGGTGAAGTTCCTCGTCTTCCAGGATCGGCCCGGGGTGGGCGGCGAGCAGCCCGAGATCTTCAAGCGGTTCTGGTGGTGGGAGGACCGGGCGAATGAGGTAATCCGGGAGGAGTTCGGCATCCGGGTGGTGCGGAAGAGCTACGAGAAGCTGGGTGCCGCGGCGAAGGCGGTGAGCGACGCGGACGCCCGGGCTGCCCTGAAGGACCGCGTGGTGCCGGCCGAGGGGGTCGGAGAGCGGCCGATGCTGTCGGCTGTCAAGCTGTACCTGGCGCTGAAGCGCGAGCTGGACGCCGACCCGGCCATCCAGGGGGCGGGCATCAACTGCCTCAACGAGTCGGCCTTTTCCGACACCACGCCGTGCCTCGCGTGGGACCTGCTCTACCAGGAACGCCGGCTCGCCTGGGCGTGCGAGGGCGACACGCTGTCGCTGCTGACGACGTACCTGCTGGAGCGCGCCCTTCGCGCCCCCGTGATGATGAGCAACCTCTACCCGTTCCTCATGGGCGGGGCGGCGCTCAAGCACGAGAAAATCGACAAGTTCCCCGACGTGCCGGAGCCCGAGAACCACCTCCTCATGGTGCACTGCGGGTACTTCGGAGAGGTGCCCCGGGCATTCTGCGAATCGTGGACTCTGCGGCCGAAGGCGCTCGCCATCGTGAATGAAAACGCGACTGTCATCGACGGCCGGATGCGGACGGGCCCGATGACCCTTGCCAAGCTGCACCCCGAGCTTAAGAGCGTGCAGGTGATCGACGGCGAGCTCGAGGGGTACTCCCAATACCCCGGATCGGACTGCCGGAATGGCGCGCTGCTGAAGGTTCGGGATGGCCGGGCGCTGATGAAGGCCTTCTACTCGCACCACTACTGCATCATGACGGGTCGGCACGCGACGGAGGTCGAGCTCATGGCTCGGGTGATGGACCTCGGGGTGGAGGCGCTGTGACCGCAGCTGCGCGATTCCGTTTGACAGCGGTCCGGGGACACGGTACTCTGCGGACGGTCTATATATGAACGAAACGCTCAGGATGCACGGCATCTGCAAGAGCTTCTCCGGCGTGGAGGTCCTGCACAAGGTCGATTTCGCCGTCGACAAGGGCGAGATCATGGGCCTGTGCGGGGAGAACGGCGCAGGGAAGTCCACGCTCATGAAGCTCGTGGCCGGCATCTACCCCGCGGATGCGGGCGAGATCGTGTTCAAGGGCACCCCGATGCGCCGCGGCGCCAACCCGCAGGAGATGCAGCGCGTGGGCGTCTCCATGATCCACCAGGAGCTGTACCTCCTCCCCGAGCTGACCGTGGCGCAGAACATCTTCCTGCACCGCGAGCCGAGGGCAGGCGCGGGACTCATCGACTTCGCGAAGATGAACGCGGACGCCGCGGTCATCCTGAAGCGGCTCGGCGAGTAGATCGAACCGAAGCGCAAGGTGCGCGAGCTCAAGGTCGCGCAGAAGCAGATGGTGGAGATTGCCAAAGCGATCTCGTTCAACGTCGAACTGTTGATCATGGACGAGCCGACCTCGGCGCTCACCGGCCGGGAGACGAAGATCCTCTTCGACCTCATCGCGAACCTCAGCGGCCAGGGAATCGCGGTGGTCTTCATCTCGCACCGGCTGAAGGAGCTCATCGACGTGTGCCACCGGGTGACCGTCCTGCGCGACGGCGCTCTCGTAGCGGTCCGCGGCATCAAGGAAGTCACCGCCCATGACCTCGCCACGCTGATGGTGGGCCGCGAGGTGACCGAGACGCACGCCTCGAATTTCGCCGGCGACTCTGCCGCGGTCATGCTCGAGGTGAGGAACGTGTCCGACGGCCTCCTCAAGGACGTGAGCTTCCAGGTGCGCCGGGGCGAGATCCTCGGCTTCAGCGGCCTGATCGGCGCCGGGCGGACCGAGCTGATGGAGGTGATCTTCGGCATCCGCAAGCCGCGGACGGGCCAGGTGCTCATCGCGGGCAAGCCCGCGACCATCCGCAGCGCGATGGACGCCATACGGGCCGACCTCGGGTTCGTCACCGAGGACCGCAAGGAATCCGGGCTCGTGCTGTGCCGGGACGTGCACGAGAACTCGAACTACGTGATCTGGCAGAAGACCCCGGGCTTCTTCAAGGGCCGCAAGGCCTCCATGGAAAACACCCGGCGGATGATCGATCGTCTGGCCATCCGGTGCAAGAGCCCGGCGCAGGCGGTGGGCAACCTCTCGGGCGGCAACCAGCAGAAGGTGGCGCTCTCGAAGTGGCTGCTGTCGGGCGCGCAGGTGCTCGTGCTCGACGAACCGACGCGCGGCGTGGACGTGGGCGCGCGCCAGGAGCTCTACCAGATCATCCGCGAGCTCGCCGACGAGGGCGTTACCATCGTCATCGTGTCATCGGACCTGCCCGAGATCCTCACGATCTGCGAGCGGGTCATCGTCATGCACGAGGGCAGGGTGACGGGGGAGCTCAACGCCTCGGAGCTGAACGAGGCGAAGGTCATGTACTACGCTACGGACGTCCAGGTAGCGGAGAAAGGCGCGTGATGGAAGCGGTGGAGAAACAGCCGGAAGGCCGGTTCGTGGGGTTCGTGAAGCGGATCTGGCGGGACTACAGCGTCATCGTGGTCTTCGTCGCCATCATCCTCATCTGCGGCGCGTTCGCCCCCCGGTTCCTGAACCCCGGCAACCTCCTTAACATACTGCGGAACACCTCGGTGGTCGGCTCGATCGCCCTCGGCATGACCTTCGTCATCATCGCGGGTGGCATCGACCTGTCCTGCGGCCCGGTCATGGCCACCGCGGGCGCGGTGCTGATCCTGATCCAGCGCATGAAGCTCCCCGATGGCACGCCGGCGGTGCCGCTGGCGGTCGCCATCCTGGCGTGCCTCGCCGTGGCGACGGCGTTCGGTTTCATCAACGGGATCATCATCACCAAGGCCAAGCTGCCGCCGTTCATCGTGACGCTCGCGATCGGCATCATGGCCCGGTCGATCACCATGTACTTCTGCCGGGGCGCCACGATCATGGGCAACAGCATCCCCCGGTTCACCCAGATCGGCAACGGGTCGCTCTTCGGGATCGTGCCGTATCCGTTCATCGTCGCGATGGTGATCGCGATCGCGTTCCACGTCATCCTGACCCGGTCGAAGTTCGGCACCTATGTGTTCGCGGTCGGCGGCAACCAGAACGCGGCGATGTACTCGGGCATCAAGGTCGACGGGATCAAGATCGCGACCTACATGATCGTGGGCCTGTGCACGGGCGTGGCGGCGACCCTCGAGATGTCGCGCATGGCCGCGGTCGCGGCGGCCAGCTCGGGCAACCAGTACGAGTTCGAGGCAATCACCGCGGTCATCGTCGGAGGGACGTCGCTCGCCGGCGGCCGGGGCCGCATCGTCGGCACCATCGTCGGGTTCATCATCCTGGGCATCGTCAACAACATGATGATCATGCTCAATATATCGCCCTACCTCTCGGGGGCCGTGAAGGGGGCCGTCATCCTCTTCGCGGTGCTCATGCAGAGGCGGGAGCGGTATTGAGGATACATCTCTCAAGGAGGAGGGCAACATGAAACGGTTTCTGTTCGTGCTGCTGGCGGTCGCGCTGATCGTGCCGCTGGCGCTCACCGGCTGCGCTGCCAAGAAGGGCACCGCAGGGAACAAGTTCCGGATCGCGGTGTCGCTGCCGCCCGCGAACAACGCGTGGCAGGCGAAGATGCTGACGTCGATCGAAGCGGTGGTCAAGGAGGACACGCAGCGCTTCGAGATCACCGTGAAGAACGCGGTCGATGACGCCGACCAGCAGAACCAGATGCAGACCTTCAAGGAAGGCAAGTACGACATGATCTGCATCCTGCCGGGCAACGGCACCCTGATGACCCAGATCTGCTCTGAAATCTACAAGGCCAAAACCAAGATCATGATCATCGACCGGCCCATCGAGGGCGAGGACTACACCGTGTTCTACGGAGGCGACAATAAGCAGTGCGGCCGGAACGCGGCGAAGTACATCGGCGACCGGCTCGGCGGCAAGGGCCAGATCGCAATCCTGCGCAGCTACGTCGGCATCCCCATCGACCTGGATCGGTACAATGGGTTTATGGAAGTCCTCAAGGCTGACTACCCCGGCATCAAGGTCCTGGTCGAGGGCGACGGCGAGTTCAACCAGGAAGCGGGCCGCAAGGCGATATCCAACATCCTGCCTGCCTACCCGAAGATCGACGCCATCTACACACAGGACGACGAGGCCGCGGTCGGTGCGCTCACCGAGATCCGTAGCGCGAAGCGCACGGACATCCAGTTCATCACGGGCTTCGGCGGCTCGAATTCGGCATTCGCGCTCATGAGCAAGAAGGACCCGCTGTTCGGCGCCTCGATGTCGTACCTGCCCACCATGGGCGGCCGCGCGGTCCAGCTGGCGAAGAAGATTCTCCAGGGCGAGAAGTTCGAGAAGTACATCGTCGAGCCGACGGTCGTCGTGACCCAGGACAACGTCGCGCAGTACCTCGACCAGGGGTATTAATGGTCCAGGCCCGCGCAGCGGGCACTGAACGATGCGACAACGGGGAGGGGCTTCAGGCCCCTCCCTTTTCATTAAACCAGCTTGTTTATCGTCAAATAGCATGATAAAATGACGACAAGTATGGCAAAATACACCGATAGGGCGCTGCTAAAACCAAGGCAGTCCTTCTTCCTTTTCGGCCCCCGTGGCACGGGAAAAACGACGTGGGTGCGGCACGAGTTCCCGGACGCCCACGAGATCAGCCTGCTCGACGAGGGACTGTACCAGCGGTACCTCGCCGACCCCTCCCAATTCCGGCAGGCGCTCCTCGCACTTCCCGAGGGGGCATGGGTCTTCGTGGACGAGATCCAGCGGCTGCCCAACCTGCTCAATGAAGTCCACTACTTCATCGAAGAGAAGCAGCTGAGGTTCATCCTGACGGGCTCCTCGGCGCGAAGGCTCAAGAGAGCCGACGTGAATCTCCTGGCAGGGCGCGCCCTGCAGCGCCGTCTCCACCCGTTTCTGCCCGTCGAGCTGGGGGCCTCCTACCGCATCGAGAGCGCCCTGCGGACCGGCACGCTTCCCATTGTATGGAGCTCGGTCGAGCCGGAAGAGACGCTCCGCGCGTATGTCCAGATGTACCTCAGGGAGGAGATCAAGGCCGAGGCGCTGGTGCGCAACCTACCGGGATTCGCCCGATTCCTCCCCATCGCGGGACTGTTCCACGGGCAGATCGTGAACGTGTCCAACATCTCGCGAGAGGCCGAGGTGAGTCGCACCACCGTCTCCGGCTACCTGGAGATCCTGGAGGACACCCTGCTCGCGTTTCGCGTCCCGGCATTCGACCCCGGGCTGCGCGTCCGGGAACGCCGTCACCCCAAGCTGTACTGGTGCGACGCGGGCCTCGCGAGGGCCGTGACCGGCCATCGGGGGGAGGTGTCCGATCGGGAGCGCGGAGTCCTGTTCGAGGGTATCGTTGCGACCCTGGTGCGGGCGCATCGCGACTACCATGACGCGTGCGACGACATCGCCTGGTGGGCGCCGGCGACCGCCACGCAGACCGAGGTGGACTTCGTGCTGACACGCGGGGGCCGCCACGTTGCCCTGGAGGTGAAGGCGACCGGACGGATCGGCCCCGAGCATTGCCGGGGCCTGCGCGCCATCAAGGGGTTGCCCGGCCTTCACCGTCGGCTCATCGTCTATCTCGGCGAGCGGCCGATGCGCACGGAGGACGGTATCGAGGTGCTGCCGCTTCCCGCGCTGTCGCAGTTGCTGGCCGGCGGCAGGCTGTGGGACGGCTCGTAGCGCTACAGCCCGGCGATCTCCGCCGCAGCTTCCTTCGCTGTGATCACGCGTGCGAGCTTGCGCTCGTAGATGTCGAGCACGGCCGAAAGTATTTCGGGCCAGACGGTGGTGATGCCGTCACGGATCACCGTGACCCGGTACTCCAGCGTGTTCGCCCGGAAGACGGTCGCCATCACACAGAGGTCCGCGAGGATGCCCGTCACCAGCAGGTGCCGTACATCGAGCGAGCGCAGCAACGTGTCGAGCGGCGTCGCGTGAAACTTGTCGAGAGCGTGCGCCCGGATGACCGGTTCGCCCGGAAGCGGCTTCAGTTCGTCGACCGTGTCGGGCGACTCGGGTCCCCGGGTGCCCGGGATGCAGCTGCCCGACGGCATGCCCCAGCCGGTCGCCGCGCCCGCAGCGGGGGCCATGTGCTCGGGACCGAACGGGTCCTTACGCATCGTGGGGATCTCGGGCAGGCTCACGAACTCGGTGAAGATCACCGGAACCCTGGCCTTCCGGCAGGCCGCGACCAGACCCTTGACGGCCGGAAGGATGTCCCAGGCGGTAGGCACGGCGAGCGAGGCGCCCGGGTCCATGAACGCGTGCTGCATGTCGATCACGAGCAGCGCGGTGCGCCGCGGATCAAGGCGGTGCATCTCTGCGATGCGTTCCGTCTTTCGTGCTGTCAGCTCCTCGTGCGTGGGCATGGTTCGACGATAGCAGATGGGTGGCCAGTTTGACAGCCCCGGACCCCTCTGCTACGATCCGGGAGAAACTTTCCGCATCAGGAGGCGTTTTATGAAGATCGGCATCGACAGCTATTGTTACCACAGGTTCTTCGGCGATGTGTACCCCCAGCAGCACAAGCCTGCGAAGCAGATGACGCTCGAGGACTTCATCCGCCGGGCGAAGCAACTGGGTGTCGACGGCGTGGCGCTGGAGTCGTGCTTCATTCCCCGGTTCGACGCGTCCTACCTGTCTGAGATCAAGGGCATGCTCGACGAGTTCAAGCTCGACCGGGTGTTCGCGTGGGGCCACCCCGACGGCCTGGAGGGCGGCAGGAACGAGAAGGCCTACGACGAGATGGTGAAGAGCATCGAGTACGCGAAGGCCATCGGCGCGAAGGTCATGCGGGTGGTCGGCGCGAGCCTGGAGTTCAGGAAAGAGCCGCACGCGCCCATGCTCGAGAAGCTCACCCGGATGTTCGAGAAGGCGGTCAAGGTCGCGGCCGCGGCCGACGTGAAGCTCGCCGACGAGAACCACATCGACTTCACCTCGGACGAGATGCTCTCGCTCATCAGGGCCGTGAACTCGCCGTACTTCGGCATCAACTTCGACACGGGCAACTTCATGCGCGTGCTCGACGACCCGGTGAAGGGCATGCAGAAGCTGGCGAAGTACGTGTTCTCCACGCACCTCAAGGACCTGAAGATCAACCGCGAGGCGGCGGTCGACGACTGGTACTTCTTCTCCTCGGCCCCGGTGGGCGACGGCCTCGTGAACAACCAGAAGCTCGCCGAGCTGCTGAAGGCCGCGAACTACCAGGGCTTCCTCGCGGTCGAGATCGATTTCCTCCACCCCGACTACAAGGAGGACGAGGACAAGGCCGTGGCGCAGAGCGTGAAGGAGCTGAAGCGCATCGCCAAGGCCGTGGGATAAGGCATCGCCTCCGGGCGCCGGCCCTACAGCCCCGTCGGTACGTCCAGCCAGGTCGTCTCGAGCCCCGTGTCCTTCGACAGGCGCGCAGCGAGCGCCTTCACGCCGTACGACTCCGTGCGGTAGTGGCCGGCGAAGAGCGCATTGATCCGCTCCTCGAGGCAGAAGTGGTAGACCTGGTGAGCGGATTCCCCGGTCACGAACGCGTCGAGACCCTCGGCCACCGCCTGCTCGACATCGAGCGGCGCGCCGCCCGACACGATGCCCACCGTGCGCACCACGGGCTGGCCGAAGGCGAGCGTCCGCACCGGGTCCGGCTGTCCCTCGCCCAGGAGCTCCGCGATCCTTCCGAGGGGCAGGGGCTCGGGCAGCCTGCCCTTGCAGCCGATCTTCACCCCGCGGTGGAGGCCGAACGGCTCGATGTCGAGGAGCCCGAGATGGCGCGCGATGCCGGCGTTGTTGCCCACCTCGGGGTGGATGTCGAGCGGGAAATGCGCCGCGAACAGCGCCAGGTCCTTCTCGACGAGGAACCGGACCCGCTCGTAGGTCGAGCCGGTCAGGCACACGGCCTCGCCCCAGAAGAGGCCGTGGTGCACGAACAGCGCGTCGGCGCCCCAGTCGACTGCGCGGCGGAACGCCTCGAGCGACGCGTCGACCGCGAAGGCCACCCGGCGCACTGCCGTGCCGTGCCGCGCCACCTGGAGCCCGTTGCGGCTTCGGTCGATCGCCGCGACGGAAGCGAGGTCGAGGAAATCGGAGAGCCAGCGGTCCAGTTCCTTCAGTGTCATCGCGTCACCCCGGTGCCCGAAGGTTACCCGGTTTCCCATGGACCCGGCAATCTCGGCCCGTTCCGTGTATACTCCTAGCCGATGAAAACCGAACCGATCAGATTTCCCCTCCCCCGCGCGCTGCCCGAGGAGGTAGGCATCCCCTCGCAGGCCGTGACGTCGTTCATCGACGCTCTTGCGCAGGCGGGCCAGGAGATCCACTCGTTCATGCTGCTGCGGCACGGCCGGGTTGCAGCCGAGGGGTGGTGGAAGCCCTACGAGAGCACGCTGCCCCACCAGCTCTTCTCGCTCAGCAAGAGCTTCACCTCGACCGCCGTCGGCTTCGCCGTGACCGAGGGCAGGCTCTCGGTGGACGACCCGGTGCTCCCCTTCTTCCCGGAAGCCACACCGAAGCGGCCGTCCGCCAACCTCCAGGCCATGCGGGTGCGGCACCTCCTCACCATGTCGACCGGGCACGCGAAGGACACGGTGGAGCGGATTCATCGACTCGGAACCCGGGACTGGGTCAAGGCCATCCTCGCGTTCCCGGTCGACGAGGAACCGGGGAGCCGGTTCGTCTACAACAGCGGGGCGAGCTACCTGCTGTCGGCCATCGTGCAGAAGGCGACCGGGCAGCGCCTCCTCACCTACCTCACGCCGCGCCTGTTCGCGCCGCTCGGCATCGAGGGGGCGACCTGGGAGACCTGCCCACGGGGCGTCGACACCGGCGGCTGGGGCCTGTCGCTTCGGACCGAGGACATCGCGAAGTTCGGCCAACTCCTGCTCGCGAAGGGCCGGTGGGAAGGGAAGCAAGTGATCGCCGAATCCTGGGTGGAGGAGGCGACCCGCAGCCAGATGGGGAACGACCGCCCGGGCGAGCCGATCGACTGGACGCAGGGGTACGGGTACCAGTTCTGGCGCAGCCGGCACGGAAGCTTCCGGGGCGACGGCGCCTTCGGGCAGCTCTGCGTGGTGATGCCGGATCAGGACGCGGTGCTGGCCATGACGAGCGGCGCCCAAAGCATGCAGGCAATCCTCGATGCCGCGTGGCAGACGCTGCTTCCGGCCATGGGAGAGGCACCGAAGGTCGTGAAGAAACACCAGGCGGACCTGCGGCGCGCGCTGCGCGGCCTGCGGCTGGATCCGCCCGGGTTCCGCGACGACCCGCCGGCAGCCGCCCATCTCGACGGCACGGCATGGCGCCTCGAGGCGAACGAGGCGGGCCTGCGCGGTATCTCGTTCGCGCTCCATGCGGGCCGGCTGGTCGTGACGATCCAGGCCCGCCGGAAGACCGTGCTGCGCTGCGGCGCGGGGAAGTGGGTGTCGGGCCGCATGCGCCGCGAGCGCACGGGACCGGCCGTGCCGGTCCGCGCCGCCTACACCTGGACCGGCGGGGGCGCCCTGGAGGCGACCGTGCGCTCCATCACCACGCCGTTCATGGAGACGTACGTCTGCCGGTTCTCGGGGGGCGCGCTGGAGCTGGTCGTGAGGAGCAACGTGTCCTTCGGGCCGTTGGAGACACCGCCCATCAGGGGAAGCAGGGCGTAGCGAGCGAGCTTTCCGCAGCGTTTCCGCGCCCGCGCTCGGTTGTTTCAGAGCCGGGGGAGCCGCGCGAAAAGCATGATCAGCAGCAGCACGGCGCACGCCACCCCGACGATCGAAAGAATTCCGACGTATTTCCAGAAGGATTTCTGGCTGCCGAGCGCGTTTTCCAGCTGCACGATGTTCCGGTCTGCGACGAAGCGCTTCAGGAACCCTGCGTACCGGAACAGGTGGATAATCGCGGGAATGTAGAGGCCGATGCTTATCAGCGAGACGACGATCGCGGTCATGGTGCCGCCGAGCGGAAAAGATCGGCGAACCTGCGTGACGGCGAGGAACGGCATCGCGGCGCAGAGGGTGATGAGCATGATCGCGAGATACCGCACCCAGCGCCGGGTGACCTCGCAGTGTTTCAGGAGGATGTGGGAGATGCCGGGGCCGTCGGAAGCTGCGGGCGATGACCCGGCGGGTACAGCCTCGGCGGGACTCGTCTGCGGTAACTGATTCGGACTGTTTTCATCAGACATGGCGGACCTCCTGCGGCGATTGTAGCACGCAATGCAAAACGCCCCGGCTCGTCGCCGTGGCGTTCGGATGCGGTGCGCGGTGCCGCGCGGTCCAGGCGGGCACGGGCCCGCCGTGCATTGCCTACTTCGTCCGAGCCATCTTCATCAGCAAGTCCACGGTCCGGCAGGAGTAGCCCCACTCGTTGTCGTACCAGGACACGACCTTGAAGAAACGCTTTTCGCCCTTCAGGTTGTTCTGCTTGGTGGCCAGCGAGTCGTAAATCGAGCTGCGGCTGTCGTGGATGAAGTCCGTGGAGACGACCTCGTCGGTGCAGTAGCCGAGGAGGCCCTTGAGGTAGGTCTCGGAGGCCTTCTTCATCAAGCCGTCGATCTCCTCGATCGAGGTGTCGCGCGCGGCCCGGAAGGTGAGGTCCACGACCGAGACGTCGGGGGTGGGGATGCGGAACGACATGCCGGTCAGCTTGCCCTTCACCGCGGGCAGGACCTCGCCGACCGCCTTCGCCGCGCCGGTCGTCGAGGGGATGATGTTGATCGCCGCCGCCCGGCCGCCTCTCCAGTCCTTCTTGGAAGGCCCGTCGACGGTCTTCTGCGTGGCCGTGTAGCTATGGATGGTGGTCATCAGGCCGGTCTCGATCCCGATGCCCTCCTTCAGGATGACGTGCACGAGCGGCGCGAGGCAGTTGGTGGTGCAGGAGGCATTGGAAACCACGTCGTGCTTCTTCGGGTCGTACTCGTTGTCGTTCACGCCGATAAGGAGGGTCTTCACCTCGCCCTTGCCCGGCGCGCTGATGATGACTTTCTTCGCGCCGGCCGCGAGATGGCCCTTGGCCTTCTCGAAGTCGGTGAACAGGCCCGTGCTCTCGATGACGTACTCGACGCCGAGCTCCTTCCACGGAAGCTGCGAGGGCTCCTTGGTGGCCAGGACGCACTTGATCTTGTCGCCGTTCACGACGATCACGTCGTCCTCGGCCGCGCCGGGGGACTTCTCGGTGGACAGCGTGCCGTTGAACCGGCCGTGCACGGAGTCGAACTTCAGCTGGTACGCGAAGTACTTCGCGTCCGTGCTGATGTCGACGACCGCGACCATGTCGATTTCCTTCCCGAGCAGGCCCTTGTCGATCATCGCCAGCAGCACCTGCCGGCCGATGCGCCCGAACCCGTTGATTCCGACCTTGACTGCCATATTGAGCTCCTTTGCGAGAGGGTGATGTTGCTGCAGGGGACTATAGCGGATTTCGCGCGTTGCGGGAACCGCCCCGGGGACCGGGTATCCGTGGCCGCGCGGGCTTCAGGAGTTCTCGAGCAGGCGATAGACCTCGTCGGTGCTCGCGGCGCCGATGATGGCCTTCCGCTTCTCCTTGTCCCGGATGATGAGCGTCAGCTTTGCCAGGATGCGCAGGTAGCGCTCGTGCTCCTCGGGTCCCGCGATGAGGAACGCGAGGTGCACGGGCTTTTCGTCGAGGCTCTGCCACTCGACGCCGTTCTTGAAGACGCCGATCGTGATGAAGAAGTCGCGCACCCACCGGCTCTTGATGTGCGGGATGGCAACGTTCTGGCCGATGCCGGTGGTGACGATGTACTCCCGGTCGAGCACGGCGTTCTGGAACTGGGCGAAGTCGATCACCAGCCGGTCGTCCTCCGAGAGGGAGATGAGCTTGGCGAGCGCGTCCTGCTTGTTCTCGGCCTCGATGAATGCGATGCGGTCCTTGGCGATGTACTCTTTCAGATGTACCATGTTTTCATCTCCGGAAGGAGTATAGCGGTTGGCCACCGGCGGGGCAAGCGAACGGGGGGCGCCAGCAGCCGTACGCTATGCGAGATCCTCCCAGGTGACGCCCTCCCCGGCGGGTATCGTGCGCGCAGCTTTGCGGCCGGTCACCACCGGCAGGAACTCGGGTCCCAGGCCGGGGCGGAGCACCTTCTCGGTGCGCAGCACGGCGACCGCCTCGGCGGCGATCAGGGCGCCTTCTGGAATCGCCGCGATCGCATGGATGGACCGGTTGGTGCGCCGATAGTTCTCTCGCTCGGACAGCGCGAGGTCCTTCACCCCCGTGCCAATCACCCGACGCACCCGGTCCGCCCCGTACTCCGTCTCGAGCCGATGGAGCGCATCGGCTGGGCCGGCGACTTCGGTCTCCCGGATGCCGCGCACCATCCGGGCGAACGGTCCGGGCTCCAGGGCAATGGGGTCGTCGAGCCCGGAACCGCCGCGGGAGAGCGTGAAGTGCTTCT
>JAPLSM010000051.1 GCA_026398635.1 Spirochaetota bacterium | reverse complement strand
TCAGCTTCCGGGCCGGGTCCTCGGGGAAGACGAGGATGTTCTTCCCCTGCTCGAGCAGCTTGACGCTGTGCTCGACCGTCACGCGAACCTCGCGGCTCCTCTGGTGGACGGGGACCGCGTTGATGTCGCGCATGAGCGCGGCGGCGATCCGCGCAACGGCCCTCCCGAGCCAGGCGCTGAAGGGCGGCCGCAGGTGCAGCTCCGCCTCGAGAAACTCGGCCTGGATGCGGCGCGCCGCGGTCCGGGCGTCGGTGGTCTCGCTCACCACCCAGGGATGCAGCTCGAGGGGCAACGAGGTGACCAGCGACAGCGGGCCGAAGGAGCCCTCGTGGTTGGACACAATGATCAGGGAGCCCTGGCCGCGAAGGTGGCGCGCTCCGCGCAGGCGCACGCGCAGGAGGACGAATCGGAACAGCTTGAAGAACCGCCGGGCGACCATGATGTTCCTTCGGGCACCCGGCCGCCTCTACATCGGCAGCCTATGCTCAAGGTACCGCGGTTCCGGTCCGGTGTCAAGACTTGTGCGCGCGGCCGCCGAGGAGCGCCGGCGCCGCGAGCAGCGCCCCCGACACGAGCGACGCGACGGCCAGCCCCGCGAAGCCCGCCTCGGCGCTGGTGACGCGCACGATCATCGCTCCGGCGCCGATACCCGCCGCGAGGATCGCGGCGGCCTTGGCGGACCGGGACCGGGCCCGGATCGCCAGTGCCGACGCGGCGGCGAGTAGCAGGCAGAGCCGCGCCATGGCCGGGTCCCACCGGAGGGTGGCGGCGAGCGGCAGACCGTCCCCGGTGAGGCCGCCGAACCGCTCGACGGCCAGCAGCCAGGCGCCGAACACCGGCAGAGGCAGCATCAGGAGCGCGGCAACCACCCAGTCCCGCCTCGCCGCGAGACGCAGGGCCCGCACGAGGAGGACGCCACCAGCCGCGCAGAGTGTGAGGAGCACAACGGGCTGCCAGGCGGGGGCTGGGATTGGGCCGCCCGCGGCGATCGCGGAGACGGCCCTCGTGAGCACCCCCCGGCCGAGCCACGCGAGCACGAGCAGGGGGAAGAAGGCGTAGCCCGCCCAGGAGTAGACCCAGGCCGGCCGGCCGCGTAGCCAGCCCGCCACGGCGATGCCGATGAGGACAGCCGAGAACAGGCCGAGCAGAGCCGGGCTGCGCCACTGGTGGGCCGCGAACAACGCTGCGGCCAGGAGGTGCGGCTGGCAGGCGAGGAACGCCTCCACCCAGGTGCCCCGGCTGTACGCCTGGTAGAGCAGGCGCGCGATGGACCGGGCGCCACCGAAGGAGACGATGGCCTCCCGGACCGCCTCCCGCTCGCTCATGCCCTCTTCGCGCAGGTCGCGCAGCTTATCCTCGAAGTGGGAGGCGAGCTCTCCGATCACCCGGTGCTCGACGGACAGGTCCAGGTGCAGGTGCGAGCGCACTTCGGCGAGGTAGCTGTCGACCTCGGCGGTCACCACGTCCCCCTTTAGCCGCCTGCCGGCTTCAGCACGAGGGTCATCGCGCTCGAGAAGCTCCGCCACATCGCGAGCTTCCGCCGCATGAGGGCCCTGCCCTTGGCCGTCATGATGTAGTACCGGCGTTCCTGGCCGCCCGCGATGCGGCGCCACTCCCCCCGCACCAGGCCGTCGGCCTCGAGCTTTCGCAGGGCGGGATACACCGTGCCCTCCCGGAAGCGGAAGTAGCCGCGGCTACGCCGGCCGATCTCCTTGATCAGCTCGTAGCCGTAGGTGGACCCGCCCTCGTTGATGAGGAACAGCAGCAGCGAGTCGGTGTTCCCCCGCAGGAGGTCGGCGTCGTAGAGCTGGCGGTCTTCCATGGGTGCACCCCCGCGTCCGTCGTGTACCCCGGATCGTACGGCTGCGGCCGCGCGGGCGTCAAGCACGAACCCTGCACGCCTGACGCTGAGCCGCGCCACGGTTCACCGGGCGCGCTCCTTCCGTAAACACACCAACCGGTGTATCCTTCCACACGGAGTCCCCATGAAAAAGAGCACCACGAGGAAGGCGCCTGCGAAGCGGGCTGCAACGAGGAAGTCCGCGGCGCGGCGCGCGCCCGCGAAGCGGGCCGGTGATGAGAAGCCCGCCCGCGACACCCGGCGGGGCCGGCTGCAGAGGCTGCTGTTCGATTCCATCGCTCTCATGGACGAGGAGGGTCTCGTCTTCCTCCTGCGGCAGGCCCA
>JAPLSM010000169.1 GCA_026398635.1 Spirochaetota bacterium | reverse complement strand
ACGCTGCGCCGCCGGCCACGGGGGGGAGGCGACGACCTCCTTGCCGGCATCGCCTCGGCCGAGGACGTGGAGTCCCGGGCCGTGACGGCCGGGTTCCTTGACCGGCTCTTCGCCTCCGAGCGGGCCTCGACCCGCACCATGGCCGTGCTGCACTACGTGGACGGCATGACCCTTGAGGAGGTGGCCCGGCACGCCCGGCTGTCCGTGTCCGGGGTGCGTAAGCGCCTGGAGGGCCTGCGCACGCGCGCCCGGGCGCTGGAGGAGGCATGAGATGAAACGCGAGACGGAGGAGCGCGTGTCCGACCTGTCCCTTGAGCAGTACCGGCTGGGCGAGCTCTCCGCCGCGGCGGCGGCGGCACTGGCGGACCGGATCGGCCGGGACCCGGCGCTCGCCGCGAGGCTCGGGAGCCTCGCGGCCTCGGACGCCGAGATCCTCGCCGCGCACCCGCCCGCGGTGGCGGCCGCGGACATCCGCCGCCGGCTCGCGGTGGAAGAGCGCGGCGAGGAGCGCCGGGCCCGGCGCCTCAGGCCCGTGCGGTTCTCGACCCTGGCCTTCCCCGCCGCCGCCGCGGTACTGCTCACCCTCTCCCTCTTCCTCGTGCGCGACCGGATCCTGCCCGTCAGGGACGCGGTGCGGCTGAAGGGGCTGGAGACGACGCTGTCGGTGTGGCGGAAGACCGGTGGCGGCGCGGAGCGCCTGGCCGAAGGCGCAGTCGCCCGGGCGGGCGACGTGGTGCAGCTCTCCTACCTCGCGGCCGGCGCGCGCTACGGCGTGATCCTATCTATCGATGGGAGGGGCGTAGTGACTTTCCACCTCCCGGAGGGCTGGGAGGGAGGCCCGGCGCGATCGCCCGCGCTCGACACCTCCGGCGAGATCACGCTCGCTTCGGCGTACGAGCTCGACGACGCCCCGGCGTTCGAGCGGTTCTTCCTGGTGTACGGGGCTGGGCCGTTCGAGGTGTCGGCCGCGGCCGAGCCGGCCCGGCGCCTCGCCGCCAGGCCCGACTCTGCGCTTCGGGGCCGGATCAGCCTGCCCCGGACCCTGCGGCAGGTCTCTTTCCTGCTGGTGAAGGGACGGTGAGCGATGCGCCGACTGGCCCTGGTCCTCCTGCTCGCGGTCCTCTCGATCGCGGCTGCCACGGCTGCCGCGGCGGGGCCGTCCCCGCTGCGCCGGTTCGCCCTCGTCGCGGGCTCCAACGACGGCGGGGCCGGGCGTGTGCGCCTGCGGTACGCCGCCACCGACGCAGAGGCGGTGGCCAGGGTGCTGCGCGAGCTCGGCGGCGTGCGTGACGAGGACCTCGTACTGCTCGTGGATCCCGACCTCGCGGAGTTTTCCGCTGCGCTGGCCCGGATGCGTCAAGCCGTGCAGGAGTACGGGCCTGCCGACGAGCGGCGCGAGATCATCTTCTACTACTCGGGCCACTCGGACGAGCGGGGCCTGATCCTCGGCTCCGACATCTACCCCTACGACGATCTGCGCGCGGCGCTCGCGCTCGCGCGTGCGGACGTGCGTGTGGCCATCCTCGACTCCTGCTCTTCCGGGGCGCTGACCCGGGCCAAGGGTGGGACCCGGCGCCCCGCCTTCCTGTTCGACGCCACGCAGGACATGAGTGGCCACGCCTTCCTCACCTCCAGCTCCGCCGCGGAGGCGGCGCAGGAGTCGGACCGCATCGGCGCCTCGTTCTTCACGCACTTCCTCGTCTCGGGAATGCGCGGCGCCGCGGACGCCACGGGCGACGGCCTCGTGACCCTGAACGAGGCCTACGCCTACGCGTTCCAGGAGACCCTCGCCTCCACGGAGAACACGCAGTACGGCCCGCAGCACCCCGCGTACGACATCAGCCTCACCGGCTCGGGAGACCTCGTGCTCACCGACGTGCGCGCCGCCTCGGCGGTCCTCGTGGTGCCCGAGGAGGTCGCCGGCCGGCTATATGTACGCGATGCGCGCGGGGCGCTCGTGGTAGAGCTCGCCAAGGCCGCTGGCCAGCGCGTGGAGCTCGGCCTCGAGCCCGGCACCTACGCCCTCGTCCTCGACGACCGGGGGTCGCGCAGCTCCGGCACGGTGAGCGTCTCCACGGGTGGCAGGGTCCAGGTCGGACCCGGGAACCTGCGCCCGGTGACCGGCGAGCGGACCACCTCCCGCGGCGGCGAGGGGACGGGGGGCGGGGAGCTGTCGGGCGCGGCATCGTCAGAGCCGCTCGTGCACCAGAACATTCACGTGTCCCTCCTGCCCGGCATCTCGGAATGGGTGTTCTCCTCCCTGGCCGAGCGCGACGTCTCGATCAACATCCTCGTGGGCAGCTCCGCCCGGGTGACGGGCGTCGAGCTCGGGGGCCTCATGAACCTCGTGGCCCGGGACGTGGGCGGCTTCCAGGGCGCCGGCATCGGCAACGTCGTGCTCGGAGAACTGCACGGACTGCAGATGGCGGGGGTGGCGAATTATACCGGTTCTGCGGACCGCGGCGCCGCTCAGGTGGCCGGCGTGGTCAACGTGACGTCCGGGGTCATGAACGGCGTTCAGGTGGCCGGCGCGGCGAACTACGCCCGGCAGGTGTTCGGCCCGCAGATCAGCGTGGTCAACATCGCCGACACGGTGCTGGGCGTGCAGATCGGCGTGGTCAATGTGGCCCGTCTCGTGAAGGGGACCCAGGTCGGTGTGCTCAACCTCGCGCGCAAGGTCGACGGCGTTTCGCTCGGGATCCTCACCCTCGAGGAGCGGGGGCGTCACGCGCTCGAGGTGTGGGGCGACACGACCGGGGGGCTGCACGCGGCGTTCAAGCTGGGCTCCCGGAGCCTGGCGACGGTGTTCGCGGCCGGTTGCGTTCCGGGCACCGATCCCGTGCTCTGGTCGTACGGCATCGGCCTCGGGGCGCGCGTGAGCCTCGGCGAGCCCTTCTTCGCGGACGTGGATGTGCTGCTCGGCTCGATGCACACCGGCACGGGGGATTGGTCGACCGTCGGGATGGGGAACCTGCTGCCGACCCTGCACGCGGTGGCGGGATGGAAGGTGTTCGGCCCGCTGTCCGTGACGGCCGGCATCGACGTGGATGTCTACGTGCCCGGCCTGTCGAGGAGCTGGGACGGGGCGGCCGTGGACGCGGTCCGCATCGCGCCCCGGTTCGCGATCGGCGTGGGGATCTAGCTATTCCTTCCGCAGCCAGGAGCCGCCGCTCAGGTCCTGCCGCTCGACCCGGGCATCGCCCCGGAAGCTGAGACCCGATCCGCCGCTCGCCTCGACGGTGAGATGGACGGACACCGCCACAGCCGCGCTGCTGCCGCCCGAAAGGCTGGCGTTCATCGACGGGGTTTCGAGCCCCGTCAGCTTGAGCCGCGACCGGTCGGAGGCGACGAGGTCCACCCGGTCGGCGCTTCCCGAGAGCTCCGCGACGCTGCTGCCCGAGGCGGAGATCGAGAAGCCGGCGCACACGAGGCTGCCGGAGAGCAGGCTGCCGCCCGAGAGCACCACGGCCAGGTCCCTGCCCGGCTGCTCGAGGGTGAGCCGCGCCTGCGATCCCCCCGAGGCTTCGAGCCGATCGAGCGACGGCATCGCGATCGCGACCCGGGCCTGGCTGGCGAGCCAGCGCGCCCGGGCGAGGGTTCCCTCGCGCAGCCCGATCCACAGGGTCGACTCGCGCATTTCCACGATGATGCGGTCGATCACCTGCCGGTCGGCGGAGACCTCCACCGCCCAACCCGCGGAGGTTGCGACCTCGACGTCGATGCCCGACCCGGTGCTCACGGTGGTGAACCCGCGCGCCTCCACCGTGCGTCGGCCGGCCTGCCCGGCGCTGCCGCCGCATCCGACGAGCAGGGCGGAAAGCCCGCACACGAGGAGCGCCGTACGAGCGATTCTCCAGCCGGTGGATTCCATGCCGCGTTAAAGATACACCCGCGCGTCCGGCGGGTCAACGAAGTTCGGTCTGCCTGCAGAGCGCTCTTCTCAGGGTCCGCGTGCGCTGGTATAACGGGCGCATGAGCAGCGAAGGAATGCTTCTGGGCTTCGACGTGGGCAGCTCGTCCATCAAGGCCGCGCTGCTGGATGCCGCGACGGGACGGCTCGTCGCGTCGGCGACGTCTCCCGAGGTCGAGCTCGAGATTTCGGCACCGAAACCCGGGTGGGCGGAACAGGATCCCGACACGTGGTGGCAGCACGTGGTGCGGTCGGCCCGCGCCCTCCGTGCGAAGGCCGGGAAGCGGTGGACGGACGTGCGGGCAATCGGCATCTCGTACCAGATGCACGGCCTCGTGGCGGTCGACAAGGCGGGCGTGCCGGTCCGGCCCGCCATCATCTGGTGCGACAGCCGGGCGGTCGCGACGGGCGACGCCGCTTTCGCGGCGCTCGGGCCCGGCGTCTGCCTGCGCCGGCTCCTGAACTCCCCCGGCAACTTCACCGCGTCCCGGCTCGCCTGGGTGAAGGCGAACGAACCGGCGGTGTTCGCGCGGATCCACAAGGTGATGCTCCCCGGCGACTACGTGGCCTGGCGCATGACGGGAGAGGTCCGCACCACCGTCTCCGGGCTCTCGGAATTCATCCTCTGGGATTTCGAGCGGGAGGAGACCGCGGCCTTCGTGCTCGATCACTTCGGCATCCCGCGCGAGATGCTCCCGGACACGGTGCCGACCTTCGCGCCGCAGGGGACCCTCGCGGCCGCCGCCGCCTCCGAGCTCGGCCTCGCCGCCGGCGTGCCGGTGACCTACCGGGCGGGCGACCAGCCCAACAACGCCTTTTCCCTGAACGTGCTCTCGCCCGGCGAAATCGCGGCCACGGCGGGCACGTCGGGCGTCGTGTACGGCGTAGCCGGTCGGGCGGCCTTCGACGAGCGCTCCCGGGTGAACAGCTTCGTGCACGTCACCCACGCGCCGGGCCGCCCGCGCCTCGGTGTGCTGCTCTGCGTGAGCGGCACGGGCATCCTCTACCGCTGGCTGCGTGGCATCCTCGGCGGCACGGCCGGCTACGACGAGCTCAACGCGGCCGCGGCCCGGGCGCCCGCGGGCTCCGACGGCCTGCGGGTGTTCCCCTTCGGCAACGGTGCGGAACGGACGCTCGGCAATGCCAACCCCGGCGCCTCGATCCGCGGCCTGGACTTCAACCGGCACGGCCTGCCGCACCTGCTCCGCGCGGCGCAGGAGGGCATTGTGTTCGCCCTCCGCTACGGTCTCGGCATCATGCGCGGCATGGGCGTCGTGCCGGTGACGGCCCGGGCGGGGCAGGCGAACCTGTTCCTGAGCCCGCTGTTCGCCTCGACGTTCGCGACCGTCACGGGCTGCCGGGTCGAGCTGTACTCCACCGACGGCGCGCAGGGCGCGGCGCGCGGCGCCGGGGTCGGCGCTGGCATCTACGCGGGTCCCGGCGAGGCTTTCGCCGGCCTCGTCGCGGTGAAGACCATTGAGCCGGACCCGGCGCTCGCCGGCCTGTACGCCGAGGCCTGCGGTACCTGGACGGAGATGCTGGAGCGGGCACTGTCGGAATGATTGACAGGCTGATGGCCGTTCGCGCATGGTAGCCGGGGTCCCGTCATGATCCGGATCGTGGGCGCGCTCTGCATTGACATCGTGGCCCGGCGCGACACGTTCGCGGCCGGCACCTCGAACCCGTCGCGGATCAGCGTCGGCATCGGGGGGGTGGGTTACCGCGTGTACCGGGGCCTGTCCGTGCCGGCCCGGTTCCTCACGGCGATCGGCGACGACCCGCTTTCCGCGCTGGCAGGGCGCGAGCTCGCCTCCGATCCCTCGGTCGCGGTGCGCGTGATCCCCGCGGCGGGACCGTCGGTCTACCTCGCGCTCATGGAGCGCGGAAGGCTCGCGGTGGGTGCATCGGACCTGGCGGCCATCGAGCGCCTCGGAGCCGCGGACGTGCAGGCCTGGATCGGCGAGCCCGAACCGGGCGGGCTGCTCGTTCTCGACGCGAACCTCGCGCCGGACCTCGTCGGGACCCTCGTCGACCGGTTCGCGCGCCGGATGCGCGTGGTGTTCGAGCCGGTGTCCGTCGAGAAGGCTGCCCGGTGCCGGCACGCGTTGCACGACCTGTTCCTCGTTACACCGACCGAGGAGGAGGCGGCGGCGCTCTGTGGCGGCGATCTCGCCGGATGGATGGCCGAACGGAGGATCGCCAACGCCGTGGTCACGCGGGGTCCGGACGGTGCGGTCCTCCACGCGGCCGGTGTCGAGCGGCAGTTCGCGCCCTCGCGGGTCGTCGCGGCAGCCGACACCACCGGGGCCGGTGATCAGCTGCTGGCGGCGCTGCTCGACGGCCTGCACGGGGGCCTCGGGATGCCGGAGGCCCTGCGCGCGGCGATGAAGACGGTGGAGGCCTGGTTGGAGAAAGGATCCGCATGAAGGAGTTCCTGCGCGTGTCGCCCGAGGCCGCGGATGCCCTGGCAGGCGGCCGGGCAGTCGTCGCATTCGAGTCGACGATCATCAGCCACGGCATGCCTCATCCCCTCAACATCGAGACCGCTCTCGGAGCCGAGCGGATCGCCCGGGAGATGGGCGTGGTGCCCGCCACCGTGGGCGTGCTCGACGGCCGGATCGTGGTGGGGCTCGGCCGGTCCGAGATCAAGCTGCTCGCCACCGAGAAGGGCGTGCTGAAGGTGTCCCGGCGCGACATCAGCTGGGCGCTGACCCGGGGACTGCCGGGCGCCACCACGGTCTCTGCCACGATGTTCGCGGCGCACCTCGCGGGCATCGGGGTCTTCGCCACGGGAGGAATCGGCGGCGTGCACCGGTGCGCTTCGGGCGGCGGCCCGCGGGGGGCCACCTTCGACGTGTCCGCGGACCTCGGCGAGCTGGGCCGCACGCCGGTGTGCGTGGTGTCGGCGGGCGCCAAGGCGGTGCTCGACCTCCCGGCGACCCTCGAGGTGCTCGAAACCGAGGGCGTGCCCGTGGTCGGTTTCCGCACCCGGGAGTTCCCTGCGTTCTGGTCCCGGTCGAGCGGCCTGCCGCTCGACCTCACCGTCGAATCGGCCGCCGAGGTGGCGCGCATGATCGCCGTGCACCGGTCCCTGGGGCTGCCGCAGGGCATCCTCGTGGCCAACCCCGTGCCCGCGGAGTATGAGATCCCCCGTGCGGAGATGGAACCGCACGTGCAGCAGGCGGTCCTGGAGCTTGAGTCCCGGAAGATCACGGGCAAGGAGGTCACCCCCTTCCTGCTCGGCCGCATCGGGGAGCTCACCGGGGGCCGGGCCCTCGAGACCAACGTGCGCCTTCTCCATCACAACGTGCGCCTGGCCTGCGAGATCGCCACCGAGCTGGCGAAGCTGCGGAAGGACCAGGGGTGACGCCGGAGCCCGGCGCGGACGGGGAGCCCGTCGACGTCGCGCCCGTGGCCGCGTGGGGCCGGGTGGTTTCGGGCAACGTCGCCCGGGTGGTGCGGGGCAAGGACGCGGTGCTCGAGAAGGTGCTCGTCGCCCTCCTGGGCCGGGGCCACGTGCTGCTGGAGGACGTGCCGGGCGTGGGCAAGACGATTCTCGCCCGGGCGCTGGCTGCGTCGCTTGGAGGAGCCTTCCGCCGCATCCAGTGCACGCCGGATCTCCTTCCCGCGGACGTGCTCGGCGTGTCCGTGTACGACCCGCGCACCGGGACCTTCTCCTTCCACGAGGGCCCGGTGATGACCAACGTGCTCCTCGTGGACGAGATCAACCGGGCGACGCCGCGCACGCAGTCGGCGCTGCTCGAGGCCATGGGCGAGGGGAGGATCACGGTTGAGGGCAAGCCCCTCGCGCTACCCGACCCCTTCCTCGTGATCGCCACCGAGAACCCCGTCGAGTTCGAGGGCACCTTCCCCCTGCCCGAGGCGCAGAAGGA
>JAPLSM010000473.1 GCA_026398635.1 Spirochaetota bacterium | reverse complement strand
GTGTCGCCGGCCACCTTGCGGCAGTGCACAGCGTTGGCTTCCAGCCGGTCGCGCACCTGCTGCTTGCGGCCCGCGAGGTCGTTGTACCGGTTGCGGATGGGGTCGAGCACGGCCATCAGGTTCTTGTGGAACTTCTTCTTGCAGTCGATGCAGCCGATGCCAGCGGTGGTACAGCCCTTGTGCACCTCGGCGCGCTCCGCTTCGGGCGTCACCAGGAGGTGGAACGACCAGATCGTGCACTTCTCGGGCGTGCCGGGGTCGGTGCGCCGCACCCGGGCAGGGTCGGTCTTCGCGGGCGCCAGCTTTGCCCAGATCTGCTCGGGGGTCTCCAGCACACCGATGGTGTTGCCCCTGCTCTTGCTCATCTTGGTATCGCCGTCCAGGCCCAACACCTTCGGCGAGGCGGTGAGCAGCGCCTCGCACTCGGGGAAGGTGTCGCCGAACCGGGAGTTGAAGTGACGGGCAACCTCCCGGGTGAACTCCACGTGCTGAACCTGGTCCTGGCCCACGGGCACCACCTCGCCCTTGTAGATGAGGATGTCGGCCGCCTGCAGCACCGGGTAGTCGAGCAGGCCCATGTTGACACTCGCCCGGAACTGCTCTCGCTTGTCCTTGAACTGGGTCATGCGCTCCAGTTCGCCCAGCGGGGTGATGGTGTTGAAGATCCAGGTGAGGTCCGCGTGACCCGGCACCTCGGACTGCACGAACAGGGTGGTTTTCTCGAAGTCGATGCCGCAGGCGTACAGCGTCAGGGCGAGGTCCTCGACCCGGGGGGGCATCTCGGCCGCCTCGTAGGGGGTGGTGATGGCGTGCAGGTCCACGATGGAGATGAACGGCACGTAGTCGTGCTGGATGTGCACCCAGTTGGCGATGGCGCCGAAGTAGTTACCGATGTGGATGTCGCCCGTGGGCTGGATGCCGGTGAACAGGACCTTCACGCGATGCCTCCTCGGTCCCTTCCTTATAAAAAGGCGCAGGGGGGGTGTCAAGCATGAAGAGGGGCTCTCGCCGTGGTTTTGCCCCCCGCGCCTTCAGTTAGTATCTTGGATGAAAGGTGGTCCGATGTCCGGGCAGCGTCAGGAGGCGATCGGCGAAGGCCGAGCGATGGTGAAGGTGCGCGACGCGCGCACCGGCCTGCGCTCGACCGCCGCCGTGTGCCCGGGCTGCTGGGACGGCCCCGTCCGCCGGCGGGCGCTCGTCGCCCGGCTCGGCCGCCGGGGACTCGAAGCAGACCACCCCGCGGACGGCGCCGACAGGGCGTGCCGGGGACGCGCGGAGCACGCGCCCGGGTGCCCGTACGGCCGGCCGGAAAAGGAGCGAAGAGCGTGAACCCCGATCAGAACAAGAAGGTCCAGTTCTCCATCGTCTGGGTGCTTGTCGCGATGCTCGTGGTGTTCGCGATCCAGTATTTCCTGACCGGTATGAAGGTCGACCTGCCGTACAGCGAGTTCAAGGCGGCGGTCACCCAGCACAAGGTGCAGGATCTGGCGCTCGCGGCCACGACCATCCAGGGCACGCTGGCGACCAACAATGGGGATGCCGTTTTCAAGACCAACCGGGTCGACGACCCCGGCCTGATCGCGCTGCTCGAGGCGAACGGCATCCGCTACACCGGCGTAGCGCAGAACACGTTCCTCGGCAGCATCATCTCGTGGGTGCTGCCCCTGCTGGTCATGTTCGCGCTCTGGAACCTCGTGATGACGCGCATGGGCGCGGGCGGCCCCGGCGTCCTGAGCATCGGCAAGAGCAAGGCCCGGGTGTTCGTGGACACGAATGCCAATAAGATCACGTTCGCCGACGTGGCGGGCATCGACGAGGCCAAGGAGGAGCTGACCGAGGTGGTCGAGTTCCTGAAGACCCCGAAGCGATTCGAGGAGCTGGGCGGCAGGATCCCCCGCGGCGTCCTGCTGGTGGGCGCCCCGGGCACGGGCAAGACCCTGCTCGCCCGTGCGGTGGCGGGCGAGGCGGGAGTTCCGTTCTTCAACATCTCGGGCTCCGAGTTCGTGGAGATGTTCGTCGGCGTGGGCGCGGCCCGGGTGCGCGACCTTTTCGCCCAGGCCGCGGCCAAGTCGCCGTGCATCATCTTCATCGACGAGCTGGACGCGCTCGGCAAGGCGCGCGGCTACAGCCCCATGGGCGGCTACGACGAGCGCGAGCAGACCCTGAACCAGCTGCTGACCGAGATGGACGGCTTCGACACCCGCAAGGGCGTCATCATCATGGGCGCCACCAACCGGCCCGAGATCCTCGACCCGGCGCTGCTGCGCCCGGGCAGGTTCGACCGGCAGGTGGTGGTGGACCGGCCCGACCTGGTTGGCCGCGAGGCCATCCTCAACGTGCACATCAAGGGCGTGAAGCTCGCCCCCGAGGTCGACCTGAAGACCATCGCCCGGCGCACGCCCGGCTTCGTGGGCGCCGACCTCGCGAACATCATCAACGAGGCCGCGCTGCTCGCCGCCCGACGGCGGAAGCACGACGTGGGCATGGCGGAGTTCAGCGAGGCCATCGACCGGGTGGTGGCGGGCCTCGAGAAGAAGAAGCGTCTCATCAACCCGCGCGAGAAGAAGGTGGTCGCCTACCACGAGGCGGGGCACGCGGTCGTCGCGCAGTGTCTCGGGTCGGCGGACGCGGTGCAGAAGATTTCGATCGTGCCGAGGGGAATCGCGGCCCTCGGCTACACCATCCAGCTGCCTACCGAGGACCGTTACCTCGTCATGAAGAAGGAGCTGGAGGACCGGCTCGCCTCACTGCTCGGCGGCCGGGTGGCCGAGGAGGTGTTCTTCAATGACATCTCTACTGGCGCGCAGAACGACCTGTCGCGCGCCACGGACGTGGCCCGGGCCATGGTGAAGGAGTACGGCATGAGCTCCATGGGGCTCGCGTCGTACGAGCGGCCGCACAACCCCTTCCTCAAGGGCGACGCGTGGATGCCCAACGAGAAGGAGTACTCCGAGAAGACCGCGGCGGAGATCGACGCAGAGGTCACTCGCATCCTCGACAAGGCGTATAAGTCGGCGAAGAGCGTCCTCGAGGGCAAGCGCGACAAGGTCGAGGCGCTCGCCGCGCTGTTATTGGAGAAGGAAGTCGTCGAGCGGGAGGAGTTCCTGAAGGTCGTTGCCTGCGAGTCGCCCGCGGCTCAGGAGGGCTGAGCGGAGGGCTGGGCGGCGGCCGCGCTCTTCAGCGCCCGCTCGCTTCGGGCTTCGATCCAGGCGAGCAGGCGCGAGCGGCCGTCCGCCTCGAAGTCGAGGAACTGGAAGCCCATCTCGGCCCGGTTTCGCGTCACTCTCGCCGACAGGTCCACGATATCGTCGGCGAGCTTCAGCGAGCAGACCGGCACCCGGCACCCTGCCTCGAGGTCGTTCACTACGGAACCGGGTGCGGGCTTGAAGCTGGCGCCCTGGATGGAGATCTCGCGGATCCTGCCCGCAACGAGGCTGCGCCGCGCTGGGTGCGTGAAGGCGAACAGGAGTGCCTCCTCCTCGCCGGGCACCACGCGGGTGATGGTCCGCTTGTCTTCCACCGACCGGTAGCGCCGAAACAACTCCTCCAGCCGGTACAGCTCCTTCTTGTTCGTGAGGTCGGTGCCCACGATGCCGTTGGCCCCGAGGTGGGCTGCCTTGGCAGCCTCCTCCATCTCGAAGTCCGGCGGCGTAATGAGCACGAAGATCAGCTCCTCGCGGGTGTGGTGCTCGCGCGCCATCTTCAGGGCCGGCTTCCAGTGCCGGGGGAAGTCGCCGGCGTGGAAGAGCACGGCCTCGGGCTCGATCTCGTCGAGGCGCGAGACGGCCGCCACGGGGTCGGCCAGGTGCTCGATGGTGAACCCGAGCGGCCGCAGGTGGAAACCGAGGACGTTGAGGAAACGGTCCCCGGCGGCCACGAGCAGGAGCTTCATCGATTCCGTTCCCTATTCGGTACCCAGGTTCTTGATCTCGTAATCGACGATTATCCAGTACTTGTCCTGCCGCTGCAAGTGGTAGGTATAGTTCTTCAGCTCGGTGTAGTCCGGGTACTTGAACTTTTCGAGCACCTGCACGGTGCCCGTGTCGGGGCCGTAGGCGGTTTTCTGGATCTCGTAGGCGTACGGGATCACGTTGATGTCGCCGTCGATGCGGCTCTGCCGCAGGTCCTGACGGAACTGCTCGACCATCGCCCGGCGCGCCTCCTCCGACGAGTTGCGGTACGCCCGGTCCTTCTCGGCGCCCCTGCGCAGCAGTTTTTCGAGGTCGAGGTAGAGGAAGAACTTGTCCCACTCGCTTTTCTGCCGGGCCGTGATGGTCCAGGCCACCACCTGGTCGGGCGACAGGGCCTGGCGTGCCAGCAGTACGCCCGTCTCCGTGTCCACGGCCGCGCGCATGGCCTGCGTGGCCGGCCCCGGCCGCAGGTTGAGCGTGAGCCGGTTGGACGCGATGGCGGTCGAGGTGCCGGTGCGATACAGCTCGGAGTAGAATTGCGCCTGAAGCACGTAGAGGCCGGGCTGCGTGAACGCTGTGTATTTGGAGAGGTCGACGACGATCGCGTACTGCTCGCCCGGCTCCAGGCTCATCTCGCGGAAGAACACCGGTTGATCGGACGTGCGCTGGGTGGTAAACTCGTGCGCGTGCTCCAGGGCGACGTTCGTCGCGGTGCGCACGTCGAAGTCGACGTTGAACACCCGGTTCTCGGCCACCTTGAACCTGAGCGTGGAGGCGCCGGTGTTGACGACCAGTGCCTCGACGAGGATTTCGTCCCCCAGGAAGTAGACCTTCTTCTCGGAGAACCTGATGCTGAAGCCCGTGTCGGCCTGCGCCGCGCCGGCGAGGCCGCACGCGGAGGCGAGGATGGTGATGACGGCGAGCAGTCTTCTCACGGCAGTGACTCCCTCGTATTCCCTTCTATGATCGGTAAAAACAGTGCGAACCTTATTCCGGAAGGAGCTTGACCGGTTCTTCTCGACCTCGAAGGCCTTCCGCGAGCTGCGGACCGCCTTCGAGCGCCCGGAAGCCCGGATTTCCGTCTCGGGACCCCGGGGCACCTTCCTGCCCCTGCTGATCGGGGAGCTGCACGGCCGCCGGAAGGCCGTCTCGCTCGTGGTCACCCCCACGGAGCGCGAGGCCGAGAACGTCCAACAGGACCTGGCTGGGTACGCGGAAGCGGAAGGGAACGAGGGCTCCCCCGGCCGCCAGCCCGCGCGGCAGGCTCCGCGCCTCGCGGTCGAGCTCTTCCCCTGGTGGGGCACCGCAGCATACGAGGGCGCGAGCCCCTCGGCCTCCCACTTCGGCGACCGGGTGCACGTGCTCTCCCGCCTTCTCGCCCGCGAGCCCCTGCTGGTAGTCGCTCCGCTACGCGCGTTCCTGGCCCCCGTCCCCGACCCCGCCTGGTTCCGTGAACAGCGCCTGGCGGTGGAGCGCGGCCAGGCATTCGACCCCCAGGCAACCGCCCGGCGTCTCGCCGAGATGGGGTACCTGCGGGTTCCCCACGTCAGCATCCGGGGCGAGTTCGCGGTCCGCGGCGAGGTGATCGACGTGTTCGTGCCCGGCCACGACCGTGCGGTCCGCGTCACCCTCGATTTCGACCAGGTCGGCGACCTCCGGTGGTTCAACCCCCTCGATCAATCGTCGACGGGCAGCATCCCCAGCATCGACATTCCGCCCGCGCGGGAAGTCGTGTTCACGCCCGAATTGCTGGAGACCCTGAAGGCCGGCCTCCTCTCCCAGGGCTTCGCCGAGGGGGAGGTGACGGAGCTGGTGGACGGGATCGCCTCCGATCCCGAGCGGGATGGTGTCGAGGCTTTCTACCCGCTGTGCTTCCCCGAGTCGCACTCGCTGCTCGAGTACCTCGGGAAGGACGCCACCGTGTTCCTGCTCGACGGCGACCGTCTCGCGGCGAACGCCGACGCCCTGCGCAAGGAGCACCTCGAGCTGTACCGCCGGGCTCGGTCGCAGAAGCGCCTCGTGCCCATGCCGCAGCGCCTGCTGCTGGACTACGCGGGGCTGGCCGGGGCCCCTGCCCGGCAGGTGGACTTCACGACGCTCCCGCCGGCCCAGACGGCGGTCGGCGCGGGGGGAGGCGCTGCGGTCGGCGCGGCAGCCGGCCGGACGCACGTGGCCATCCCCTGCGACGACGCGCGCTCGTTCTTCGGCAACTTCACCTTCCTGCGCGAGGAGATCGAGACCGCCATCGCCTCGGGGTACAAGATCACCATCTTCGCGGTCTACGACGTGCAGGCGGAGCGCCTCAAGCACATCCTGAAGGACCTCGACGTCGCCATCCTGCCCCTGAGCATCTCCGCGGGCTTCACCCTGCCCGAGGCGAAGCTGATGGCCATCCAGGAGGGGGAGATCTTCGGCAGGAAGCGCCGCATTCCCCGGTCGGTGGCGAGCGCCCCGAGCACCGCCATCGAGAGCTTCGTGGAGCTCGAGCCGGGGGACTTCGTGGTGCACGTGAACCACGGCATCGGCGTGTTCCTCGGCATCGAGCGAATCGCGGCCGCGGGCAACGAGCGCGACTACATCGAGATCGAGTACGCGGAGGGCGAGAAGCTGTACCTGCCGCTCGAGCAGGTCAACCTCGTGCAGCGCTACATCGGGCAGGAGGGCAGGAGGCCGAAGCTCGACACCCTCGGCGGCAGGGGGTGGCAGCGGCGCAAGGAGCGGGCGAAGGCCGCGGTCGAGGACCTGGCCGGCTCGCTGCTCGACCTGTACTCGCGCCGCAAGGCGTCGCAGGGTTTCGCCTTCCCACCCGACACGGACTGGCAGAGCGAGTTCGAAGCGGCGTTCCCCTACGAGGAGACCGAGGACCAGCTCGCCTGCATCGAGGACGTCAAGCGCGACATGGAGGCGCCCACGGTGATGGACCGCCTGGTGTGCGGCGACGTGGGCTACGGCAAGACCGAAATCGCGCTGCGCGCCGCCTTCAAGGCCGTGGCGGGCGGACGGCAGGTGGCGCTGCTCGCGCCGACCACGATCCTCACGGAGCAGCACTACGAGACGTTCAAGGAGCGCTTCGCGCGGTTCCCCGTGCGCATCGAGATGCTGTCGCGCTTCCGCGAGCCGCGCGAGGTGAAGAAGGTGGTGGCGGCCGCCGCCGAGGGCTCGGTGGACATCCTGATCGGCACCCACCGGCTGATCCAGAAGGACGTGGAGTTCCGCAACCTCGGCCTGCTCGTGGTGGACGAGGAGCAGCGCTTCGGCGTGAAGCACAAGGAGCGCCTCAAGCACCTGAAGGCGAACGTGGACTGCCTCACCCTGACCGCCACGCCCATCCCCCGCACCCTCAACATGGCCCTGATGAAGATCCGCGACATGTCCGTGCTGAACACCGCGCCGAACAACCGGCTGCCCATCGAGACCTTCGTGTCGGAGTTCGACGAGGCGATCGCGGCCCGGGCCATCCGTGCCGAGCTCGCCCGCGGCGGCCAGGTGTACTGGCTGCACAACCGGGTCGAGACCATCCCCGAGATCCACGCTTTCCTCCAGCGCATCGTGCCCGAGGCCTCGGTGGCCGTGGGCCACGGCCAGCTCGACGAGGAGGAGCTGGAGGAGGTGATGCGGGAGTTCGTGCACGGCGAGCGGCAGGTGCT
>JAPLSM010000427.1 GCA_026398635.1 Spirochaetota bacterium | reverse complement strand
AACCCCGTTGACCTGGACTACAAGGCCCTGTCGAACGCCGGCACGTGGCTCATCGGCCGGCTGCAGACCGAGCAGGACCAGCAGCGGGTGCTCGACGGCCTCGAGGGCGCCGCGGCCGGCGCCGGGGCCCGGTTCGACCGGCGGGAGTCGATGAGGATCCTCGCCGGCCTGAAGAGCCGGACCTTCCTGATGAACAACGTGCACGAGGACCGGCCGGTGCTGTTCGAGAGCCGCTGGGCCATGTCGTACCTGCGCGGTCCCCTGACCCGTGACCAGATCAAGCGATTGCAGGCGCCGTACAAACCCGCCGCGGGGGCGGGGGAGACCGCGGCCGGGGCAGCCGCGCCGTCCGCGAAGGCCGGCTCTCCCGCGAAGGCCGGCGCCGCGGCGAGCGCGAAACCCGCGGCAAAGCCCGCGGCTGACGAGGCGGCGGATCGCCCGGTCATCTCGCCGTCGATTCCCCAGTTCTTCGTGCCGGCGCGAAAGTCGGCCGACGGGGGCGAGACCCTCGTGTACGAGGCCGTGTGCCTGGGCATTGCGAAGCTGTATTACGTCGACGCCAAGGCGGGACTGTCCCTCGAGCAGGACGTGTCGGTGGCGGCCGGCATCTCACCCGAGCTGGCCCGGCCCGAATGGGACGAGGCCGTTCCTGCGAAGGTCCGGGAAAAGGACCTCGAGACCGTCCCGGAGCCCGATGCCCTTTTCGGGCCCGTAGGCGGGGCGCTCGGCGACCCGAAGAGCTACGTGACCTGGAACCGGGATTTCCAGGAGTGGCTGTTCCGCAGCCAGGCGCTGAAGCTGTACCGCAGCCCCTCGCTGGACCTCGCCTCGAAACCGGGCGAGTCCGAGCAGGACTTCCGCATCCGGCTGCAGGTGTCGGGCCGTGAGTGGCGCGACGAGCTGCTCGAGAAGATGCGGCAGCGCTACGCGCCGCGGATTGCGTCGCTGCAGGAGCGCATCCGCCGGGCCGAGCAGGCGACCGAGCGCGAGCAGGCGCAGGCGCAGCAGCAGAAGCTGCAGACCGCCATCTCGGTCGGCTCGGTGCTGCTCGGCGCGCTCGTGGGCCGGCGCATCACCAGCCGGTCCACGTTCGGCCGGGCGGCCACGGCTGCCCGGGGCGCGGGCCGGATCTTCAAGGAAGGCCAAGACGTGCAGCGTGCCGAGGAGAACGTGCAGGAACTCCAGAAGCAGCTGGAGGAGCTCGAGGCGCAGGCGAACTTCGACACCGACCTGATGCGGGGCGCGGGCGATCCCCTGGCGGAGCAGCTCGAGACCATTGAGTTGAAGCCGCGGAAGACGGACATTTCGGTGCGCGTCCTCGGTCTCGGCTGGGTCCCCTGGTGGCGGGACGACAAGGGCGGGACCACCCGGGCCTTCTAGAGCGCAGAGCGGAGGTCCAGGTGTCGGAGTGGTTCGACCGTGCCGGCGGCATCCTCCTCCATCCCACGTCGCTGCCCGGTCCGCACGGCATCGGCGACCTCGGCCCGGCTGCGCACCGGTTCGTGGATTTCCTCGCCGACGCAGGCCTGTCGCTGTGGCAGCTGTTGCCCGTCGGCCCGACCGGCTACGGCGACTCCCCCTACGCGTCGTTCTCGACCTTCGCGGGGAATCCCCTGCTCGTCAGCCTCGAGCGGCTCGTGGAGGATGGCAGCCTGCAGGCGTCGGAGGTCGAACCACCGGGTTTCCCCGCGGACAGGGTCGACTTCGGCAGGCTCATCCCCTGGAAGCTCGGCCTGCTGGACCGGGCCGCGCGACGCTTCCTCTCCACGGCGGCCGGCGAACAGCGTCTGGCCTTCGAGCGTTTCTGCGCTGCCGAGAAGGGATGGCTCGACGACTTCGCCCTGTTCATGGCGGTCAAGGCGAGATTCGACGAGCGGGCCCGCGCCGCGGGACGCTCCGGTTCGACCGCCTGGAACGCCTGGTGGGACCGGGACATCGCGGTGCGCGAGCGCGGGGCGCTCGCCCGGTGGTCCCGGGAGGAGTCGGAAGCCGCAGCCGCGGTGAAGGTTGTCCAGCACTGGTTCTTCTCCCAGTGGGCCCGCCTGCGGACGCACGCGGCGGAGCACGGAATCAGGATCGTGGGCGACGTGCCCATCTTCGTGGCGCCGGACAGTGCCGACGTGTGGGCCGCGCCCCGGCTCTTCCGCCTCGACCGTGACTGCCGGCCGACCGTGGTGTCCGGTGTTCCCCCGGACTACTTCAGCTCGACCGGCCAGCTCTGGGGCAACCCGATCTACGACTGGCACCGGATGGCCCGAGAGGGATTCGCGTGGTGGATCCGGCGGTTCCGCTCGGCCCTCGGCGTCTTCGACGCGGTGCGGGTGGACCACTTCCGCGGCTTTGCCGCCTGCTGGGAGGTGCCGGCGGGCGAATCCACGGCGATGCGCGGCCGGTGGGCACCGGCCCCGGGCCGGCAGCTCTTCGCCTCGGTGCGCCGGGCCCTGGGCAGCGTACCGCTGATCGCCGAGGACCTCGGGGTGATCACTCCCGACGTGACGGCCATGCGCGAGGAGTTCGGCTTCCCGGGCATGGTCATACTGCAGTTCGCTTTCGACGCCCGGGAGGCTGGCGGGCTCGACGAGCTGAACCGGTTCCTGCCCCACAACCACCGGGAGCATTCCGTCGTCTACACCGGAACCCACGACAATGACACGACCGCCGGGTGGTACGCGGAGCGCACGCCCGCCGAGCGCGCCGTCGTGGCCCGATACCTCGGCGGCGAGCCCGCGGATGTACCGGCTGCGTTCATCCGCCTGGCCATGGCTTCCGTGGCCCGGTGGGCGGTGGTGCCGATGCAGGACGTGCTCGGGCTGAGCGCCGGGGCCCGGATGAACCGTCCCGCGACCGGCTCCGGGAACTGGGCATGGAGAGCGGGCAGCGAAGCGTTCGGTCCCGGACAGGCCGCCCGGATGCGGGAACTTGCCGGACTCTATGGAAGAACCCGCCGAATAACGGCTTGACGGCCCGGCGCCGGGGGTTTACCATTTCGCCACGTTCAAAAAAGGATCGGGGAGGATGTCGACCACGATTCATCGCAGCAGACCCGATGCCGAACAATTCATCGAAGGAGGATACGCATGAAGAGACTTGTCGTGCTCCTGCTCGTGGCTCTCGCCGTCGCGCCGGCCCTCATGGCGCAGGTGACACCCGAGACGCTCGCCGGCCTCAAGACAACCAATCTCCAGATGTGGACCAAGGAAGGCGAGGCTGACGGGGCGCTCCAGTACGTCCAGTACCTGGCCGACCTGTTCTCGAAGATCTATCCCAAGATCAGCATCGAGGTGGTTAACAAAAACGTCGAGGTGCTGCGCGAGGACTTCCAGACCGCCAGCCTCGCGGGCATGCCGCCGGACCTGCTGTGGACGGTGAACGACCAGGCTGGCCCCTTCACCGCGGCCAAGCTGATCCAGCCCGTGGACACGCTGTTCGTGCTGTCCAACTACGTGACCTCGGCCGTGAACGCCGTGAAGCTCGCGGGCAAGACGTGGGGCGTGCCGATCACCAACGGCAACCACCTCATGCTGATGTACAATAAGCAGCTCATCGCCAAGCCGCCCGCTACCACGAACGAGCTGTTCGCCCTGGTCGGCAAGCTGCCCGCTGGCGTGTACCCCCTGGTGTACAACCAGACCGAGCCGTTCTGGCTGGTGCCGTGGCTCGGCGGGTTCAAGGGCGCGGTCTTCGCCGCCGACGGCAAGACCCCCACGCTCAACACCCCGGCCATGGTGAGCACCCTGACGCTGCTGAAACAGATGAAGGATAAGGGCCTGGTGCCCGCCGAGAGCGACTACAACGCCATGGACACCCTCTTCAAGGAGGGCAAGGCCGCGCTGATCATCAACGGTGACTGGTCGCTGGGAGGCTACCGCGACGCGCTGGGCGAGGACTTCGGCGTGGCGCGCATCCCCCTGGTCTCGGCGACCGGCGTGTGGCCCGCACCGTACACCAGCGGCGCGTACTTCATGATCCCCGTTGACACCACGGGCTCGAAGCTGACCGCGGTCCGGGGGTTCATCCAGTTCGCCACCACGAGGCCGATGCAGCTCGAGATGCTCAAGCGCCGCTCGATCCTGCCCGCCCTGAAGTCGGCGTTGACCGACGAGGACATCACCTCCAACGCGCTGTTGAAGAACTCCGCCGACCAGATGGTGGTCGGCACCCCGATGCCCACCGTGCTCGAGATGCGCGCGGTGTGGGACGCCATGAAGCCCGAGCTGGCGGCTGTGCTCTCGGGCGCGAAGACGCCGCAGGCCGCGGCTGCCGCCATGCAGAATGCGGCGGTGACCGGCATCAAGAAGCTGCAGTAGGCGATCGTTCACTGTTGGGGGCGGGCCGGGAGGCCCGCCCCTTTTTCACCCGCCTCGAAGCACGGAGGGGCCCATGAAGTCCCTGACCGCTGAGATCATTGGGAGCAGCCTCGCGCAGGTCGGCGCCACCATCGCGGCCCTCGTGGCCGGGGTCGTAGTGCTCGAGGTGCTCGTTTGGCTCGTCGCCGCCAAGGTGTTCCGCATGCGCAACCCCCTGGTGCCCATGCTGCTCGCGCCCGCCATCGTGGGCCTGGCCGCCCTCGTGGTCCTTCCCATCGCCTACGAGGTGCGCCTGGCCTTCAGCAACATGAGCCTGCGCCGGTTCAGGGACCCGGACTTCGGCCTCGCGTTCGGCTGGAGGAACCTGAAGTCCATCTTCACGGAGCCGGTGCTGAAGCAGACCATGTTCTTCCCCCTGCTCTTCCGCACCCTGGCCTGGACCGCCGTGCAGGTGACGTTCCACGTCATCCTCGGTCTCGGCCTCGCCATCCTCCTCAACCGGAAGCTGGTGCTGAAGAACCTCTACAAGACCCTGCTCGTCATCCCGTGGGCCATCCCGCAGGTCATCTCGTGCCTGACCTGGAGGGGCGAGTTCCACTACGAGTACGGGTTCGTCAACATCATCCTCCACGCCGTGGGGCTCGGCGCCGTGCAGTGGAAGTCCGACCCCACGTGGAACTGGGTGGCCATGAACATCGTGAACATCTGGCTCGGCGTGCCGTTCATGATGGTCATCGCCCTCGGCGCCCTGCAGAGCATCTCGAAGGAGTACTACGAGGCGGCGATGATCGACGGCGCCACTGGGTGGCGGCGCCTGCGGTCGGTCACCCTGCCGCTCGCCCAGCCGATCCTGACGCCGGCCATCATCCTCGGGGTCATCTGGACGTTCAACAACTTCAACGTGCCGTTCTTCATCAACGAGCAGGAGCTGGAGACGAGCGACATCCTGGTAACGGCGCTGTTCCGCTCCGCGTTCGAGTACAACCTCTACGGCTTCTCCGCGGCGTTCGCGATCGTCATTTTCCTGATCCTCTTCTCCTTCTCGGCGTTCTACATCCGGGCCACCGGCGCGCTGAAGAGCGTGCGGGGCTGAAGGGAGGAGCGCATGGCAACCCACGGCGGCATCCTGCAGCGGGTCCTCCTGGCCCGCGTGAACGGCGAGAACCTCTGGTTCCGAATCCTGGTGAACCTCATCCTGATCGTCGCGTGCGTCGCCGCGGTCTACCCGGCGCTGCGGATCCTCTCCGTGTCCCTGCGCCCGGGCGACCGCCTCTTGTCCACCTCGCTCGCGATCATCCCGAAGGACGCCAGCCTGGGCAACTTCCGGGCCGTGATCTTCGAGAAGGACTTCCTGCTGTGGCTGTGGAACAGCCTGCTCGTCACGATCTCCACGGCCGTCACGGGCCTGATCATCGCCGCCACCTCGGCCTACGCCTTCTCGCGCTGGCGGTTCCGCGGCCGCAACGCGTTCCTCGTATTCCTGCTCGCCACGCAGATGATTCCGGCCGCCATGATGATCGTGCCTCTGTACATCATCGCCGCGCGTCTCGGCCTGATCAACACCTACCGGGGGCTGGTGATCTCCTACTCGGTGAGCTCGGTGCCCTTCAGCATCTGGATCATGAAGGGCTACTACGACACCATCCCCGGATCGCTCGAGGAGGCGGCGACCATCGACGGCGCCTCGCGCATGTACACGCTGTGGCGCATCATCATTCCCCTGGCCGCCCCGGCGCTCGCCGTGGTGTTCCTGTTCAACTTCATGAGCTCGTGGAACGACTTCCTCCTGGCCCGGATCATGCTGCAGAAGCCCCAGATGCTCACCTGGCCGCTCGGCCTGCAGCGGCTGCAGGACCAGTTCCGCACCGAGTGGGGCGCCTACGCGGCGGCCTCGCTCCTGCTCGCCGTGCCCGTGTCCGCCCTCTTCCTCTATACGTCGAAGTGGCTGATCTCCGGGCTTACCCTCGGCTCCGTCAAGGGGGACTGACAGGGAGGCTTCCATGACCCGGGCCCGTCTCATCCTCGCGCTCGCCTTCGCGCTTGCCCTGTGCGTGGCGGCTGGCGCGGCGGCCGATGTCCTGTACCTCAACCTGGTCTGGCACCAGCACCAGCC
>JAPLSM010000391.1 GCA_026398635.1 Spirochaetota bacterium | reverse complement strand
CTTCACCGCCTCCCGCGTGGCCTCCACCATCTCGGGCCGCCCGGTCAGCCCGTTCTCCACCAGCAGAGACCACTGGCTCTCCGCGTGCTTACGCAACTGGGAGGACTTGAAGGCGAGAAACTCCCGCGCCACCCGCGAGATACCGTTGGAGGCAGCGAAGTAGGAGGAGACCCCGGTGAGCACGAGCGTTGCCACCACAAGCGGGAGCACGATGAGAATGATCTTCAGCCGGATACTCATGGTATCGCACTATCTTTTTCGGCAGAATGGGGTATAAAAAGCACTCATATGGAAGAAAACGATGCTTCCGGAGGTGCCATGAACGAGGAGGCGCCCTGTCATGGCGCACACTGAGAGCCCCTTCGATCTCACGGGGCACCGGGCCCTCGTCACGGGCGGCAGCGCGGGCATCGGGCTCGCCATCGCACGGGGGCTGGCCCGCAGCGGTGCCACGGTCGCCGTCGCGGGCCGCACACCGGAGCGCCTCTCGCGCGCGCTCGCCGAACTGCAGGAAATCCGCCCGGACGCGCGGGCCTTCACGCTCGACGTCTCCGACGCCGCGGCTCTGCCCGGTCGATGGGCGGAGATATCGGCCGCTCTCGGAGGCGTGGACATCCTCGTGAACAATGCCGGCACCACCTGGAGGAGTCCGGCCCACACGCTGCCGCTCGACAAGTGGGACGAGGTGATCGCGACGAACGTGAGGGCGCCCTTCGTGCTCGCGCAGCTGTTCGCCCGCGAGCGCATCGCCGCTGCGGAGGCGCTCGGGGCGGATCGCGCCGCGGGACCCGGCAGCCCCGCGGGCGTCCCCGAATCCTCCCGCGGCGGGACCATTCTCTTCACCGCCTCGATCCTGAGCGAGCAGGCTCGAAAGGACAACGCGCCCTACGCCGCCTCCAAGGGCGCCATCCGGCAGCTGGTGAAGGCGCTGGCCATCGACTGGGCGCCGTGGGGCATCCGGGTCAATGCCGTCGGCCCCGGCTACATCCGCACGGACCTGACCCGACCGCTGCACGAGGACCCCGCCTTCAGCGCGTGGATCGTCGGCCACACGCCCCTCGGCCGCTGGGGCGAGCCGGACGACCTCGCGGGCGCAGCAGTGTTCCTCTGCTCACCCGCTGCGTCCTTCATCACCGGCCAGGTGCTCTACGTGGACGGGGGGTTCCTGGCGACGCTGTAGCCGACGGCCTCGGCTCCCGGGCGTGTTTCTTGTGGCAACCACGGGGCTGCGGAACTATAATTGTCCCATGAATCCCTGGAAGCTGGTGCTCGCGCTCGTGCTGCTGTCGTGCGGTACGCTTGCAGCCCCGGCGCTCGACCGGATCGTCTTCGAGCAGCCGGTGCTGGGCAGCAAGGACGCGGACCTCGCGAAGATCGTCGATACCGTCCTCGAGCGGGCACGCTCCACCCTCGCCGCGCTGCACGGCGACTCGCTGGCCGTCACCGAAGGGGCCGGCGCCACGTATGCGCTGAAGACCGTGGTCTCGCGCGACGCGAAATCGTTCGTCCTGAGCGCCGTGCTGCGGCGCATCAAGGACGGCACCGAAGCCGCTCCGATCGTCTGGCTCGCGCAGCCCTCTGACGACCTGCCGCTGTACATCGCCCGCAGCATCTTCGCGCGCTGGAGCCTGCTCTCGGGGAGCGTCCCGGCCCCGGGCAAGGCCCCGGTGTTCGTAGACGAGCTCTCGCCCGAGGACATCCGCACCACCCAGTATCCCTTCACGCCCACGGGGATCGCCGTGCAGGCCGACGGGACGCTGCTCGTCTCCTTCGGTGCCGCGTGCTGGCAGCTCGACCGGTTCATGCGGATCGTCGCAGAGCCGGGCGCCGTGCTCGCCGAACGCGGGAACATGACCTACGCCTACGGCGTGATGGTCACGCCCTCGGGGAGCCTCATCCTCAAGCCGGGCATGGGCAAGGAACTCTACCGGATCGCGCCGGGTGCGAAGGAGCCGCAGCGATTGCCGATCGGCACCGAGCTGAGCACGACGTTTCTCGCCGCGGCGCCGGACGGCAGCGTCGTGGCTGTCGACATCACGGGCCGGCGCGCGTTCCGGATGCTGGGCACGCGGAAGCAGGACCTCCCCCTGTACGCCAGCGACTCGCACACCGTCTACACGTTCGCGGTGGCGCCCGACGGGTCGATCTGGGTGTGGGACCACCTGCTGCCGGGGCTCAGGATCCACACGGCCGAGGGCGCGGTCGCGGATTTCGTGCTCCCCCTCCTCGAATCCTCCGCGCTCCCGTTTCCGCTCGCCATGAGCGTCGGTCCCGACGGTAGCTTCGTGCTGTTCGCGAGCGGCAGGCTGACACGGTTCAGCAGAGACGGCGCCCCGATATGGAGTCTCGAGCGCGTTGCCGGCGCGGCGAACGAGGCCCTGCCCCAGGCGGCCGGCCTCGCCGTCGACTGGCCGCGCGGTTTGATCTACCTCGACGACGTCTCGGGCCGGCGCATCGTCAAGCTCCTCGATCGGGAGATGGCGCGCCAGACCGGGGCGCCCAACGCGTTCGAGGAGAAGCTCGTGGCCCTGCGGGCCGGAAAAGATGCGGACGACCCGGTCATGGCCGCGGCGCGCGCCCGGATGTACGAAGAGGCCGGATCCTTCAGCGTGGCCAGGGCGGCCTGGCGCCGGATCGCCGACCTCGACCCCGGCAACGCGGAGGCGGGTCGCCGCGCCGACGCCCTGGAAATCGCGGAGCTGAGGCGGGATGGCGACGCGCTGGCCGCCAAGGCGATCGCCAGG
>JAPLSM010000183.1 GCA_026398635.1 Spirochaetota bacterium | reverse complement strand
GGTCTTCGTCCTGTTCCACTATGTCCCGTTCATCAAGGTGAGCTGGGCGTTCACGAACTTCGGCGAGGTGCCGCCCGACCAGGTCTCCTTCATCGGATGGGCCAATTTCGCGAAGCTCTTCCGGCTCTCGGTGTTCCGGCGCGCGTTCGCGAATACGCTGATCATCAACGGGATGAAGCTCCTGTTGTACTTCCCCGTCCCCATCGTCATCGCGCTTCTTCTCAACGAGATCATGGTCAGCTGGTACAAGAAAAGCGTGCAGACCATCATCTACTTCCCCCACTTCCTGTCCTGGGTCGTCATCGCCTCGATCTGGTTCAAGATCCTCGCCCCCCAGAACAGCATCAACGCACAGATCGCCACCCTCTTCGGGCAGGAGTCGACCTACTTCTTCGCTTCCGAGAAGTACATCCGCTGGATCCTGGTCACGTCCGACATCTGGCAGGGGGCGGGCTACGGGGCCATCGTCTACCTGGCGGCCCTGACCGCCATTTCGCCCGACCTGTACGAGGCGGCGATCGTGGACGGGGCGAACAAGTTCCGTCAGATCTGGCATATCACCCTGCCGAGCATCCGGTCGACGATCGTGATCATGCTGATCCTCAGGGTCGGGAACATGCTGGAGATCTTCGAGCAGGTTCTGATCATGTGCAAGCCCATCGTGCGGGACGTGACCGACGTCATCGATCTCTATGCCTACCGGACGGGTATCGCGGACATGCAGATCAGCTATGCGATGGCCGTCAGCGTGTTCAAGGCCGTGATCTGCCTCGTCCTGGTGCTGGCCACGAACAGAGCGGCGAGAGCGCTCGGTGAAGAGGGGGTGTTCTAGCCGTGTCGCGGAGCTACCTCAAGAGGAGTCCGATGGAGAATATCTTCGTCGGCTCCACGTACGTCTTCATGGGGCTGTTCGCGCTGCTCATCTTCCTGCCCCTGCTGTACGTCGTCCAGCTCACGTTCTCGGTCGACTCCGACACCTCCTTCCGGATCTTCCCCAAGGGCTTCACCCTGAAGCACTATGCCTACGTGATCAGCGCGGGCATGATCCTACGGCCGCTGCTCAACTCCGTATATCTCACCGTCGTGTGCACCGTCGTGGCGTTGGTGCTGACGCTGCTCCTTGCGTATCCCCTCTCCCGCAAGGAGCTGCTGTGGCGCAGGACGCTCAACTTCCTGCTCATTCTCCCCATGATGATCAGCCTCGGCTTCCTTCCCCGCTATCTCCTGGTACGGCAGCTGGGACTCATGAACTCCTATCTGCCCATTGTGCTGATCTCCTCCATCTCGTCGTTCAACACGATCATCATCCGCAACTACTTCTCCAGCATTCCCGATTCCCTCGTCGAAAGCGCGCGCATGGACGGCTGCCCCGAGGTGCTGATCCTGGCGCGCATCATGGTGCCGGTCGCCTTGCCGGCGATCGCCACGATCGCGCTCTTCTACATGATGGGGGCCTGGAACAAGTACTTCGACATCATCCTGTACATCAACGATGCGACCAAGCACACGCTCCAGGTGATCCTCAGGAGCCTGGTGATGGAAGAGGAGGCGCTCCATACCACCACGCGTGATCAGCAACGGTTCACGGAGAACATCCAGTACACGACCATCGTCGTGGCCATCATCCCCGTGATGATCGTGTACCCGCTGCTGCAGAAGCAATTCGTCAAGGGGATCATGCTCGGCTCCGTGAAGGGCTGAACGCTGAAGATCGGGAAAGGAGGGGAGGTGACCGGACAGGAGGGGCGACGGTATTCAACAGAGCTTTTTAAACTCTAGCCAAGGAGGAAAGCGATGAGAAGAGGGATTCTGTGCATTCTGCTGGTGATCGCATGCGGCATGCTCGCCTTTGCCACGGGCAAGGACGAAGGCGGAGCCGCGATGGAGAAGATCACCTATTCCACCTACTGGGGCTACCAGACCCCGGAGCCGGTGGCGGCCTTTGAGGCCCTGTTCAAGAAGGATACGGGGGTCACCCTCGAGGTCATCAGCGTCGCGAAGGATCGCTGGCAGGACAAGATCCAGGCCATGTTCGTGGGGGGGGATGCCGCGGATTGCACGCTGTTAGAGGCCAACAGCCATCAAGCCCTGTCGAAGCAGGGGTTCCTGGCGCCCCTCGATGCCTACATCGATAAAAGCCCCGGTTTCAAGCAGCTCAAGAAGGAAAAGCCGCAGGTCTTCCGCGGCGGCGTGTACATGGGCAAGACGACCGGGATGGCAGCCTCCGAGGGCGCGTGGATGAACTTCTGGATCCGGCAGGACTGGCTGGACAAGCTCGGTCTGAAGATGCCGAAATCCATGGAGGAGATCGTCGCAGCGCTCGTGGCGTTCAAGAACGCGCCGAACCTGGCTCCGGCGGGTAAGCAGGTGATCCCGATGACGATGGCCAACTCCATCTGGCCGCATGACGTGTTCTCGCTCGCCTGGGGCTGCTTCAACCAGGTGATGAAGAAGGACGGCAAGTTCCAGGACTTCTACCTCACACCCGAATTCAAGGAGTACCTGGATTTCATGAGGGATCTCTACGCGCGGGGACTGCTCGACAAGGAGATGCCGACCATCGGGTACGGTGACGTGCGGAACAGGAGCGGGGCCGGCGTGGCCGGATCGTGCATCATGTGGGAGGACACCGGCGACTCCTTCATGAAGGGCATGCAGGACAACAAGATCGAAGGACGCATGGTTCCGGTCCCGCCGTTCAAGACCAAGAAGGGGACGTTCGGCCTTTCCTACGACCCCCCCACGGTCGACTATGGCATCAACGCAAAGACGCGGAATCCGGAGTTCGTGTTCAACACGTTCTTCGACTGGTTCTTCCTGAAGGATGACGGGATCATCGCCTCGAGCCGCGGGATCGAGGGTTTCGACTTCACGGTGGTCGACGGCGTCATGAAGCTGACCGGGCTGCCGAACAGCGGCGTCGGCTACCATGGCCAGAAGTTCCCGCCCATCAAGACCGGATGGACGTATCCGTTCAAATTCGATGCCATCAGCCAGCGCGAATACGACGACATCATGACGGTCAGGAAGTGGTCCGTGCCGTTCTTCAAGCAGGAGGACAAGGTCCGCCCCACCCTCGACATGAACGCCTACTGGGCCATCGACAGCGACCTCTATTCCAAGAAGACGGCGCTCGTCGGCAAGTACATCATGGGGGCGATCGACTACGCTGCGTACTCCGCCGAATACACGAAGTACATCAACGAGATCGGGCTTCCGCAGATGCTGGCGGACCTGAACAAGAAGTAGCAGACCTCTCGGTTAGGAGTTAAGTGGCGGTTGGGGATTGCAGCGCTACGGCGCTGCAATCCCAGCCGTCCAATCGTCCCGGCGTACCACGCCATCGGGCGGCAGCGTGCGCAGGGGATTCCTTTCCAACCATGGCGCGGGCAGCCATCGGCTCAGGAGTGAAGGCGATGCCAGATGGCGTGATGGACACGATACCGCGCAAAACCACCGACCGTATCAGGGAGCTTGCCAGAAAGGTGCAAGAGGTCGCCTCCCGACCGGACCAGCAGGAGAAGATCGACCTGTGGACGCGCAAGAACGCCCTGGAGCACGTCCGCCCTATGGTGCTGATCTTCCCCGAAGGATCGTGGGAGGAGGTGATGGCGGACTGGGAATGGGAGACGGAGGATGCCTTCACCCGGTCTCTGGAACAGGATCTGCGCGTCCGGCTCTACTACGCCGATCACCTTCGTGACGACAGCGTCGTCGAGCCGGTCGTCGGTAACCCCACGGTCGTCCACAGCACCGGCTACGGGTTCGACGAAGCCCGCACCGAGCCATCGCAGCACAAGGGCGCCTTCCGGATCGATCCCGTGCTGGTCGACGAGGCGGACGTCCGGCGGATCGCGGCGCCGGAGATCCGCGTGGACTGGGAGGCGACCAGGCGGAACGCTGCCCGGCTGCAGGACCTCCTGGGCGGCACATTGTCGGTGGAGACCCAACTCGACGGAAGCTTCCGAGGCTGGGGTCCCATGGACACGCTGGCGAAGTGGCGCGGCATCGAGCCGCTCTTCATGGACCTCGTGGAAAGGCCGCAGTGGATCCACGACGTCGTGTCCCGGATGCTCGAGGCCAAGATGGCGGAGCTGCACCAGCTGCAGGCGCAGGGTGCACTCACGCTGAACAACCGGAACACGTACAACGGCTCCGGAGGTTTC